>JBBQRV010000043.1:0-17901 GCA_038214475.1 Propionibacteriales bacterium | reverse complement strand
GGCGTCGAGAAGCAGCCGCCACGGCTCCGGGAGCCCGATCGGTGTGATCCCGCCGTAGGCCATCCCGGTCTCCGCGACGGCCCGCTCCATCGGGTGGAACGAGGCCTTGCGCACGTCGAGCATCCGCTTGACCAGGTTGTTGACGTCGGCCCGGGTGTCCGCCCGCACCATGCAGGCCGCCACCCGCTCCTCACCTGCCCGCCTGCCGCTGACCACGACGCAGTTGGCACTGTCGAGCATCGAGAACCCGTAGGCCTCGCTCATCGCGGCCGTGTCCGCCAGGTCGGGGTCGATCTCGGCGACCTGCACCTGGTCCGCGTGCGCCCACCGGCCGAGCGCGGCCGCCACGGGGGCGCCGAGCAGGTCGAGGTGGTCCATGGCCGGTCGGTAGCTGAGGTCCATCCGGCCATCATCGGGCATTCACCTCCACGACACCGACCGGCCGGGTGGGCCGGGGAGCATCGCCGCCGTGACCTCCGGCCAGTTCCTCGCCCGCCGTACCGCCTCGCTGGAGGTGACCCCGGCCGTGGTGGGGCATCGCGGCGCCAGCGGCTACCGCCCCGAGCACACCCTCGCCGCCTACCGGCTGGCGATCGCGATGGGTGCCGACGACATCGAGCTCGACCTCGTCTGCACCGCCGACGGCGTGCTGGTCGCCCGCCACGAGAGCGAGCTCAGCGGCACCACCGACGTCGCCGAGCACCCCGAGTTCGCCGCGCGCAGGGGCACCCGGGAGATCGACGGCGAGACGCTGACCGGCTGGTTCGTCGAGGACTTCACGCTCGCCGAGCTGAAGCTGCTGGCGGCCCGCGAACGGCTGCCCGGCACCCGCCCCGGCAACACCGTGCACGACGGCCAGGACGGCATCCCGACCCTCAACGAGGTGCTGGCGATGGTGCAGGCCGAGACCACCCGGCACGGCCGCAGCATCGGGGTGATGCTCGAGCTCAAGCACGCGGCGTACTTCGACGCCCGCGGGCTGCCTCTCGACCCGCCGCTGGTCGCCGACCTGCGCCGGCACGAGGTCGACCACACCCGCTCGCGAGTGACCGTGATGTCGTTCGAGCCCACGGTCCTGCGCCGGCTCGCCGGCCGGCTGCGGGTGCCGGTCGTGCAGCTGCTCGGCCGACCCGACGAGCGGCCCGCCGACCTGGCCGCACTCGGCGACCCCACGACGTACGGCGACCTCGCCACGCCCCACGGACTCGCGGGCATCGAGACGTACGCCGACGGCGTCGGCGCCCACAAGGCCCTGGTCCTCCCGCTCGACGAGGACGGCTCGGTCGGGGCCCCGTCGTCGCTGGTGCGCGACGCCCACCGGCGCTGGCTCAACGTGCACGTGTGGACGCTGCGCGCGGAGAACCGCTTCCTGTCGGCCGACTTCCGGATCGGCGACGACCCCGACGCGCTCGGCGACCTCGCGGCCGAGGCGCGGGCGCTCCTCGACGCAGGGGTGGACGGGCTGATCACCGACCACCCGGACCTGGTGCTCGCTGCGCGGTGAGCCCGGGGCCCTCACCGGAGCCACCGGGCTGGTGCGAGCGGTCACGTGGCGAAGGCCTCCCCGGTGTCCCGGGGAGGCCTCCACGTGTGTCGGCGCCGCTGCGCCCAGGCGGTGCTCAGCCCTGCGGCATCAGCACCCAGGCGACCACGTAGGCGATCGCCAGCGACCCGAAGCCGAAGATGGTGCCGAGCACCACCACCAGCCGGACCAGGTTGGCGTCGATGCCGGCGTACTCGGCGACTCCGCCGCACACTCCGGAGAGCATCCGGTCGCTGCTGCTGCGGGTCAGGCGCTTGCGGACGGGGGTCTGGTCGTTGCTCATGCGTTGTCCTTCGGGTCGTGGGTGGTGGGGAACGGGGCGGTCGGGTCGGTCTTGAACGGGTCGCTCTGGAACTGGTCGGTGCCGAGCCGGCCTGCGGCGTTGCCTGCTCGGCCACGGCGCCCGCCGAGGGTGAGGGCCAGCAGGCCCGCGGCCCCGGCCAGCACCCACGGCAGCGGGAGCAGCCAGCGCACGTCGGGTCCGGTGACCGCGTCACCCTGGACCAGCCCCCACACTGCCACGATGCCGAGGAAGGCCAGGCCCATCACCAGGTGGCCGATGTTGAGCGGGTGCCGGCCGGAGCGCTCGCCGGGCAGCTCGTCGGCTGTGGTGTCCATGGAGTACTCCTTCATCGTCGGGTCACCTCGATCTCGCCGACACCGGCGAAGACCTCGATGCGCAGGTCCGGCGCATCACCGGCGAAGTCTGAGTAGCCGGTGTCGGAGATCCCCACCCCGCTGCTGTGCCGCCCGAGCAGCGAGATGTCGCCGGGGCCACCGACGTCACCGGTGACGGTGACGTCCATGCCCTCCGGCAGGATCACCTTCACGGTGCCGATCCCGACCCCCAGGTCGAGGGTGCGGCCGCCCAGCGCCCACACGTCGGACACGCCGGACAGGTCGACGACGACGTCGCCGGCCGGGCGCCAGTAGCTGCTGGTGACGTCGGCGGCGGTGGTGGGGGCAACCACCAGGCCGTCGTTCTGCCAGTGGTCGGCCGCGGTGGCCAGGCCCAGTGCGGGCAGGGTCAGCACGCCGAGCAGGATCAGCCCGCCGGCTCGTCCGTAGACCGAGCCCACGAGCAGCATCACGCCGATCGCGGCCAGGGCCACGGCCGGGTAGGCACCGAGCGCCACATGGGCGCCGGCCACGTCGGTCATCCCCAGCACGCCCAGCGCCAGTGCGATCAGGGCCAGGGTGAACCAGAACAGGATCGGCCCACGACGACGCGGATTGCGAGGCGGGGGAGGGACGACGTACCGGGGCTCGGCGTACGAGCCGCCGGTGCCGGTGCCGGTGCCGGTGCCGGACGGGGCCCGGTCCTTGGTGAGCGAGACCTGGGTGTCGCCCGGCGTGGGGCCCTGGACACCCTGCTGGCGGTGGTCGCGCTGGCGGCCGTTGACCACCAGCAGGGCCACGATGCCGAGTGCGGCGACCGGCCACGGGAAGCCCCAGCCGCCACCCCACGGGTCGCCGAAGAGGGACAGCGCCGCCACCACGCCGATGGCGATCACCGCCAGGGACCGGTTGCGGTCGTCGAGGGAGACCCGACCCCGCGGCTGGCCGTCCTCCGGGAGCACCAGCCACAGCGCGCCGTAGACGATCAGGCCACCGCCCCCGAAGAGGGTGAGCACCACGAAGGCGATCCGGATGATGACCGGGTCGACGTCGAGGTGTCGGGCCAGTCCGCCGGCCACGCCGGCGACCTTGCGGTCGCTGGCGCTCCGGCGCAGGCGGGTCAGGTCGCGGACCTGGTCGCGGGTCACCCGCGGTCCGTCGTCCCCTGGAGGCGGTGTCGGCCCGCCGGCGGGCGGGGCGTCGTGAGGTGTCGATGTCATGGCTCCAGCCTGCGCCCCGGGCGAGCTGCGCACCATCGGGGACGACCCTGATTCCTGCCGAGTGGCGGGGACCCGGCCTCGGGGTCCGCTCGGGGTCGCACCTCATGGTGCGGCTCCGGGCACTGTGTGACGATTGACGACGAGATGACCACCACGCCGCCCCAGGAGATCCGGCGGGCGACCCGTGACACCCAGCAGATGATCATCGGCGGGGTGGCCTCGGGTCTGGCCCGTCACCTCGGCCTACCCGTGCTCTGGGTGCGGGCGGCCTTCGTCCTGGCCGCCCTGATCGGCGGGGCCGGCGTGGCCTTCTACGCAGGCCTGTGGATGGTGCTGCCCACCGACTCCCGCTTCGGCACCGAGGCGCCGGGACTGGCCAGCGCCAGGCGCACTGGCAAGCGGTTCCGTCCCGTCCGGACGATCAGCGACATCGGGCCGGCCGTCGCGCTGGCTGCCCTGGGGCTGGGGGTGCTCCTCGTCATCGAGGCGTGGGTGGGCCGCGGTGCGGTCTTCTGGCCGGTCGCCCTCGCCGTCGGCGGCATCGCGCTGCTGTGGCGCCAGGCCGACGAGGCGCAGCGCGAGCGGTGGATGGACAGCACCGGACGGCTCGACCCGGTACGGGCCGTGTTCGGCACCGGCGGCTGGGCGTCGTACGCACGGGTCGCGGCGGGTGTGGGGCTCATCGTCACCGCGGTCACGGTGTTCTCGGTGCGCAGTGGGCAGGTCAGCGTGGCCCGTGACGTGCTCATCTCCACCTCGCTGGGCATCCTCGGGCTGGCGATCGTGATCGGGCCCTGGGTCTTCCGGCTGGCGTCCGACCTGACCTCGGAGCGCGCCGAGCGGGTCCGCAGCCAGGAACGGGCCGACCTGGCCGCACACCTGCACGACTCGGTGCTCCAGACCCTGGCGCTGATCCAGAAGAACGCCCAGGACGGCGCCACGGTGAGCCGGCTGGCCCGCGCCCAGGAGCGCGACCTGCGGTCCTGGCTGTTCGAGGAGCCGGTCGTCGACGGCAGCACCCTGGTGGCCTCGCTCAAGGTGATGGCGGCCGAGGTCGAGGACGCGCACGGGATCGCCGTGGACGTGGTGGCCGTGGGCGACACCCCGCTCACCGACCGGCTCCGGCCGGTCGTGCTCGCCGCCCGCGAGGCGGTCACCAACGCCGCCAAGCACGCCGGTACCCCGCGCGTCGACGTGTACGCCGAGGTGGCCGGTCGGCGCGCCGACGTGTTCGTGCGCGACCGTGGAGTCGGGTTCGACCTGGGCGACGTCGCCGGCGACCGCCAGGGCCTGCGGGGCAGCATCGTCGACCGGATGACCCGGCACGGCGGCACGGCCGAGGTGCGCACCGCGCCCGGCGAGGGAACCGAGGTCCGGCTCGCGATGAGCTGGGAGGAGAGCGATGAGTGAGCGCACCAGGGTCGTGATCGTGGACGACCATGCGATGTTCCGGGCCGGCGTCCGCGCCGAGCTGGGGGTGGTGGTCGACGTGGTCGCCGAGGCCGAGGACGTGCCGACGGCGGTCGCGGCGATCCGCGAGCACCGCCCGGACGTCGTCCTGCTCGACGTCCACCTGCCGGGCGGCGGGGGAGTCGAGGTGATGCGCCAGGCCCACGAGTCCGAGGTGCGCTACCTGGCACTGAGCGTCTCGGACGCCGCCGAGGACGTGATCGGGACGATCCGCGGCGGGGCCCGGGGCTACGTCACCAAGACGATCACCGGCGACGAGCTGATCAGCGCGATCCGCCGGGTCCGCGACGGGGACGCGGTGTTCTCGCCCCGGCTGGCCGGGTTCGTGCTCGACGCGTTCGCCGGGTCGGTGGAGATCGCGGCGATCGACGAGGACCTCGACCGGCTCACCGAGCGCGAGCGCGAGGTGATGCGGCTGATCGCCCGGGGCTACGCCTACAAGGAGGTGGCCAAGGAGCTGTTCATCTCGATCAAGACCGTCGAGACCCACATGTCCAACGTGCTGCGCAAGCTCCAGCTGTCGTCACGCCACGAGCTCACCCGCTGGGCCTCGGACCGCCGGCTGCTCTAGCGGTGCTGTCCGGCCACGCGTCCTGCCGGGCGTCCTGCCACGCGTCCGGCCACGCGTCCTGCCACGCGTCCTGCCGGGCGTCCGGTCAGGAGCCGGTGAGGTGGGCGCTCCAGCGCTCGTCGATCCGGCCGAGCTTCCACACCGCCACCGAGACCGCCCAGGTGATCACGAACAGCAGCACGATCAGGTAGCCGAAGTAGGTGAGGTCGACGTCGGCGATGGCAGCCAGCGGGCCCGAGGTGATGCCGGCCTTGTCGGCGAGCAGCCCGATGATCTCGATGCCGCCGATCAGCAGGGCCACGGCCACCGACAGCGCGGTCACGGTGATGTTGTAGTAGATCTTGCGCACCGGCCGCGCGAAGGCCCAGCCGTAGGCGACGTTCATGAACGCCCCGTCGAGGGTGTCGAGCAGCGACATGCCGGCCGCGAACAGGACCGGCAGCGTCAGCACCGCCCACCAGGGCAGGTTGGCGGCGACCGCGCCGCCCGCGATGACCAACAGGCTGATCTCCGAGACGGTGTCGAACCCGAGGCCGAAGAGGAAGCCGGTGGGGAACATGTGCCACGGCTTGGTGACCGCGCGGGTGACGGTGCCGAGGATCCGGTTGAGGAACCCCCGGTTGTCGAGCTGGCGGTCGAGCTCGACCTCGTCGTACCGGCCGTGGCGCATCTCCCGGAAGACCTTGAGGATGCCGACCAGGGCGGCCAGGTTGATCAGGCCGATCACCAGCAGGAAGACCCCGCTGATGGACGTGCCCCACACGCCGGTGACCTGCTTGAGCGTGGACTGGTCGTCGGTGACCCCGTTGGAGAGCGCCCGGACGCCGAGCGAGATCGCCAGCACCATCACGAACACCACCGAGGAGTGCCCGAGGCTGAACCAGAAGCCGACGCTCATCGGCCGCTTGCCCTCGGCCATCAGCTTGCGGGTGGTGTTGTCGATGGCGGCGATGTGGTCGACGTCGAAGGCGTGCCGCATGCCCAGCGTGTACGCCGCGACGCCGAGGCCGATGCCGAGCACCTTGCCCTCGCCGACCTGGTAGCCGTGCGGTGCGACGACCGCGACCAGCAGGCCCCAGCCCAGCACGTGGAGGAACAGCACGAAGCCCAGGGTGCGCACCAGGCTCGACTTCTCGTCGCGCTCGAGCCGACGGCGGGTCGGTCGGTCGAGGCTCGTCTGGCTCACATCGGTCACTGTACCTACTTGCACACAATGTGCAACAAGGAGAGTTTCGCAATCCCCTCCGACCGGGCGGGGAGCCGCTGTCCGTACGATCGTGCCCATGGAGACCCTGCGCCACGTCCTGCTCGTCGTCCACCTGCTCGGCTGGGCCGCCCTCTTCGGCGGCATGGTGGTGCAGCTGCGTGAGCCGGAGAAGAAGGTCAACGCCGCGATGCGCGACGGAATCGGTACCGCGTTCGTGCTCGGCCTGCTGCTGGTCGGCGTGCTCGAGTCGGGCGACGACGACGTCAACCACGCCAAGATCGGCGTGAAGCTCGTCATCGGCCTGGTGGTGCTCGGCCTGGTGATGGCCAACGTGCGCAAACCGCGGATCACCGACGGGCTGTTCTACGCGATCCTCGGGCTGACCGTGGCCAACGTGTGCGTGGCCGTCCTCTGGTGATCGGGGTCTGAGGGTTGGCGGACTGTCGTTGCGCGCCAATTGGTCGAGCACGACGGGTGTTTCGGGCTGATCGGGTGTCACAGCACGCCAATTGGTCGATGGTGGCGACCGACCGGCCGACGACCGAACCCAATCCCCCAACCGGGTTGCACATCACGCAACAGCACGCGCCCTCAGCAACAAAATCCTTCCCCTGCGCCCGAAACGGGGGCACGATGCAGGGAAGGACTCAGCCGTCGTGAAGGGGAACCAGCCGTGCTGTCGGACATCGAGATCGCCCAGAGTGCCCGTCTGCGCCCCATCACCGAGGTCGCCCGCGACTCCCTCGGCATCGCGGCCGAGCATCTGGTGCCCTACGGCCACGACAAGGCCAAGGTCGACCTGCGCTATCTCGCCTCGCTCGAGGACCGGCCGCTCGGCAAGCTGATCCTGATGACCGCGATCTCGCCCACGCCGGCAGGGGAGGGCAAGACCACCACCACGGTGGGGCTCACCGACGCCCTGCACGGGCTCGGGCACACGACGGTCGCCTGCCTGCGCGAGCCGTCGATGGGCCCGGTCTTCGGCATGAAGGGCGGCGCCGCGGGCGGCGGTTACTCCCAGGTGGTGCCGATGGTCGACATCAACCTCCAGTTCACCGGCGACTTCACCGCGATCGCGGCGGCCAACAACCTCCTCTCGGCGCTGATCGACAACCACGTCCACCACGGCAACGCGCTCGGCCTCGACGTCCGCAGCATCACCTGGAAGCGCGTCATCGACCTCAACGACCGGGCCCTGCGCGAGCTCGTGGTCGGTCTCGGCGGCATCGGCAACGGCTACCCCCGCCAGGACGGCTTCGACATCGTGGTCGCCTCCGAGCTGATGGCGATCTTCTGCCTGACCGAGTCGTGGGCCGACCTCAAGCGCCGCATCGGCGACATCGTCGTCGGCTACACCCACGACAAGCAGCCGGTCACCGCCCGCGACCTCGAGGCCGACGGCGCGATGACGGTGATCCTGCGCGACGCGCTGGCGCCCAACCTGGTGCAGACCCTGGAGCACGCGCCGGCCTTCGTGCACGGCGGGCCCTTCGCCAACATCGCCCACGGCTGCAGCTCGGTGGTGGCCACCCGGGCCGCGCTCCGGCTCGCGGACTACGTGGTCACCGAGGCCGGCTTCGGTGCCGACCTCGGGGCGGAGAAGTTCGTGGACATCAAGTGCCGCAAGTCCGGGCTGCGTCCCGATGCCGCGGTCGTGGTCGCCACCGTCCGGGCGCTCAAGTACCACGGTGGCGTGGCAGTCGCCGACCTCGGCACCGAGGACCTCGACGCCCTCGAGGCCGGCATGGTCAACCTGTCGCGGCACCTGCACAACATCCGCGAGGTGTACGGCGTCCCGTGCGTGGTGGCGATCAACCGGTTCCCCGCCGACACCGACCGCGAGGTCGACCGACTGGTCGAGCTGGTCGCCGAGGCCGGGGTCGAGGCCTTCCCGGCCACCCACTTCACCGACGGCGGGGTGGGTGCGGGCGACCTGGCCAAGGGCGTGCTCCGGCTGCTCGAGGAGCCCTCGCCGTACACGTTCTCCTACACCTACGACGACGACCTCACCCTCACCGAGAAGGTCGAGGCGATCGCGACCCGGCTCTACGGCGCCGGCGAGGTGACCTGGGACCCGAAGGCGCGCCGTCGGCTGGTCCGGATCGAGGCCGACGGCTACGGCCGGCTCCCGGTGTGCGTGGCCAAGACCCAGTACAGCTTCTCCACCGACGCCACCCTGCGCGGCGCCCCCACCGGGCACTCGCTGCACGTGCGCGAGGTGCGGCTCTCGGCCGGGGCCGGCTTCGTGGTGCTGGTCTGCGGCGACGTGATGACCATGCCCGGACTGCCCCGGGAGCCGGCCGCGGCCCGGATCGACCTGGCCGACGACGGGACGGTGCTGGGGCTGTCGTGAGGCGGCTCAGCCGCCGGGGCAGGTGGCCTCGCCGGGTGCCAGCTCCGGATGGATCGCCCCCTCGCGCTCGCTGATCGCGGCCACGGACCGGTCCCGCCCGCGCCGTACGGCGACCACCTCGGCGAGGATGGAGATGGCGATCTCGCCGGGCTCGTCGGCGCCGATGTCGAGGCCGATCGGTGCCCGCAGCGCGGTCAGCGCGTCCTCGGTGACGTCGTGGGCCAGCAGCCACTCCCGGCGCCGGGCCTGGGTGCGGCGCGAGCCCATCGCACCGACGTAGCCGGTACCCGCGGCCAGCGCGGCCTTGATGGTCGGGCCGTCGACGTCGTCGTGGTGGCTGGTGACCACGACCGCGTCGACCCCGGCCAGGTCGGCCGGGACCGATGCGGTGACGGTGGGACTCCAGCCGAGCGCGGAGACCATCGGCACCAGGGCCTCGGTCACCGGGCCGTCACCGACGAGCAGGACCTGCCAGGACACAGCGGGGGAGTCAGCCATGCCACCAGTATCACCCCGCCCGGGCGCCGGGGCGCCGGCTCAGGTCCGCGCCAGGATCGTGCCGTCGGCGTACGCCGGGCCGGGACCGTGGCCGCGCCCGGCCCTCATGACGTGTGGTGCACGGGCTGGAGGGCGTACACCGGCGTCTCGATGCCCTCGGCGCGGGCCTTCAGCTGCAGCGCCAGGTAGAGCGAGTAGTGCCGCGACTGGTGCAGGTTGCCGCCGTGCATCCAGAGGTTCGCCACGTTCGTCGGCTTCCACATGTTGCGCTGCTCGCCCTCCCACGGACCGGGGTCCTTGGTGGTGTCGGAGCCCAGGCCCCACACCTTGCCGAGCCGGTCGGCGGTCTCCTGGTCGATGAGGTCAGCGGCCCAGCCGTTCATCGAGCCGTAGCCGGTCGCGTAGACGACCAGGTCGGCCGGCAGCTCGGTGCCGTCGGCCAGCACCACCGAGTCCTCGGTGAGGTGGTCGACCTGGCCGTGCGCCAGCTTCACCTCGCCGTCGGCGACCAGCTCCGCCGCACCCACGTCGATGTAGTAGCCCGAGCCGCGGCGCAGGTACTTCATGAACAGGCCGGACCCGTCGTCGCCCCAGTCGTGCCAGAACCCGGCCGCCTCCAGGCGCGCGTAGAAGTCCTTGTCCCGCTCGGCCATCGCCTCGTACGCCGGGATCTGGAACTCGTGCAGGATCCGGTAGGGCAGCGACGCGAAGATCAGGTCTGCCTTCTCCGTGGTCACTCCGGCCGCGACCGCCCGTTCCGAGTAGAGGTCACCGAGGCCGATGTCCATCAGGCTGTTGCTCTTGACGATGTGGGTCGACGAGCGCTGCACCATCGTGACGTCGACGCCGTTCTCCCACAGCGCGCCGCAGATGTCGAAGGCGGAGTTGTTGCTGCCGATGACCACGACCTTCTTGCCGACGTACGCGTCGGGTCCGGGGTGCGCCGAGGAGTGGTGCTGGTCGCCCCGGAAGACGTCCTGGCCGGGCAGGTCGGGGAGGTTGGGCTTGCCCGACATGCCGGTGGCCAGCACGAGCTGGGTCGGCCTCAGGGTGAGCGGCTTGCCCTCGCGCTCCACCTCCACCGTCCACTCGCCGGTGTCTTCGGAGAACGACGCACTCGTGGCGACAGTGGAGGACCAGTAGGGCACCTCCATCACCTTGGTGTACGACTCCAGCCAGTCACCGATCTTGTCCTTGGGGGCGAAGACCGGCCAGTTGTCGGGGAACTTGAGGTAGGGCAGGTGGTCGTACCAGACCGGGTCGTGCAGGCACAGCGACTTGTAGCGGCCCCGCCACTGGTCGCCCGGGCGGGCGTGCTTGTCGATGACCAGGCTCGACACCCCGAGCTGGCGCAGCCGGGCACCCAGCGCGATCCCACCCTGGCCGCCGCCGATCACCAGCACGTAGGGCTGGGTCTCGACGCCGAGCTCGGCCTCCTCGCGCTGCCGGCGCTCCAGCCAGGTCTCGCGGTCCCGGCGGGCGCCGTGCTCGGCGCCCATCGGGCGGTGGTCGCCACGGGGCTCCTCGTGTCCCTTCAGCTCGTAGAGGCTGGTGAGGAAGGTCCAGGCCTTCAGCGTGCCGTCCTCCTCGACGAGCCGGAGCAGGCCCTTGCCCCGCCCGACCGCGGTCTCGAAGGTGAACCAGGCGGTGGTCACGCCGTCGGCCGCCTCGGGCGGCTCGGAGGTGGCGAACCCGCTGGGGTCGGTGCGCTCCAGGGTCTCGGTGAGCAGGTCGGCGACGCCGGCGGGGTTCTCGACCGTGGTGATGTTCCACGAGAAGCCGATCAGGTCGCGCCAGAAGCTGGTCGCGGCGAACATGCCGGAGGCACGCGCGACGTCGCGGGCCCGCAGGGCGGCCTCGAACCCGCTGAACCACGCATCGACGCGGGCCTGCGGTGAGTCGGTCGTCCCGGTCTCTGGTTCCAGGGTCTGGGTCATGGTGTCTCCTTCGCATACGCTGTGTGACGGAGCACACAGCCTCGGGGCCACCCCGCGAAAGGGTTGCACGACGTTGCACCGCTCCACGGTCGTGGAAGGAGCACGGGTGGCCGAGGCCGAGCGCCAGCTGCACCGGACGCGGGACCAGGTCCTGGGCGGCACCTCTGCCGCGTCCCGGCCCCGCACCGCGGTGGCCGCCTCGTGGCGCCGGGTCGCCGCCAGCGGGGTCGATCCCGGTGGCGCACCGGCCATCGAGCCGCTGGCCGAGGGCGAGCTCGAGCGACGCCGGGCGACCAGTGGGCTGGCCCGCCTGGTGCCACGGCTCACCCACGCGCTGTCGTCGGTGGTCGACGCCGGTCAGCTGGTCGTGGTCGCCGACACCGAGGGCCGGGTGCTCTGGCGCACCGGCACCAGCGCCGTACGACGGCTCGCCGACGGGCTGGGGTTCGTCGGCGGCTCGGCATGGACCGAGGGCAACGTCGGCACCAACGCGATCGGCACCTGTCTGGTCCTGGGCGACGGCGTGCACATCCAGGGCCCCGAGCACTTCGTCGAGTCGCACACCCGGTGGGGTTGTGCCGCCGCGCCCCTGACCGACCCGTGGACCGGCGCCAGCCTCGGCGTCGTCGACGTGAGCGGCCCCTCCCGCGGCATGCACCCGGCAGAGCTGGCGCTGGTCCAGCTCGCCGCCCGGGTGACCACGCTCGAGCTCGTGGAGGAGCGCCGAGCCGGTCTCGAGCGGCTCCGGTCACACGCGGCGCCACTGCTGGCCCGGATCGGTGGCGAGGCGCTCGCCGTCGACGCGCACGGCCACGTCGCCGCCGCGGTCGGCATGCGAGGACCCGACCGGGTGGCCCTGCCCGACGACCTCGCGGGTGGGGCGGTGTGGCTGCCGTCGCTGGGGTCGGCCACCGCCGAGCCGCTCCCGGGAGGCTGGCTGCTCCGCTTCGGTCCAGCCGACCAGCCGGGCAGCGGCGGCAGCCTGGTCCTCGACCTCACCGGCACCCCACGGCTCACGGTCACCGGGGCCAGCGGATCCTGGCAGCAGACCCTCACGCCGCGGCACGCCGAGATCCTGGCCGCGCTGGTGGTGGCCGGGCCTGCCGGCCGGACCGCGGCCGGCCTCGCAGACGACCTGTTCTCCGACCCGAGCCGAGTGGTGACGGTGCGCGCCGAGGTCTCCCGGCTGCGCCGCGCCCTCGGCAGCGTGCTGCTCACCCAGCCCTACCGGATCTCGCCGGCGGTCCCCGCCCGGATCGTGCTCCCCGACGACCGGCGCGCCACGCTGCCGGGTTCCAGCGCCCCTGTCGTGACCACCCTGCGCGGGTGACGAACGCCGCGTCGCGGTGTCGCCGCGGGCACGTAGGGTTGGACCCGAGATGAGCACCCCCTTCACCCTGCCAGGCCTGCACCCCGACGCCGCCGACCAGGCCACCGACCAGCCTGCCGACCAGTCTGGCCACGGGGCAGCCGGTGGGGTCGGCAGCGCCCGTCGAGGGCCGCGTGCCGACGAGCTGCTCGCCGGTCTCAACGAGCCCCAGCGGGCCGCGGTCGTGCACGCCGGTGCCCCCCTGCTGGTGGTGGCCGGTGCCGGGTCCGGCAAGACCAGGGTGCTCACCCGGCGGATCGCCTGGCTGATCTCCGAGCGCAGGGCGCACCCCGGCTCGATCCTGGCCATCACCTTCACCAACAAGGCCGCGGCCGAGATGAAGGCACGGGTCGAGGACCTGGTGGGCAAGCGCGCCAGGATCATGTGGGTCTCGACCTTCCACTCCTCCTGCGTGCGGATCCTGCGCAAGGAGATCGACAAGCTCGGCTACAAGTCCAACTTCTCGATCTACGACGCCGCCGACTCGAAGCGGCTGATGTCCATCGTCGCCTCCGACCTCGAGCTGGACCCGAAGCGGTTCCCGCCGCGAGCGGTGCTCAACTGGGTCTCCAACTGCAAGAACGAGCTGGCCGACCCCGAGCTGGCCGCGAAGGACGCGCGCAACAGCCTCGAGGAGGGGTACGCCGCGGCGTACGCGTCCTACCAGCGCCGCCTGCGCGAGGCCAACGCCCTCGACTTCGACGACCTGATCATGTCGACGGTGCACCTGTTCCAGCAGTTCCCCGAGGTGCGCGAGACCTACCGGCGCCGGTTCCGGCACGTGCTCGTCGACGAGTACCAGGACACCAACCATGCGCAGTACGCGCTGATCCACCAGCTCTGCGCCGACGACCCCGAGGACCTCGCCACCGCCGCGGGGGGCGAGCGGGTGGAGCCCAGCGAGCTGATGGTGGTCGGTGACGCCGACCAGTCCATCTACGCGTTCCGGGGCGCCAACATCCGCAACATCCTCGACTTCGAGCAGGACTTCCCCAACGCCGACACCATCCTGCTGGAGCAGAACTACCGCTCCACCCAGACCATCCTCAACGCGGCCAACTCGGTCATCGGCCACAACAAGGGCCGCAAGGCGAAGCGGCTGTGGTCCGAGGCCGGCGACGGCGCCCGGATCGTGGGCTATGTCGCCGACGACGAGCGCGACGAGGCCCGCTTCGTCTCCGACGAGATCGACCAGCTCGGCGACGACGGTGGCCGGGCCGGTGACGTGGCCGTCTTCTACCGCACCAATGCGCAGTCCCGGGTGTTCGAGGAGGTGTTCATCCGCACCGGCCAGCCCTACAAGGTCGTCGGCGGGGTGCGCTTCTACGAGCGCCGGGAGGTGCGCGACGCGCTCGCCTACCTGCGGATGCTGGCCAACCCGGCCGACGAGATCTCCCTGCGCCGGGTGCTCAACACCCCCAAGCGCGGCATCGGCGAGCGCGCCGAGGCCTGTGTGGCCGCGCTTGCCTCCCGCGACCGGCTGACCTTCTGGGAGGCGCTGGTGCACGCCGACCGGGCCCCGGGGGTGGCCACTCGCTCGCTGAAGGCGATCACGGGATTCGTCGAGATGGTCACCGAGCTGCAGTCGATGGTCGACGCGGGCGAGCGGGCCGACGTGGTGCTCGAGAGCGTCCTGGAGCGTTCGGGCTACCTCGCCGAGCTCGAGGCCTCGGAGGACCCGCAGGACGAGACCCGGGTCGAGAACCTGGCCGAGCTGGTCGCGGTGGCGCGCGAGTTCTCCGACGACCCGGTGGCCGGGCCGTCCGCGGATCCGGCTGACGTCGAGGCCGGCACCGTCGCGCCCGGGCTCACCGACTTCCTGGAGCGGGTTGCCCTGGTTGCCGACGCCGACCAGATCCCCGACTCGCCCGACGGCGACGACTCGGGCGTGGTCACGCTGATGACCCTGCACACCGCGAAGGGCCTGGAGTTCCCGGTGGTCTTCCTCACCGGGATGGAGGACGGCGTCTTCCCGCACGCCAGGGCCCTCGGTGACCAGCCCGAGCTGGAGGAGGAGCGCCGGCTGGCCTACGTCGGGGTGACCCGGGCCCGGGAGCGGCTCTACCTCTCGCGGGCCGTGGTGCGCTCGGCGTGGGGGGCCCCGTCACACAACCCCGCGTCGCGGTTCCTCGACGAGCTCCCGGTCGACCTGGTCGACTGGCGGCGCACCGAGGCCGCCCAGACCCAGTGGGGTCGGCCCGACTACGGGTCCGCGTCGCTGGCGGCGCCCACCGCGGCCGGTCGCCGCAACTTCGGCACCGCCGCGGTGCGGATGGACGCCGCGGCCAAGGCCAAGCCGGCCCGGCCGATCCCGTCGCTGGAGCCCGGCGACCGGGTGCTGCACGACTCGTTCGGCATGGGGACCGTGGTGGCGGTCGAGGGCGTCGCGGAGAAGTCGGTCGCGTCGATCGACTTCGGGTCCGAGGGCGTCAAGCGACTGCTGCTGCGCTACGCGCCGGTGGAGAAGCTCTGAGCGGTGCCGCGAGGGCTACGGCGTGACGCCGTGGGCGACGAGCGCGGCGTACGGGTCGACCGGGTCGCCCGCACCGGGTCGCACCTCGAGGTGCAGGTGGGGGCCGGTGACGTTGCCGGTGGAGCCGATGTACCCGATCAGGGCGCCGGCGTCGACGGTCTCCCCGACGGAGACCCCGAACGCGTTCTGGTGGCAGTACCAGAGCTCGGTGCCGTCCTCGAGAGTGACGACGGTCTTGTTGCCGTAGGAGCCGTCGTAGGAGGCCGAGGTGACCACGCCGTTGGCGATCGCGTGGATGGGGGTGCCGGTCGGAGCGGCGAAGTCGAGGCCGGTGTGGAAGTGCGACCAGAGGCCGCTGTACTCGCCGAAGGTGGCGGTGAGGTGATAGCCGGCGACCGGGAGCTGCCACAGGTTCAGCTTGATCTTGGCGGCCTGCTTCTCGGCGGCCTGGGTCAGGTCGGAGAGTGCGGCGGTGCGCTCCTCGGCCTTCTGCTCGACAGCGGCCTTGAGCTGGACGTCGGCGGTGGCGGCGTCCGCGTTGGCCGCGCTGGGGCCGCTGCGTGCGGCGCTGCGGCTGGCCTGGTCGCCCCGTGCCGAGTCCGCGCCCACGCTCGCCACGGCACCGGCGCCGCTGAGGGCGCTGGCCTGGGTCGCGAAGCTGAACTGGTCGGGCTGCGAGTCGAGGACGGTGCTCTCGCCCATGGTGATCGCGCCGCCGGCGGACACCGCCAGGGCGGCCACTCCCAGGAGCAGCGACGAGGACGGCAGCCCGCGGAAGAGTGAGGTGCGCGGGGCGGCGTGGGTGACGGCGCGGCGCTTGCCGGCGGAGGAGCGGTGGGCCGACGAGGGTGCCGACGGTGCCGAGGAGTCGGGTCGCGGGGCGCGACGCGCTGCTCGGTGGTTGCCCATGAAGAAGTGTCCTCGGCCATGTCGGGGGTACGGCGAAGGCACGACTGTAACGGATCGGTCACGGTCCCCCAAATGGGGGGTAAAGAATATGTGGGTAAAGAAAGTCAACGTTGTCAGGCGGATTCGGTGTGCACCGCCGCCTCGACGGGTACGTCGGACGCCGTCTGCGGGGTGAGGCGGCGTGGCCCGGGAGCCGGGCGTGGCGTCCGTCACGTCGGCGCCCCCGCGCTCGTGCTACCTGCGCGTACGGGACTAGGGTGCCGAGCAGGAAGCCCCAGACCGCATGGCAAAGGACTGATCGTGGACCTGATGGAGTACCAGGCGAAGGAGCTCTTCGCCAAGCATGACGTGCCGGGTGCGCCGGGCATCGTCGCCAACACCCCCGACGAGGCCAGGGCGGCCGCCGAGCAGCTCGGCGTGTGCGTGGTCAAGGCGCAGGTCAAGGCCGGCGGCCGTGGCAAGGCGGGCGGCGTCAAGCTGGCCCGCACGCCCGACGAGGCCTACCAGCACGCCACCGACATCCTCGGCATGCAGATCAAGGGGCTCACCGTGCACCGGGTGCTGATCGCACCCGCCGCGAGCATCGGGGAGGAGTACTACTTCTCCTTCCTGCTCGACCGCGCCAACCGTCGCTACCTGTGCATCGCCAGCGTCGAGGGCGGTGTCGAGATCGAGGAGGTCGCGAAGACCAACCCCGACGCCGTCAAGCAGATCGCGATCGACCCGGGCGCCGGGGTCGACGAGGCCAAGGCCCGCGAGATCGTCGCCGAGGCCGGCTTCCCCGACGTGCTCACCGAGCAGGCCGTGCAGACGGTGCTCGCGCTGTGGCAGGTCTTCGTCGAGGAGGACGCCACCCTGGTCGAGGTCAATCCGCTGGCCCGTCTCGAGGGCGACCGGCTGGAGGCCCTCGACGGCAAGGTGTCGCTCGACGAGAACGCCGAGTTCCGCCACGCCGACCACGCCGAGTTCGAGGACAAGGCCGCGGCCGACCCCCTCGAGGCGAAGGCCAAGGAGAAGGGCCTCAACTACGTCAAGCTCGACGGTGCCGTCGGCATCATCGGCAACGGCGCCGGTCTGGTGATGAGCACCCTCGACGTCGTCGCCTACGCCGGCGAGGCGCACGGCGGGGTCAAGCCCGCCAACTTCCTCGACATCGGCGGTGGCGCCTCCGCCCAGGTGATGGCCGACGGCCTCGACGTGATCCTCCACGACGCCCAGGTCAAGAGCGTGTTCGTCAACGTCTTCGGCGGGATCACCTCCTGCGACGCGGTCGCCAACGGCATCGTGGGCGCGCTGGACATCCTCGGCGACGAGGCGAGCAAGCCGCTCGTCGTACGCCTCGACGGCAACAACGTCGAGGAGGGTCGTCGCATCCTCAACGAGCGCAACCACCCGCTCGTGACCCTGGTCGACACGATGGACGGAGCGGCCGACAAGGCCGCCGAGCTCGCGAACGCGTAAAGGACTGACAAGACAGTGTCTATCTACCTCAACAAGGACTCCAAGGTCATCGTCCAGGGCATCACGGGCGGCGAGGGCACCAAGCACACCGCGCTGATGCTCAAGTGCGGCACCCAGGTCGTCGGCGGTGTCAACCCGAAGAAGGCCGGCTCGGACGTGGACGGCATCCCGGTCTTCGCGACCGTCGCCGAGGCGATGGAGAAGACCGGCGCCGACGTCAGCGTCATCTTCGTGCCGCCCGCCTTCGCCAAGGCCGCCGTCGTAGAGGCGAT
>JBBQRV010000042.1:0-18003 GCA_038214475.1 Propionibacteriales bacterium | reverse complement strand
CGAGCGAGCGCGGCCAGGTCGACCCCCGCGCCGCGGACGCCGACGCGCACCGAGACGATCCCGACGTCGAGGACAGCGGCCTGGTGGGCGCAGAATTGCTCCAGCGCCACCTCGGCGCCCAGGTGATCGAAGAGATCCCCCACGACTGAGAGGTTCACCATGACCGACAACCCCTTCGGCGGACTCGCCGGTGGTGAGGGCGGCTTCGACATGAACGCACTCCTGCAGCAGGCGCAGCAGATGCAGAGCCAGCTGCAGGACGCCCAGGCGGCGCTGGCCGACGAGGTCGTCAGCGGCACCGTCGCCGGCGGTGCGGTCACGGCCCGGGTCAACGGGGTCGGCGAGCTGGTCGGGGTCGACGTGAAGGCCGGTCAGTTCGACGGCACCGACGCCGACGACCTCTCCGACCTCGGCGACATGATCGTCGCGGCGTACCGCGACGCCAAGGCGCAGGCCGACGCGCTGGCGAGCGCGAAGCTCGGTCCGCTCGCCGGCGGCTTCGGAGGCTGAGCTTGTACGAAGGCATCGTCCAAGACCTCATCGACGAGCTCGGTCGACTGCCCGGGGTGGGCCCCAAGAGTGCACAGCGGATCGCCTTCCACCTGCTGCAGGCGGAGCCCGCCGACGTACGCCGGCTCGCCGACGTCCTGATCGAGGTCAAGGCCAAGGTCCGGTTCTGCTCGATCTGCTTCAACGTGTCCGAGGACGAGCAGTGCCGGATCTGCCGCGACCCACGCCGCGAGACCGCGGTGCTGTGCGTCGTGGAGGAGTACAAGGACGTCGTGGCCATCGAGCGGACCCGGGAGTTCCGGGGCCGCTACCACGTGCTCGGCGGAGCGATCTCGCCGATCGACGGGATCGGTCCCGACCAGCTGCGCGTGCGCGAGCTGATGATGCGGCTGGCCGACGGGGTCGTCACCGAGGTCATCCTGGCCACCGACCCCAACCTCGAGGGCGAGGCCACCGCGACGTATCTCACTCGTCTGCTTCGCCCGATGGGGTTGCGCGTGACCCGTCTAGCGAGTGGACTTCCGGTAGGAGGGGACCTCGAGTACGCCGACGAGGTCACCCTCGGACGCGCATTCGCTGGGAGGCGATCGGCAGATGACTGAAACCCGCACCGACATCGACAGTGACACCGAGGACTTCGCCCAGCAGATCGCCGACCAGGTCGAGAGCTTCCTGCTCGCCCTGCAGGAGATCGCGCGCGACCAGGACGGCGGCCGGGCGATCTCGCTGCTGCTGCTCGAGGTCTCCCAGGTGCTGCTCGCCGGCGCCCGGCTGGGGGTCCAGAACGACTTCCTGCCCGCCGAGGAGTTCCAGCCCGACGCCGGGCCCGACCCCGACCTCGACGCGATGCGGCTGCGGCTGGCCCGGCTGCTCGACGGCGTCGACATGTACGCGGAGGTCTTCGACACCTACGGCGAGCCCGAGATCGTGACCTCGATGCTCTCCGACGACCTCACCTCGATCGCCACGTCCCTGGCGCACGGGCTGCGGCACCACCGGGCCGGCCGGATCCTCGAGGCGCTGTGGTGGTGGCAGTTCTCCTACGTCGCCTCGTGGGGCACCGAGGCCAGCGGCGCGTTGCGGGCGCTGCAGTCGATCGTGAGCCACGACCGCCTCGACGCCGAGTTCGAGATCGAGCAGGAGCAGGTCGAGGCTGCCACTGAGATGCTGAACTCCGGGCGCGACGCGCCCCGGTAGAATCGAGTCCGGTCGCCCGGCCCGGGTCCCGCCCCGCGCGGCGACCGGTCCGCCGTCACCGATCTCGCAAGGACTCACCGTGGGCATTGTCGTGCAGAAGTACGGCGGCTCGTCGCTGGCCGACGCCGCCAGCATCAAGCGCGTGGCCCGTCGCATCACCGAGGCCAAGAAGGCCGGGCACGACGTGGTGGTGGCCGTCTCCGCGATGGGCGACTCCACCGACGAGCTGCTCGAGCTCGCCGAGGGGGTCAGCCCGCTGCCCCCTGCGCGTGAGCTCGACATGCTGCTCACGGCCGGGGAGCGGATCTCGATGGCCCTGGTCGCGATGGCCATCTCCGACCTCGGTTTCACGGCCCGGTCGTTCACAGGCTCGCAGGCCGGGGTGATCACCGACTCGGTGCACGGCAAGGCCAAGATCATCGACGTGACGCCGGGCCGGATCTCCGCTGCCATCGCCGACGGCCACATCGTGATCGTGGCCGGCTTCCAGGGCGTCAGCCAGGACACCAAGGAGATCACCACGCTGGGCCGGGGCGGCACCGACACCACCGCGGTGGCGCTCGCGGCGGCCCTGCACGCCGACGTCTGCGAGATCTACACCGACGTCGACGGCGTGTTCACCGCCGACCCGCGGATCGTGCCCACGGCCCGCAAGCTCGACCGGGTCTCCTACGAGGAGATGCTCGAGCTGGCCGCCTGCGGCGCGAAGATCCTGCACCTGCGCTGCGTCGAGTACGCCCGCCGCTACGACATTCCGATCCACGTGCGCTCGTCGTTCAGCCACAAGGAAGGCACCTGGGTCACGAACGACTCCGGAGAGGGAGAAACCATGGAACAGGCCATCATCGCCGGCGTCGCCCACGACCGGAGCGAGGCCAAGATCACCGTGATCGGCGTGCCCGACAAGGTGGGCGAGGCGGCCCGGATCTTCGAGGCGCTCGCCGCCGCGCAGATCAACCTCGACATGATCGTGCAGAACATCTCCGCGGCGGCCACCAGCCTCACCGACATCTCCTTCACGTTGCCACGCACCGACGGGCAGACCGCGATGAAGGCGCTCGACGCGCTCAAGCAGGAGGTCGGCTTCGCCTCCCTGGTCTATGACGACGAGATCGGCAAGATCTCGCTGATCGGCGCCGGCATGCGCTCGCACCCGGGCGTGACCGCGAAGTTCTTCGCCTCGCTCGCGGCGGCGGGCGTCAACATCGAGATGATCTCCACCTCCGAGATCCGGATCTCGGTGATCGTCGACGCCCAGCAGGTCGACGCGGCGGTCGCGGCCACGCACACCGCCTTCGACCTCGACGACGACGAGGGCGAGGCCGTGGTCTACGGCGGGACCGGCCGATGAGCCGCCCGATCCGCCTGGGCGTGGTCGGCGCCACCGGACAGGTCGGTGTGGCGATGCGCCAGATCCTCCTCGAGCGAGGCTTCCCGATCGAGGAGGTCCGCTTCTTCGCCTCGGCCCGCTCCGCGGGCACCGTGCTGCCCTTCGGGGAGCGCGAGGTCACCGTGGAGGACGCCGCGACGGCCGACCCGGCCGGGCTCGACATCGCGGTCTTCTCGGCCGGTGGCGCGACCTCGAAGGAGCTGGCGCCGAAGTTCGCGGCGGCCGGCGTGATCGTGGTGGACAACTCCTCGGCCTGGCGCCGCGACCCCGACGTGCCGCTGGTCGTCTCGGAGGTCAACCCCGACGACATCGCGCTGGCCATGGCGCCCGGCGCGAAGGGCATCATCGCCAACCCCAACTGCACCACGATGGCCGCGATGCCGGTGCTCAAGCCGCTGCACGACGAGGCAGGGTTGGTGCGGCTGGTCGTGTCGTCGTACCAGGCAGTCTCCGGCAGCGGCGTCGCCGGCGTCGAGGAGCTCGCCGGGCAGGTGGCCGCCGCGGGCGACAAGGCCCGCGAGCTGGCCTACGACGGTGAGGCCGTGGCGTTCCCGGAGCCGGTGAAGTACGAGCGCACCATCGCCTACAACGTGGTGCCGCTGGCCGGGTCGATCGTCGACGACGGCCGGGGGGAGACCGACGAGGAGCAGAAGCTCCGCCACGAGTCGCGCAAGATCCTCGGCCTTCCCGACCTGCGGGTCTCGGGCATCTGCGTGCGGGTGCCGGTGTTCACCGGGCACTCGCTGGCGATCAACGCCGAGTTCGAGCGGGCCCTGACGCCGGCGCGCGCGGCCGACCTGCTCGCGGACGCCCCGGGGGTAGAGCTCTCCGCGATCCCCACCCCGTTGCAGGCGGCCGGCAAGGACCCGTCGTACGTCGGACGACTGCGGCAGGACGAGGGCGTCGACGGCGACCGAGGTCTGGCGCTCTTCGTCAGCAACGACAACCTGCGCAAGGGCGCCGCCCTCAACACCGTGCAGATCGCCGAGCTGGTCGCCGCCAGGCTCGCCTGATCGTCAGGAATGCGAACACCCCGGGTCCTGACGGATCCGGGGTGTTCTGCGGGAATGTGTCGGGCTGACAGGATTTGAACCTGCGGCCTCCTCGTCCCGAACGAGGCGCGCTACCAAGCTGCGCCACAGCCCGATCGCGAGCACGATCAAGCCGTGCCCGCGAGCACGTGGAGCATACCTGAGCGAGCAGACCCGCCGTGAATCGGCCCTCCCCAGCGGGACCACCCGCTGGCATGATCACCCGGGACGACCCTGCTCGGTGGGGGCGCGGCGGACGGGGAGGTCTCATGGGCACGGTGACCGGGGTCGAGCGACACGAGACCGGCGAGGGTCCGGGGCAGGTCGGTGCCACTGGCACCGTGCTCAGGCTGGTGCTGGGCAGCGCACTGATGCTCTTCCTCGAGCTGGCCCTGATCCGGTGGCTGGGCGCCAATGTCGTGCACCTGTCCTACTTCACCAACTTCGTGCTGCTCGGCTCGTTCCTGGGCATCGGGGTGGGCTTCCTGCTCTCTCGCGGGGAGCGCTCGATCCTGCCCTGGGCGCCGGTCCTGCTGGCCCTGCTGGTGCTCGGCGTCCGGTTCTTCCCGGTGTCCATCGACCGCACCGGCGCCGACGTCATCTTCTTCACGGCCCTGAAGACCACGGGGCCGCCGGCGTGGCTGGTGCTGCCGGTGATCTTCCTGCTGGTCGCGGCCGTGCTGGCCGGTCCGGCCGAGGTGGTGGGCCGCCGCTTCGGCGAGCTGATGCCGCTCACGGCCTACCGGTGGGACCTGATCGGCTCGCTGGCCGGGATCGTGGCGTTCACCGTGCTGTCGCTGGTCTGGGCCCCGTCGATCGTGTGGGGCACCCTGGTGGCCGTCGCGTTCGTGGTGCTGGCGACCGGTCGGGCCCGCTGGGTGGCGGTGGTCGCGGGGGGCGCGATCATGGCGGCGCTGCTGGTCGAGACCCTGACCCCGGGCGTCTCCTGGTCGCCGTACTACAAGGTGACCACGCGCACCGTCCACGACGCCGCCAACGGCGACCGGGTGTACATCTCGGTCAACGGGGTGCCGCACCAGTCGATGTCGCCGGTCAGCTGGAAGCTGACCCGCTCCTCGGAGATCTACGGCGCGACGTACGCGCACCGTGACGACGCTCCGCTCGGCAACGTCCTGGTCGTCGGTGCCGGGTCGGGCTCCGACGTCGCCATCGCGCTCTCGAAGGGCGCCCAGCACGTCGACGCCGTCGACATCGACCCGCGGCTGGTGCAGATCGGGGTGGACGGCAACCCCGACGGTGCCTACCAGGACCCCCGGGTGACCCGGCACATCAACGACGGCCGGGCCTTCCTGGAGAACACCGACCAGCGCTACGACCTGATCCTGTTCGCGCTCCCCGACTCGTTGGCCCTGGTCAGCGGCGCCTCCCAGATCCGGCTGGAGTCGTTCCTGTTCACCGAGGAGGCGCTGCGCTCTGCCCGCGACCACCTCACCGACGACGGACTCTTCGCGATGTACAACTACTACCGCGAGGACTGGCTGGTGGACCGGCTCGGCGGCACCGCCGCGGCCGCGTTCGGGCACCCGCCCTGCATCGACACCTTCGAAGGTGCCACCGCCGTGGTCTCGGCCACCCGCAACCCCGACAACCAGCGTTGCGGACCCGACAACCACGAGCTGCCAGCGAGCTACCTGGCGCCCGCGCGCGACGACGCGCCGTTCCTCTACTACGACGGCGGGATGATCCCCACGATCTACCTGTGGGCGCTGGGCGGGATCCTGCTGATCTCGACGCTGCTGGTGCGCGCCGTGGGCGGCCCGTTCCGGGCGATGCGGCCCTACGCCGACCTGTTCTTCATGGGCGCCGCGTTCCTGCTGCTCGAGACCAAGAACATCGCCACCTTCGCCAACCTGTTCGGCACCACCTGGATCGTCAACGCGATGGTCTTCGGCGGCGTGCTGCTGATCGTGCTGGCGGCCGTGGAGACCACCCGGCGGTTCCGGACTCCTCCACTGCCGGTGGTCTTCACCGGGATCGGAGTCGCGCTGGCCCTGGCCTGGGTGGTGCAGCCCGACTGGCTGCTCTCGTTGTCCTTCTGGCCGCGGCTGCTCGCGGCCACGCTGATCGCCTTCATCCCGATCTACCTGGCCAACATCGCCTTCGCCAAGCGCTTCGCGGCGTCGGCCGACTCGCAGTCGGCGTTCGCGGTCAACCTGCTCGGCGCGATCGTCGGCGGTTGCCTCGAGTACGCCGCGCTGCTCACCGGCTACCGCAACCTGCTGGTGGTGGTGGGAGTGCTCTACCTGGCCGCGTTCCTGCTGAAGCCCCGGGAGCGGGTGCTCAGCCCGGGCGGGCGACGAGCGTGAGCAATGTCGCCTCGGGCCGGCAGGCGACCCGGATCGGCGTGTAGGGGCTGGTGCCCAGGCCTGCTGACACGTGCAGCCAGGTGGACCCGGGGTCGCCGGGGAAGGAGTCGGCCGGGTGCCGGTGCAGTCCCTTGGCGCGGGCCCGGTCGAGATCGCAGTTGGTGGTGAGCGCGCCGACCCAGGGCAGGCACACCTGGCCGCCGTGGGTGTGCCCCGCGATGACCGCGTCGTAGCCGTCGGCCGCGAACTGGTCGAGCACCCGAAGGTACGGCGCGTGTGCGACCCCGAGCCGCACATCGGCGTCGGGAGTGGCCGGTCCAGCCACCCGGGCCAGGTTGTCGTAGCGCAGGTGCGGGTCGTCGACACCGGCGAACGCGAACGAGGTTCCGCCGACCTCGAGCGCGCCGAAGTCGTTGGTGAGGTCGAGCCATCCGGCCTTGCCGAGCTTCTGCTGCAGGTCGCGCCAGGGCAGCTCCGCCTGGCCGGTCTCGCGCTTGCCCGTGTCGGGCAGGAGGTAGCGCAGCGGGTTGCGCAGGGTCGGGCTGTAGTAGTCGTTGGAGCCGAAGACGAAGGCGCCCGGCACGTCGAGCAGCCCCCCGAGCGCGTGGAGCAGCACCGGCACCGCCTCGGGGTGGGCGATGTTGTCACCGGTGTCGATCACCAGGTCGGGCTCGAGGTCCTGCAGGCGTCGCAGCCAGGCGATCTTGCCGGACTGCGACGGCGTGAGGTGCAGGTCGGAGAGGTGCAGGACGCGCACCGGGCCCCGGCCAGCGGGGAGGACGGGCAGCTCGACCCGGCGCAACGTGAACTGCTGGGCCTCCCAGAGGGCGTAGCCCAGGGCTCCGGCGCCGAGCAGCGTGCCACCGCCGAGGAGCGGGCGCAGAATCCGGGTGAGGGGCACCCCCCAAGGCTGCCACAATGGTGGTCATGAGTGCCCTCAAGGACCGCCTCCGTGCCGATCTCACCACCGCCATCAAGGGTCGCGACGAGGTGGGATCCTCGACGATCCGGATGCTGCTCACCGCGATCACCAACGCCGAGGTGGCCGGCAAGGAGCAGCGCGAGCTCTCCGACGACGACATCATCGGGGTGCTGTCCACCGAGGCCAAGAAGCGCCGCGAGGCCGCCACGGCCTTCGCCGAGGGCGGCCGCGCCGAGATGGCGGCCAAGGAGCGCGCCGAGGGCGAGGTGATCGCGGGCTACCTGCCGGCCCAGCTCTCGGAGGCCGAGATCGCCGGCATCGTCACCGCCGCCGTCGCACAGACCGGGGCCGCGGGCGAGGGGATGCGCGCGATGGGCAAGGTGATGGGCGTGGTCTCGCCGCAGGTCAAGGGCAAGGCTGACGGCTCCCTAGTGGCCGCCGAGGTACGACGCCAGCTCGGCTGATCCCGGTCGTCTCGGCGCCGGAGCGGGGGCTCAGCAGGAACGGGTTCAGCGACCGGGCCCGTGCCCGCCGTTGTTCCCGCCGTTGCCGTTGCCGTTTCCGTTGCCGCCGTTGTTGTTGCCACCGCCGTGGTTCTTCGGCTTCGGCCCGCGCGAGACGTAGAGGGCGACGGTGTCGCCCGAGGAGTACTCGGAGCCGCCCGCCGGGTCGGTGTAGACGACGGTGCCAGGCGAGTAGTCGGAGTACGTGGACCCACCGTCGACCGGGGTGAACCCGGCGTTGGTGAGCACCGACCGAGCCTGGTCGGGACTCATCCCGGCCACGTTGGGCACCGGGGTCAGCACGCCGGCGATGTCGCTGGTGGAGGGCTTCACGAAGTCCTCCTTGGGCAGCAGGTTCTCGATCGCGTGCAGCGCGTCGCCCCAGACGGGCCCGGCCGTGGTCGAGCCGTGCGCCGACGGGGTGTAGCGACCCGCGAGAGTCTGACCGGTGAGCGTGAGCCAGTGCCCCTGGCGGTTGGCGCCCGCGATCATCGAGGCCGCCGCCAGCGCCGGGGTGTAGCCGACGAACCAGACGGCGCGGTTGCTGTCGGTGGTGCCGGTCTTGCCCGCGGACTCCTTGCCGCCACCGAGGGCCAGGCCGGCGCTGGCGCCGAAGCCGTTGCCCTCCTGCACCCCGCGCAGCACGTCGTTGACCGCATCTGCCACCGCGCTCGGCAGCGCCTGCTGGCACTGCTTCGGGTACTCCTTGAGCAGCTGACCCTTGGAGTCCTCGATCGAGGTGACCGGGCGCGAGTCGCAGTGCAGCCCGCGGCCGGCGAACGTCGCGTAGGCCTCGGCCATCTCCAGCGGGCTCACGTCGACGGTGCCCAGCGTGAAGCTGGGGGTGCGCTCGGCGCCGTACCCGTCCTTGTTGGGCCGTGGGTGCGTGAGCCGCACCCCGAGGTGCTTGGCGAGCCGGTAGGGCTTGCAGATGCCGGTGAGCTGCTCGAGCTGGCCGAAGAAGGTGTTCACCGAGAGCCGGGTGCCCGTGTACATGTTCATCGGCCCGGAGTCCGTGGAGTTCTCGACGCTCCAGACCCCGTAGCCGTAGGGGTCGCCCGAGCAGTCCTTGTAGTCGGACTCGTTGAACGTCATCTTCGGCTTGGCGAGCAACGTCTTGCTGAGCGGGATCCCGTCGTCGATCGCCGAGGCCAGCACGAACGCCTTGAAGGTGGAGCCGGCCTGGAACCCGTTGGCATCGCCGTACTCGCGGGGCACCACGTAGTTGAGGTAGGTCTCGCCCGCCTTGGCGTCGCCGCCCATGGGCCGCGACTGCGCGATCGCCTTCACGTCTCCGCTGCGCGGCTCGATCTCGGCGAGGGCGCCGATCGCCTGGTCGGTGGGGGCGACGTGGCCCGAGACCGACCGGTCGGCTGCGCGCTGGAAGCGCAGGTCGACCGTGGTGTGGATGCTCAGGCCACCCGAGAAGAGCAGCTTCGTGCGATCCGCGACCGTCTTGCCCAGCTGCTTGTCCTGCTTGAGGTAACGCAGCACGTAGTCGCAGAAGAAGGGCGCCTTGGAGTTGAGGCAGCCGTTCTCGGTGTTCTCGACCTTGGCCAGGCCGAGCCCGGAGGCACTCGCCTTGTCGGCCTGCGCCTGGGTGACCACGTTGAGCTCGGCCATCCGGTTGAGCACCGTGTTACGGCGGGCCAGGGCTCGGTCGCGGTAGTTGGTGGGGTCGTAGCCGGTGGGGTTCTTCACCAGGCCGGCGAGCAGCGCCGACTGGCGCAGGTTGAGACGGGAGGCGTTGCGCTTGAAGTAGTGCCGGGCTGCGGCCTGGACACCGAAGACGCCGTCACCGAAGTAGGCGATGTTGAGGTAGCGCTCGAGGATCCAGTCCTTCGAGTAGTTCTCCTCGAAGGCGATGGCGTAGCGAAGCTCGCGGATCTTGCGGGCGTAGGTGTCCTCCGTCGCCTCCTTGATCTTCTTCTTGTCGCTGCCTGCCTGCGACAGGAGCGTGAGCTTGACCATCTGCTGGGTGATCGACGAGCCACCCTGGACGCTGTCGCCGTTGCTCGCCTGGTTGGTCACCAGGGCGCGCAGCGTGCCCTTGAGGTCGAGGGCTCCGTGGCTGTAGTAGCGGTAGTCCTCGATCGAGAGGATCGCCTTGACCATCGTCCGCGACACGTGGTCGAGGTCGACGTTGACCCGGTTCTCGTCGTACAGCGACGCGATCAGGTTGCCGTTGGCGTCGAAGATCTTGGTCCGCTGCGGCAGCGCGTTGACCTCGAGCTCGGCGGGCAGGTTGTCCAGGCTGCCGGAGAGGTTGCGGGCACCGAGCCCCAACACACCCGCGAAGGGGATGGCCAGGCCGGCCACGATGACACCCATCACGACCGAGACGATGCCCATCACCGCGAGGTGCGAGAGCACCCGGGAGGCGGGCAGGGGGGAACCAGGTCCGGACACAGACATGGCTCCAGAGTACGGGACCGGACCACCCCTGTCCTGCCGGTAGTCATTGGGTACTAGTCATATCGGGCTATCACCTTTGGGCCGAACAGGGGCTTTACCCGGGGGTACCCCAGTCTTTACCTTCATTACCTGGGGTGAAACGAGTTCGGTGTCCTGTGGGAGGACGCCCAACTCCATCCAAGGGATTGGGGAAAATCATGTGGGTTGAAGACTGGGCCATGTCCGCGCTCTGCCGCGAGGCACAGCCGGACCAGCTGTTCGTCCGAGGTGCCGAGCAGAACAAGGCGAAGCAGCTGTGCGGGGGATGTCCCGTACGTACCGAGTGCCTCGCCGAGGCGCTCGACAACCAGATCGAGTGGGGCGTCTGGGGCGGCATGACCGAGCGGGAGCGGCGCGCACTGTTGCGTCGCCGTCCGGCCGGCACGTGGCGTTCGGTGCTCGAGGCCGCCAAGGCCGACAAGCTCGCTCCGGTAGCGGGCTGACGCAGGCTTCTGCAGGTGCCGGGCCCGGTCTGGCCTCGATGGTCAGGCCGGGTTCGCACCTGCCAGGCAGTCGCCGATGCGGCGCAGTCCGTCGAGGTCGTGCACGTCGGTGGACAACGCCGGCACCACCACCGTCGGCACCTGCGGGTGCGCGGCGGCGAAGCGTGACCTGAGACGGGTCTCGCGGTCGACCATCCGGACCCGGTCTGCGTGCAGGCGCAACAGCCCGGCCGTCAGCGACGACTGGTCGCGACGCCGCAGCTGGCTGGCCGCGCCCGCGGCCTCGTCGGCCGACAGCGAGGCCGCCGGTGTGCTGCTCGCCCGGTTGACGACCAGGCCGGCCAGCGGCATCCGGTCGGCACCGAGTCGTTCGACGAAGTAGGCCGCCTCCCGCATCGCGTCGGGCTCGGGTGCGGCGATCACCAGGAATGCCGTGCCGTCGGCCTGGAGCAGCTCGAAGGTCTTGGTCGCGCGGGCCCAGAAACCACCGAAGAGCGTGTCGAACGCCGCCACGAAGGTCTGCATGTCGCGCAGCACCTGCGCCCCCAGGATCTTGGTGAGCGCGTGGGTGATCATCGACAGCCCGGCCGTCATCAGCCGCGCCGGCCCCTTCGCCGGGGCCAGCAACAACCGGATGAACCGACCGTCGAGGAAGCTCGACAGCCGCTCCGGCGCGTCGAGGAAGTCGAGGGCCGAGCGCGACGGTGGGGTGTCGACGACGATCAGGTCGTAGGCCCCGGACACCTGGGCGTCGCGATGCAGCTGGCCCAGCTTCTCCATCGCCATGTACTCCTGGGTGCCTGCGAACGAGCTGGACAGGGCGACGTAGAAGGGGTTCTCCAGGATCTGGCGGGCCTTCTCCGGGCTGGCCTGACTCTCGACCACCTCGTCGAAGGTGCGCTTCATGTCCAGCATCATCGCGTCCAGCGAACCGCCGGCCTTCCCGGAGCGCCCGCTCCCGCCGGTGCGGGGGCGCAGCCCCGGCACCGGTCGCGGGGTGTTGTCGTGCTTCTCGATGCCCATCGCCTGGGCCAGTCGCCGGGCCGGGTCGATGGTGAGCACGACGACCTTGCGGCCCCGTTCGGCCGCCCTCAGGGCCAGGGCCGCAGAGGTCGTGGTCTTCCCGACGCCACCGGAACCGCAGCACACGATGATGCCGGTGCCGGGGTCGTCGAGGAGCGCGTCGACGTCGAGGTGCGGCGCGGCGCTCGGCAGGGCCGCGAGCGGTCCGACGCGGGGAGAGCTCATGCCATGCCCTGCGCCTTCAGGTTGGCGGCCAGCTCGTAGAGCCCACCCAGGTCGACTCCGGACGGCAGTCGGGGCAGCTCGTACGACGTGACGCCCAGCTCGGCCACCAGCGCCCGCTGGCTGTCCTCGAGCGCTCGCCGCTCGGCATGGTCGTGGGCCTCGCCCACGAGGGTGTCGACCAGGGCGTCAGTGACCTCCACGCCGGCTCCGCGCAGGTCGTCGGTGATCGTGGCCCGGTCGAAGCGCCCGGCCAGGGCGTCGTCCAGCGCGGTGGCGTCCAGGTCCTGGGGGCGCACCATGTTGACCACGACCGACCCCACCGGCAGGTCCGCACTGCGCAGGTCGGCGATGCCGTCGGTGGTCTCCTGCACCGGCATCTCCTCCAGCACGGTGACCAGGTGCACGGCCGTGCGGGGTGAGCGGAAGAGCGTGGTGACGGCGTCGGCCTGCGACTTGATCGGCCCCACCTTGGCCAGTCCGGCCAGCTCGTTGTTGGTGTTGAGGAACTGGGTGATCCGCCCGGTCGGTGGGGCGTCGAGCACGATCGCGTCGTAGTGGCGGACGTCCTTGCCGCGGCGGTTCGGCTTGGCCGCCTCGTAGACCTTGCCGGTGAGCAGCACGTCACGGACCCCCGGCGCGATCGTGGTGGCGAAGTCGATGACACCGAATTTGTCGAGCGCACGGCCGGCGCGGCCGAGCCGGTAGTACATGGCGAGGTACTCGAGCAGCGCGGACTCGGGATCGATGTGCAGCGCCCACACGGAACCGCCGGTGCGGCCGTCGACGGTCAGTCCGGTGGCGATCCGCTTCTCGGCGTACGGCAGCGGCGGGACGTCGAAGAGCTGGGCGATGCCCTGGCGACCCTCGACCTCGCAGAGCAGCACGTCCTTGCCCGTGGAGGCCAGCGCCAGGGCCAGCGCGGCAGCGACCGTGGACTTGCCGGTGCCGCCCTTGCCGGTGACCACGTGCAGCTGGACGCGGTCGCGGAGATCCGGCCACTGCGTGCTCACCCCACGAAGCGTAGGGCCGAGGTCGCCCGCACCCCAGCGGCAGGCCCGTGGCTAGGATCACACGACGCCCGGAACGGGACCCGGATCGGAGGAGGAGGGCACATGGACAAGGTCGTCGTGAGTGCCGCGGAGGCGGTGGCCGACATCGCGTCGGGCTCGACGCTGGCGGTCGGGGGCTTCGGGTTGTGTGGGATCCCGTCGGTGTTGATCGACGCGCTCCTCGAGTCGGGTGCCGACGAGCTGGAGGCGGTGTCGAACAACTGCGGGGTCGATGACTGGGGCCTGGGGCGGTTGCTGAGGGAGAAGCGGTTGCGGCGGATGGTGTCGTCGTACGTGGGTGAGAACAAGGAGTTCGCGCGGCAGTACCTGCACGGCGAGCTCGAGGTGGAGCTGACGCCGCAGGGCACGCTCGCCGAGCGGATGCGCGCCGGTGGGTCCGGGATCCCGGCCTTCTTCACCGCGACCGGTGGTGGCACCCAGGTGGCCGAGGGTGGCCTGCCATGGCGCTACGACGACGCCGGCAACGTGACACTGTCGTCGCCGCCGAAGGAGACCCGGGTCTTCGACATGGGCCAGGGGGAGCGGGAGTACGTGCTGGAGGAGGCGATCGTGGCCGACTTCGGGCTGGTGCGGGCGTGGAAGGGCGACCGGCACGGCAACCTCGTCTACCGCGACTCCGCACGCAACTTCAACCCGCTGGCCGCGATGTGCGGGCGGGTCACGATCGCGGAGGTCGAGCACCTGGTGGAACCGGGCGAGCTGGACCCCAACGTCGTGCACACGCCGGGTGTCTACGTGCAGCGGGTGGTGGCGCTGAGTCCCCAGCAGGCCGCGGACAAGCGGATCGAGAAGCGCACGGTGCGACCGAGGAAAGAGGGCTGACATGGGCTGGACGCGTGAGGAGATGGCGGCGCGGGCGGCCTCGGAGCTGACCGACGGTTCGTACGTCAACCTGGGGATCGGGCTGCCGACGCTGGTGCCGAACTACGTACCCGACGAGGTGGAGCTGGTGCTGCAGTCGGAGAACGGGATCCTGGGCGTGGGCGCCTACCCGTTCGAGGGCGGGGAGGACCCCGACCTGATCAACGCCGGAAAGGAGACGGTGACCCTGCGCAAGGGTGCGTCGTTCTTCGACTCCGCGACCAGCTTCGGGATGATCCGGGGCGGCAAGATCGACGCGGCGATCCTGGGTGCGATGCAGGTCTCGGCGGCGGGTGACATCGCGAACTGGATGATCCCGGGCAAGATGGTCAAGGGCATGGGTGGGGCGATGGACCTGGTCCACGGTGCGAAGCGGGTGATCGTGCTGATGGAGCACGTGGCCCGCGACGGGTCGTACAAGATCGTGGAGGAGTGCTCGCTGCCCTACACCGGCAAGAAGGTCGTGCAGCGGATCATCACCGACCTGGCCGTGATCGACGTGCTCCCCGACGGCGGGGGACTGACCCTGGTCGAGCTCGCTCCCGGGGTGGGCGAGGACGAGGTGCGCGAGAAGACCGAGCCCACGCTGGTCTGAGGGCGCCGAGTAGGGTGCGGCACATGACCAAGTGGGAATACCTGACCGCACCGATCCTGGTGCATGCCGCCAAGCAGATCCTCGACAACTTCGGCTCCGACGGCTGGGAGCTCGTGCAGGTCGTGCCCGGCATGAACCCGGAGAACCTGGTGGGCTACTTCAAGCGTCCGGTCGCCTCGTGAGCACCCCCGAGGAGCGGCTCGCCGCACTCGGGCTGGCGGTGCCCGACGTGGCCAGGCCGGTGGCGTCGTACGTGCCGGCGGTGCGCACCGGTCAGTACGTCTACACCTCCGGCCAGCTGCCGATGCGCTCCGGCGAGCTGATGTGCACCGGCAAAGTGGGCGGCGACGTCAGCCCCGAGCAGGCCGTGGAGTGCGCCCAGCAGTGCGCGCTCAACGCCATCGCCGCCGTGAAGGCCGAGATCGGTGACCTGGGCCTGGTCAAGCGGATCGTGAAGGTGGTCGTCTTCGTCGCCTCCACCCCCGACTTCACCGGCCAGCCGCAGATCGCCAACGGCGCCTCGCACCTCCTCGGCGAGGCATTCGCCGACGCCGGTGTGCACGCCCGGTCGGCGGTCGGGGTGAGTGTGCTGCCGCTCGACGCGCCCGTCGAGGTCGAGATCGTCGTCGAGGTCTGATCCGTTGGACCCGACCCGCACTCTGCCGCCCGGGCTGGCCGACGCGGCCCGGGCGTACGCCGACGGATCGCGTACGCCGGTCGAGCCGCGCAACGCCGCGACCGTGGTCCTGCTGCGGCCCGGCGCGTCCGCCGCTCCGGGTGAGCTGGAGGTCTACCTCCTGCGCCGGCACGTCGGCATGGAGTTCGCCGCCGGGATGAGTGTCTTCCCGGGCGGCGGCGTCGACCCGCGCGACGCCGACCTGCCCGCCTCGCTGTGGGCGGGGCCCTCGCCCGAGGAGTGGGCGGCCCGGATGGGCTGTACCCCCGCGATGGCCGAGTCGCTGGTGTGCGCCGCGGTGCGTGAGACCTTCGAGGAGTCCGGCGTGCTGCTCGCCGGCACCGTCGACTCGGTGGTCGCCGACACCACCGGGCTGGAGCTCGAGCGGGCCGCACTGGAGTCGCGGGAGCTGTCGCTGTCCTCGCTGCTGGCCGACCGGGGCTGGGTGCTGCGCACGGACCTGCTGGCGGTGCTCGGCGGCTGGCTGACCCCGGTGTTCGAGCCGCGGCGCTACCGGACCTGGTTCTTCGTCGCCTCGATGCCCACCGGGCAGGTCACCCGCGACGTGTCCACCGAGTCCGACGCGGTGGCCTGGCTGAGCCTGCGCTCGGTGATCGCCCAGGTCGACGCCGGCGAGATGCTGATGTTGCCACCGACGTACGCGACCTGCTGCGAGTTCTTCGCCGCCACGACCCCTGACGAGGCGCTCACGCATGCCACCACGGTGCCGCACGAGATGATCGAGCCCACGGTGGCCGCGACCGGCGACACCCTGGTGATCCCCGAGCGCCTGGTCGAGCTCGGCGTGGAGGTCGGGCGGCAGGTGCACGGGTGAGCTGGGCCGGCGGCCGCTTCGGCGCCGCCGCCGAGTGCGTGCTGGCGCCCAACGCCAGCCCGATGACCCTCGACGGCACCAACACCTGGATCCTGCGCGACCCCGGCACCGGACGTGCGGTCGTGGTCGACCCCGGACCGCTGGACGAGGGCCACCTCGCTGCGGTCGCCGCCCGCGCCGGGGACGTGCAGGCGGTGCTGCTCACCCACCACCACCTCGACCACGCCGAAGGCGCCCGGGCGTTCGCCGAGCGGGTGGGGTGCGGCGTACGCGCCCTCGACCCCGAGCTCCGGCTCGGCTCCGAGGGCCTCGCCGACGGAGACGTGGTGGCCGTCGGCGACCTCGAGATCCGGGTGGTCGGCACGCCCGGGCACACCTGGGACTCGCTGTCGTTCCTGCTGCCGGGCGACGGCGCGCTGCTCACCGGCGACACCGTGCTGGGTCGCGGTACGACGGTCGTCGCGCATCCCGACGGCCGGCTCGGGGCCTACCTCGACTCCCTCGACCGGCTGCACCGGCTGGCCGAGGCCCAGGAGGCGCGCGCGGTGTGGCCCGGCCACGGCCCCGTCATCGACGACGCCCTGACGGTGCTGGACTTCTACCTCGCCCACCGCCGCGAACGGCTCGCCCAGGTCGAGGCCGCCGCGGCCCGGCTGGGCCCCGACGCAACGCCGCGCGCCGTCGTCGAGACGGTGTACGCCGACGTGGACCCGGTGCTCTGGGGGGCGGCCGAGCTCAGTGTGCGCGCCCAGCTGGCCTACCTGGCCGAGCGCGGCTGACCGACGTCACGGCCCTTGTAACGCGCAGTTGTCCGTACTGGTGCACCCGCGCACGGGTGTGTTGGACGGGATAACTGCGCGTTACATGCGGGCGGCGCGCACCTCACACGGGCGCAGAAGCGGGCAGGCTCAGCGGGCGCGGCGGCCGAGGCGCTCGATGTCCATGATCACGACCGAGCGCGGCTCCAGCCGCAGCCAGCCACGCGACGCGAAGTCGGCGAGTGCCTTGTTGACCGTCTCGCGGGAGGCGCCCACCAGCTGGGCGAGCTCCTCCTGGGTGAGGTCGTGGTGCACGTGCACACCGTCATCGGCGGTGCGGCCGAAGCGGTTGGCCAGGTCGAGCAGCGCCTTGGCCACCCGGCCGGGGACGTCGGAGAAGACCAGGTCGGCGACCACGTCGTTGGCCTTGCGCAGCCGGCCGGCGAGCTGGGTGAGCAGGCCGCGGGCCACCATCGGGCGACCCTCCAGCCAGCGCAGCAGGTCCTCGTGCGAGAGCGACGCGAAATCGGCGTCGGTGACCGCGGTGACCGTTGCCGAGCGCGGGCCCGGGTCGAACAGGGACAGCTCGCCGAACATCTGGCCGGGGCCCATGATCGCCAGCAGGTTCTCGCGGCCGTCCGAGGACGTGCGGCCGAGCTTCACCTTGCCCTCCAGGACGACGTACAGCTTGTCGCCGCTGTCGCCTTCGTGGAACAGCACCTCGCCGCGCCGCAGCCGCGTGGTCGCCAGCGACGTGCGCAGGGCGGCCATGGCCTCGTCGTCGAGCGCGCTGAACAGTGGCGCCTGACGGAGTACGTCGTTGTCCACGCTTCCTCCAAAGTCTTGCGCATCGCGGGTCCGTCCCCCAGGGACGGAATCGACCCACCGACACGCTCGGTCCGCATCCTAGCCAGTGGTCGATCTCACACCTAGCGTCGGCTCGCCCCCGGTCGTGTTCTGATCATCGGTCCGGCGGGTCCGGGGCTGTCGGGGTGCGCCCGTACGCTGGGGTTCGTGCGGGTGACCAGACGGGCCATCGAGGTCGGGGACGAGACGTCCAGCCAGCGGGTCCGACGGGCTCGCAAGATCGACCGGGTGCTCGCCGCGACCTATCCCGACGCCCGGGCCGAGCTCGACTTCGACAACGCCTTTGAGTGCCTGGTGGTGACCGTGCTGTCGGCCC
>JBBQRV010000041.1:0-18200 GCA_038214475.1 Propionibacteriales bacterium | reverse complement strand
CGGCAACAAGGCGGACGTGTCCGGCAACGACCTGCTGGCGGCCTGGCTCGACGACGACCGGGTGTCGGCCGCCGCGCTCTACCTGGAGTCCTTCGGCAACGCCCGCAAGTTCGCCCGGGTGGCCCGCCGCTTCGCCGAGCGCAAGCCCCTGCTGGCGGTGGTGGGCGGCCGCTCGACCGGCGGCCGTCGGGCCGGCGCCTCCCACACCGCGGCCGCGGCCGCTCCCGCTGTCGGCGTCGACGCCCTGTTCGCCCAGGCGGGGGTCATTGGCTGTCACGGCCTGGCCGAGCTCGCCGACGCGGCCCGGCTGCTCACCACCCAGCCGCTGCCCGGCGGCCCGCGGCTCGGGATCGTCGGCAACGCCGGCGGCCTGGGCGTGCTCGCCGCCGACGCCGCCACCGCCGACGGGCTGGTGGTCGAGGAGCTCCCGCTGGCCCTGCAGACCGTGCTGTCCGACCTGGTGCCGGGCGCGGCCGGGGTGGCCAACCCGGTCGACCTGGGCGCCGCCGCCGAGCCCGCGGCCCTGCTCGGCGCCACCCGCGCAATGCTGGCGTCGCCCGCGCTCGACGCCGTGCTCCTGGTGCTCGCTGCCACCCGGGTCACCGAGGCCGACACCGTGCTGGCCGGGTTGGCCGCGGCCCGCGTCGACCACCCCGACACCCCGCTGCTGCTGGTGGCCCTGGGGGAGATCGACGCACCCCCGCAGTCCCCCGCCGGCGGCGCCCCTTTCCGCTCGGTCGAGGACGCCACCCGTGCGCTCGCGCACGCCGCGACGTACGCCGCCTGGCGGGCCACGCCCGGCGGCCTCCCCCGGTCCGAGGATCCGGCCGTGGCCCGGCGGGCCCGGCTGCTGGCCCGCGAGGCGCTGGCCGGCGCGACCCCCGACGGCTGGGTGGATCCACGGGCCGCCACCGCGCTGCTCGGCTGCTACGGCATCACCGGACCCCCCGGCCGTGTGGTGCGCAGCCTCGACGACGCGGTGCGCGCGGCCCGCGACGTGGGCTTCCCGGTGGTGCTCAAGGCCGCCGACCCGGACGTCGTGCACAAGAGTGACCGCGGCCTGGTGCGCACCTCCCTCGGCAGCCCCGAGGAGGTCCGCTGGTCCTACGTCGCGATCGGGGACGAGCTGGGCACGCCCCACCCACCGGTGCTCGTGCAGGCCCAGCTCGCGGCCGGGATCGAGGTGGCCGTGGGCGTGGTGCGCGACCCGGGGTTCGGACCCCTGGTGATGGTGGCCGCGGGCGGGGTGGCCACCGACGTCTGGGACGACCGGGTCTTCCTGATGCCGCCGCTCACCGAGCGTGACGCCGCACGGGCCGTGCGCTCGCTGCGGATCTGGCCGCTGCTGGCCGGCTACCGAGGTGCGGCCGCCGTCGACGTGGGCGCCCTCGAGGACGTCGTGCAGGCCGTCGGCCAGCTGGCGCTGGATGTGCCCGAGCTCGCCGAGCTCGACCTCAACCCGGTCATCATGCGCTCCTCGGGCGCCGCCTGCGTGGATGCCAAGGTGCGCCTGGTGCAGGTCGCGGACGGTGCCGACGACGAGGGCGTTCCGCGCCGACTGCGGCCGGGTGGCTGAGCCCGACGCACGCCCCGATTGCAGACCACGGTCCCCGGGCGTTCGGGACCAACGGCCCGTCCGCGGACGCTCCGGATGGCTCACTCTGGTGACGTGACCCAGACCACCGAGCTCTCCTACGACAAGTGCCGCGAGCTGTTGTCGGGCGGGGTCGTGGGACGAGCCGCGGTGTGCACCCCGACCGGTCCCCGGATCCTCCCCGTCAACTACGCGGTGATCGACGACTCGATCGTCTTCCGCACCACCCCCTACAGCGTGCTCGGCACGTATGCGTGGAACACCCAGCTGGCCTTCGAGGTCGACCAGGTCGACCACGAGTTCCAGCGTGGCTGGAGCGTGGTCGCCGTCGGCCGTGGCGAGATGGTCGACGACGACGCCGACCTGGCCGCGATCCGCGCCTTCCGCAACCCCCAGCCCTGGGCCGGCGGAGCTCGGCTGCTCTACGTCCGGCTCCGCTGGGACGGGCTCACCGGCCGTCAGCTGGGCACCGGCTGGACCCGCGACGAGGAGATGCCGGTCCGCCGCACGATGTGATCCCCGGGCCGTAGGCGGGGGCCGAGGTCGCGCCCTCGGCCGGAAGCCGTCAGGATGGCGGCATGGACGACGACCTCCAGGCCACCAGCGCGCACGAGCTGCCGTCCAGCACCCAGGCGCTGCTGGACGCGGTGATCGCGATCAGCACCGACCTCGACATGCACCACGTGCTGAACCGGATCGTGGTCTCCGCCTGCGAGCTCACCGGGGCCCGGTACGGCGCGCTCGGCGTGATCGGCTCCGACGGCCAGCTCTCCGACTTCATCACCCACGGGGTCGACGAGGCGGGCCGGGCCCGGATCGGTGACCTTCCCCGCGGCCGGGGCATCCTCAAGCTGCTCATCGAGTATCCCGAGCCGGTACGGCTGGCCGACCTGCACAAGCACCCGGCGTCGTACGGCTTCCCGGCCAACCACCCTGTGATGACCACGTTCCTCGGTGTCCCGGTGCGCATCCGCGGCACCGTCTTCGGCAACCTCTACCTCACCGAGAAGGTGGGCGGGTGCGAGTTCAGCGAGCAGGACGAGATGCTCGTGGTGGCACTGGCCACCGCCGCCGGGTTCGTGATCGAGAACGCCCGGGCCTACGCGCTCAGCGAGCGCCAGCGGACCTGGCTGGAGGCTTCGGCGCGGCTGCACGAGGCGCTCGAGCCGCGGGTCGAGCCGCGCGCCGCGGTGCAGCACATCGTGCGAGGCACGCTCTCGGTGTCCCGGGCCCACGCGGTGGGCGCGCTGCGGCTGCACGGCCAGGACCAGGGCGGCCGCGTCGAGCTGGTCGCAGCCGACGGGCGCGGGGCCTCCGAGCTGGCGGGTCTCGCCGAGGGGGTGCACGACGAGCTGGTGCGGGCGTGGGCAGGCGCACATCCTGCGGAGGTGGCCCTCCCTGACCAGCGCCGGGCCCTGGTCGTCCCCCTGAGGACCAGGCTCTTCGAGACCCTGGCGCTGCTGGTGGTCCTCGACAACCGTGACGCGGCGACCCGGCTGCCCAGCCAGGACAAGGAGCTGATCAGCTCGTTCGCCGACCAGGCGGCGCTCGCGCTCGACCGGGTGCAGGCGCTGTCCGACCGTGAGGAGCTGGCCGTGGTCTCCGACCGGGACCGGATCGCCCGTGACCTGCACGACCTGGTCATCCAGCGGCTCTTCGCCACCGGGCTGCAGCTGCAGGGCATCCGGGCCAAGGCCGCCCCCGACGTGCAGCTGCGCATCGACCGTGCGGTCGCGGACCTCGACGACACGATCCGCGACATCCGGGGCACGATCTTCGAGCTCCAGCAGCGCGACGAGAACACGCTGCGCCACCAGGTGTTGGCGCTCATCACCGACTACGTGCCCGTGCTCGGCTTCCGGCCGGCACTGCGCTCCTCCGGCCCGGTCGACACCGTGGTGGACACCACCGTGCGCGAGCACCTGCTCGCGGTGCTGCGCGAGGCACTGTCGAACGTGGCCCGGCACGCCAGCGCGACCTCGACCTTGGTGGAGGTCGAGGCCGACGCGGGTCATGTGGTGCTGCGGGTCACCGACAACGGCGAGGGGGTGCCGGACGACCGCAAGGAGAGCGGCCTGCGCAACGTCCGGCGCCGGGCCGAACAGCTCAACGGTGCCGTGCGGCTCTTGGTTCCTGAGCCGCACGGCACCGTCCTGGAATGGCGGGTCCCCCTCGAGCGGTGACCTGGCGTCACCCAGTCGCCCGCCCCTTCCCCTCAGCGAAGGGCGCGGTAGCGCTGCACCAGCTGGGTGCGAGCCCACGTCCTGCCGAAGCCCCATGTGTTGCCGGCCGCTGCGAAGTAGAGGACGACCATGCTGATCGCACCGAGGATGTGGTCATCGAGCACCGGGTTCTGTTCCGGGGGAAGCACGACGCTCCACATCAGCATGTAGAGGACCGCGCCGGCCACGGTGGCGATCCGCATGCCGATCCCGAAGGTGAGCGCGACGCCGATTCCGAGCAGGCCGGCCATGAAGCCCCAGTCGGCCCACCAGGTGCCACCGATGCTGTTGTAGAAGCCCTTGAACGGGCCGTCAGCACCGAACTTGAGGAACCCCTCGGTGGGGCTGCCGCCGTTGATCCACGCGGCCGGTCCGAAGCGGTCCAGGACGCCGTCCTGGTTGTAGCCGGTGTGGAAGCCGAGGGCCAGCAGCTTGTCGACGAAGGCCCAGAGGAAGGTCAGGCCGAAGGCGATCCGGAGCACGCCCAAGGACTTGGCCAACGGCGACGCCGGGGTGACGGCGGTCGACTCGTCGGTCGTGTCGAAGGAGTCCCGAGCAGCTGCCCTGGGGGACTCGGTGGAGTCGTGGTGGCGGTGGATGGTGGCCATGACTGTGCCCTTCTCTCTCGGATTCATCTGGATGACTCCAGACTCGTCCCGATCGCGAGCGTGCGTCAGGGGACAGGGTCTTGACCCGGGGGGACGATGGTCCCGGCCCGGCGCGGCCTACTTCAGCAGGCGGGTGGCGAGCACGGCAGCCTGCGTACGGCGCTCCAGGCCGAGCTTGGCCAGCAGGCTGGAGACGTAGTTCTTCACGGTCTTCTCGGCGAGGAAGAGCCGGTCGCCGATCTGCCGGTTGGTGAGGCCCTCGGCGATCAGGGCGAGGATCTCGCGCTCCCGCTCGGTGAGGTCGGCCAGCTCGGCGGCCTCGGGCGCGCCGTTGCGCACCCGGTCGAGCACCCGTGCGGTGAGCGACGGGTCGATCAGGGACTGGCCGGCAGCGACCCGGCGGATCGTGTCGACCAGGTCGGTGCCGTTGATCTGCTTGAGCACGTAGCCGGCCGCACCGGCGAGGATCGCGGCGAACAGGGCGTCGTCGTCGTCGTACGACGTGAGGATCAGGGCCTTGATGGTGGGGTCGACCGAGCGGATGTCGCGGCACACGTCGATGCCGCTGCCGTCGGGCAGCCGACCGTCGAGGATCGCCACGTCGGGGCGCAGCGCGGGGATCCGGCTGGTCGCCTCGGCGGCCAGCCCGGACTCGCCGACCACGACGATCTCGCCGGTGTCCTCGAGGAGCTCGCGCAGCCCGCGGCGCACCACCTCGTGGTCGTCGAGGAGGTAGACCGTGATGGGGCTGCCGGGGTCGTTCGAGGACTCGCTCACACCTGCAGTTGTACCGGCTCATCGATGCGGGTGTCAGCCCCGGGTCCCACCCGGTCGCCGGCCGGCACGATCTGAAGGGGGCACGGGCACTCCCGGACCAGGGCACGGGTGAGCGGTCCGAGGAGCGGCACCCGGTGCGAGGCGCCCTCGCGACCGAGGACCAGCAGGTCGGCCGAGGAGACGGCCTCGAGCAGCGCGTCGCCCGGCCGGGCGTGCCCGACCTCGACGTCGAGCGGCACGTCGGGGAAGCGCTCGCGCCACGGCTCGAGGCGACGGTCGAGGCGGCGCCCGGCCTCCATCGCCCATGCCTCGAACTCGGTACGGTCGAGGATCAGGTCGTCGTAGACCAGCGGGAGCGTCCACGCGTGCACCACCGTGAGCGACCCCGCCAGCCGACGGGCGGCGAGGAACGCGGCCTCGACCACGTGCGGGTGCGCCAGCTCGCCCGCGTCGCCCAGCACCACCCGGGGCGTCACCCGGGCGTCCGCGGTGTCCCGCCCCGTCCAGTCCTCGGGCACCGACACCACCGGTACGCCGGAGCGCCCGGCGACACCGGTCACCACCGATCCGGTGAACAGCCGCCGGACCCGGGACAGGTCGCGGCGCTGGAGCACGACCCGGTCCGCGCCGCCGGCCAGCTCGACGAGGGCCGAGACGACCGACCCGGTGGGTGTCAGCGCGCGGACGTCGACGCGGCCCTCGACCAGCGAGCGCGCCTCGTCGGCGGCCCGGTGCACGAGCTGCTCACCGACCAGGTGCACGGCCGAGAAGTCCACGTAGGGGTTGGTCGGCCCGGCCAGGCCGTACTCCGGGTGGACCACGTGCGCGAGCAGCAGCGGCCGATGCTCGGTGAGCGCCACCCGGGCGGCGTACTGCAGAGCCGCGTGGGGGCTGCCGGTGTCCCCCACGCCCACCAGGATCGGCGCCCTGGGACTGGTCGTCGGGCTGGTCGTCGGGTTGCTCATGGCGTGCGCTCCTTGCTCGGTTGGGTTCCTGCGGTTCAGTCGGCCCGCACCGCGACGGTGCGGACACCGGGCACCGACCGGGCGGTGGACTCCGCCATCGCCACTGCTGCTGCCCCACTCGGACCGGTGACGATCACCGCTCCGTCGCGCACGTCGACCAGCCAGTCGGTGCCGAGCTGGCGGAACAGCTCGTCGACCTCGGCCTCGATCTTCTCGTCGGGGCGGGCCAGCAGCCGCACGATGTCGCGGCGGCTCACCACCCCGACCACCCGGTCGTGGTCGTCGACGACAGGCAGGCTCTTCACCGCGGTCTCGGTCATCAGCGCCGCCGCCGTGGACAGGTCGGTCTCCGGTTGCACGGTCACCGGCCGGACACTCATCAGGTCGGCCACCTCGTGGGCGGCTCCGGGTTCGGGTCCGTCGGCGGTCGGCAGCAGCTGGCGGCGTACGTCGGGAGGCAGCGCCTCGCGCACCACGTCGGCCTCGCTGAGCACTCCGACGACGACACCGGCAGCGGACACCACCGGCAGCATCGTCACGGCGTGCTCGTCGAGCAGTGCGAGCGCCTCCTTCAGGGTGGTGTCCATCCGGACGGTCAGGGCCGGGCTCGTCATCACCTCGCGTACCAGCATCGGGCTCTCCTCCTCAGGCCGGCAGCAGCCGGCGACCGGTGATGGTGGTCGGGGTGATCCGCACCAGCAGGTCACGCAGTCCCTCGGCCCAGGGCGTCGGCCTGGCCTCGTCGGGCGTGCCGTCGAGGTCCACCCACGACACCCGGCCGCGGACCAGCACGCTCCAGCCGGACTCACGGAAGTCGTCGAAGGCATCGACCTGGAAGGCAGCGACCGGGCCCAGCCGACGCGCCATCACCGAGCCGCCGGAGATCCGGAAGAGCACGTCCTCCCCCTCGACCACGTGGTTGACCGGGATCACCACCGGCCCCTCGTCGTCGCAGTAGGCGACCCGCCCCACCGGCGTGCTCGCCAGCAGCTCGAGGCACTCGTCTCGGTCCAGTTCGGCTAGGTGCCCCTGGAACCATCGCTCGTCGCTGCTCATGGCGTCCTCCTGTGGGTCGTCGTCTGGTTCGAGCCTGCCCCGCCGGGTGCCGCGGAGGCAGGGCCCCCGGGACCCGCGCCGAGTGACCAAGGTCCCGTCGGGGCGCGACGTGCAGCCCTCCCCGGGCCGATGGCGGCTCGACAGGCTGGACGCGAGCCGCGACGAAGGAGACCCATGCCCCACACCGATCTCGACACCCCGTCCGACTCCTCGTCGGACCAGCTGCCCGCCAGCGCCCCGGGGGGCCGTCCTCTCGACGGTCCGACCCTGCACCGTCTCGACGCGTGGTGGCGGGCCGCCAACTACCTCTCGATCGGGCAGATCTTCCTGATGGGCAACCCGCTGCTGCTCGAGCCGCTGCGGCCCGAGCACGTCAAGCCCCGCCTGCTCGGTCACTGGGGCACCACCCCCGGGCTGAACTTCGTCTACGCCCACCTCAACCGGGTGATCTCGTCGCGCGACCTGCACATGATGTACGTCATCGGTCCCGGCCACGGCGGCCCCGGCCTGGTGGCGTCGGCGTACCTCGACGGCACCTACAGCGAGGTCTACCCCGACGTCAGCCTCGACGAGCACGGGTTGCGCCGGCTGTTCACCCAGTTCTCGTTCCCCGGTGGCATCCCGAGCCACGTCGCCCCCGAGACGCCCGGGTCGATCCACGAGGGTGGCGAGCTCGGCTACGCCCTCTCGCACGCCTACGGAGCCGCCTTCGACAACCCCGACCTGGTGGTCGCCGCCGTGGTCGGTGACGGAGAGGCCGAGACCGGGCCGCTGGCCACCAGCTGGCACGGCAACAAGTTCGTCGACCCCCGCCGCGACGGCGCGGTGCTGCCGATCCTGCACCTCAACGGCTTCAAGATCGCCAACCCGACCGTGCTCGCGCGGATCCCGGAGAGCGAGCTGCTCGAGCTGATGCGCGGCTACGGCCACACGCCGTACGTCGTGTCGGGAGACGACCCCGAGACCATGCACCAGGCCTTCGCGGCCACCCTGGAGCACTGCCTCGACGAGATCGCGGAGATCCAGGCGGAGGCGCGGGCTGCAGGAATCGCCGGAGAACCGGCGGTTCCCCGCCGGGCCTGGCCGATGATCGTGCTCCGCACCCCCAAGGGCTGGACCGGCCCGAAGGAGATCGACGGCAAGCGGATGGAGGGGTCGTGGCGGGCCCACCAGGTGCCGTTCACCGACGCCCGCGACAACCCCGCGCACCGCCAGATCCTCGAGGACTGGATGCGCAGCTACCGGCCCGAGGACCTCTTCGACGCCGACGGCGCCCCCGTGCCCGAGATCCGTGACCTGCACCCCAAGGGCGATCGCCGGATGAGTGCCTCGCCGTACGCCAACGGCGGGCTGCTGCTGCGCGACCTCCGGCTCCCCGACTTCCGCAACTACGCCGTCGAGGTCGCCGAGCCGGGCACCGGAGCGGCCGAGGCGACCCGGGTGCTCGGCACCTTCCTGCGCGACGTGATGGCCGCCAACATGGAGAACTTCCGGCTGTTCTCGCCCGACGAGAACAACTCCAACCGCCTCGGTGACGTGCTCGAGGTGACCGACCGCACCTGGAACGCCCGGCGCACCGACGAGGACGATCACCTCGCCGTCGACGGGCGGGTCATGGAGATCCTCTCCGAGCACACCTGCGAGGGCTGGCTCGAGGGCTACCTGCTCACCGGCCGGCACGGCCTGTTCTCCTGCTACGAGGCGTTCATCCACGTGATCGACTCGATGTTCAACCAGCACGCCAAGTGGCTCAAGGTCACCGATGACATCCCCTGGCGGCGACCGATCGCGTCCCTGAACTACCTGCTCACGTCGCACGTGTGGCGCCAGGACCACAACGGCTTCTCGCACCAGGACCCGGGCTTCATCGACCACGTCGTGAACAAGAAGGCCGAAGTGGTGCGCGTCTACCTGCCGCCGGACGCCAACACCCTGCTCTCCGTGGCCGACCACTGCCTGCGCAGCCGGCAGTACGTCAACGTGATCGTGGCCGGCAAGCAGCCTGCCCGTCAGTACCTCACGATGGACGAGGCGGTGGTGCACTGCACCAAGGGCATCGGGATCTGGGACTGGGCGAGCACCGACGCCGGGGGCGAGCCCGACGTGGTGATGGCCTGCGCGGGCGACGTCCCCACGCTCGAGGCGCTGGCCGCCGTCGACCTCCTGCGCGAGCACGTGCCCGACCTGAAGGTCCGGCTCGTCAACGTCGTCGACCTGATGCGCCTGCAGCCGGAGAGCGAGCACCCGCACGGGCTCTCCGAGGCCGACTTCGACGCCCTGTTCACCACCGACAAGCCGGTGATCTTCGCCTACCACGGCTACCCGTGGCTGATCCACCGGCTGACCTACAAGCGCACCAGCCACGCCAACATCCACGTGCGGGGGTACGTCGAGGAGGGCACCACCACCACGCCGTTCGACATGACCGTGATGAACAAGCTGGACCGCTTCAACCTGGCCATCGACGTCATCGACCGGGTGCCCCGCCTCGGGTCGGCCGGCGGCGCGGTGCGCGAGCACCTGAAGAACCGGCTCATCGAGCACAAGATCTACGTACAGAGCCACGGCGAGGACCTCCCCGAGATCCGCGACTGGCAGTGGCAGACGCGGGAGGGCTGAACCGTGCGCGTCCTGGTCGTCAACGCCGGCTCCAGCAGCCTCAAGCTGGCTGTCGTCGAGGACGGCCGGCGGGTCGACTCCACCGTCGTGCAGGCGTGGACCGGTGCGGGACACCTCGACCCGGTGCGCGACTTCGTGGCTCGCCACGACCCACCCGACGCCGTCGGGCACCGGGTGGTGCACGGCGGGCCTGACTTCACCACTGCCGTCGTGGTCACCGACGACGTGCTCGCCAGGCTGGACGCGCTGTCCAGCCTGGCGCCGCTGCACAACCCTCGAGCCGTCGACGGGATCCACGAGGTCGCCCGGCTGCTGCCCGGCGTGCCGTCGGTGGCCTGCTTCGACACCGCGTTCCACGCCGACCTGCCGGCCGCCGCGGCGACGTACGCGCTGCCCCGCGCGTGGAACCAGCACTGGCGGCTGCGCCGCTACGGGTTCCACGGCCTGTCGCACGCGTACGCCGTACGCCGGGCAGCGGAGCTGGTCGGCAGGCCGGTAGACGAGCTGCGGATCGTCTCGTGCCACCTGGGCGCGGGCGCCTCGCTGGCCGCGGTGCGCCACGGGCACCCGGTGGACACCACGATGGGCTTCACCCCCCTCGCCGGGCTGGTGATGAACACCCGCTCCGGCACGGTCGACCCGGGCCTGCTGCTGTGGCTCCAGGAGTTCGGCCGGGTCGCCCCCGAGCACCTGGCCGAGGTGCTGGAGCACCGCTCCGGGCTGAAGGGGCTCTCGGGCACGTCGGGAGACCTGCGCGAGGTGCTCTCCGGCATCGCGGCCGGGGACCCCGACTGCGCGCTCGCCTTCGACGTCTACGTCCACCGCCTGCGCCGCGAGATCGGCGCGATGGCAGCCAGCACAGCCGGGCTCGACGTCCTCGTGTTCACCGGCGGCATCGGCGAGCACGCACCGGAGGTGCGCGACGCCGCCGCGTCGGGCCTGGCCCACCTCGGCGTACGCCTGGACCCGGCGGTCAACGCCCGGACCACCTCCGACGGCGACATCGGAGTGGCCGACGCGGTGGCGCGCACGGTCGTGGTCACCGCCTCCGAGGACACCGAGATCGCCCGGGAGACCGCGCACCTGCTCGCAGCGGCGCGTGCGGAGCGATGAGATGGGCCCCCGCGTGTGGAGCGGCTACCGAGTCGGCTGGCAGGTGCTCGCCGGACTCCTGGCGGCACTCGGTCTGATCGCCCTCGAACAGGCGGCCGACCCCGTCACCGCTGTCGTCACGCTCGGCACGCTCTGGCTGCTCGGCGCGATGATCTCGGTGTTGTGGACGGTCGAGGAGACCACCCTGCGCAGCATGGTCGTCACCGGGCTGGTGGGAGGCCTCGCCGCCACCTCCCTGCTCGGCGCCACCGTCGTGCTCGGCCTTCTCGCTCCGGTGCTGGGCGCGCTGGTCGCGGTCACCTCACCTCCGGCGCTCTCGTGGGTACGGCGCCGGGTGGCTCCCCCTGCGCCGGCCCGGCAGTCGACACCGCAGCCCACACGGCAGTCGAACCCGTCGCGCCGATCCGGGTTCGCGCCTGCCTCGGGTCCGGTACAGGTCCGGTCACTCGCGGGCATCGACTCGGCCACCGAGCCCGGCCTCACCGTGGCCGACGTGATCAGCGACGCCGACCTGTGCCTGGCCTGGCGGTCGAGCTACGTTGCCCTGCAACGCGCCCGCGGGCCCGTCCAGGCCGCACACAGCGTGGAGATCAGGGCCCTGCTGATCGAGGAGCTGGAGCGGCGCAACCCGCGAGGGATGCAGGCCTGGCTGCACTCGGGCCCGCGCCCGGCCGGCGACCCGACCCGGCACCTGCTGCCGCGTCGCGAAGGTTCGGCCGGACCGTAGGTCCTGTCCTCGGAGGCACCGCGACCCTGTTCGGTGGTGACGTCCGGGGTGAGGCTGGGGGCATGGAGAAGCAGCACGCCCTGGTCGTCTACGAGTCGATGTTCGGCAACAGCCGCGAGATCGCCGAGGCGGTCGCGCTCGGCCTGTCCCATCACCTGTCCGTCCGTATCGTCGACGTGTCCGGCACCCCCGACACCACCGGTTTCGACCTGGTGGTGGCCGGTGGACCGACCCACGCGTTCTCACTGAGCCGGCCCGCCACCCGCGCCGAGGCCGTCCAGAAGGGCGCCACCGTCGGCACGGTCGACCGCGGCCTGCGCGAGTGGCTGGGCGAGCTGTCGCACAGCACGTCGGGCCAAGCCTTCGCCACCTTCGACACTCGCGTCGACGCGGTGCGGCACCTGCCCGGGTCCGCGGCCCGCAAGGCGTCACGGATGGCGCACGAGCTCGGCTTCACGATGCTGGGCCGCGAGACCTTCCGGGTGACCGGCGCGGCCGGTCCCCTCCTCGAGGGGGAGGCCGAGCGGGCCCGTCAGTGGGGTCGCACCCTGGGCGCGCGACTCGCCTCGCTCCAGGACTCCCGGCCCAGCCGCTGACCCGTACATCTGCGACAGGTCAGGGCGCGACCAGCGGCACGATCGCTCCGCCCCGGCCCCCGTCCAGGATCGCCCGACTGCCGAGCCCGCCGGCCAGCAGCAGGTGGGCGGTCTCGGTGCGCACCGGCTCCGGGCAGCTCGTCGGCGTCGGTTCGCGCGGGGTGCCCGGACGCAGGTAGACGGTCACCGACGACACCGCCTCGTCGACGTCGGGCTCGGCCACCACGCCGGTGCACGCCGGGTCGCTGACCAGGTAGGTCACCGTCAGCTCACGAAGGTGGATCGAATAGCCCGTGACCGTGGCCGTCTCCGGCGTCAGCACCGGAAGCACCGGCGTCGGGCTGGGTGCGAAGCGGCGCGGTACCTCGCGCGGGACCGAGACCGGGTTGCGCACTCCGAGCCCCGAGTGTGAGAGCGCGCTGGTGCCGAGCACGAGCGCGACGACGTACGCCGCCACCCCGAGCGGTGCGGCCCACCGGGTCACTGTGGGGCCCATCGCAACTCCTCTGCCCACCCACGGTAGCGCGCGGGCCGACCGGTTCCGGCCGACGGAAGCCGCCTTGTCCGGTCGAGGGGCCGTGCCTAGGGTCGAGGGCGGGGATGTGACCCGGCGCACACGGGCCCGGCCACCCCTGACCGCCGTACTCGGAGAGGAGGTCGAACCGGACGCACCGTGTCGTCCAGCCCGCAGAGCAGCGGCGTCCAGTCCACCAATCGCGCACCAGTTCCCGCGCAATCGGGAGCGGAACAGGTACTCACATGTCCGGAAATCGGGTTGTCGTCTACAAGGGTCCCGGCGAGGTCGCCGTGGAGACCATGGACTATCCCAAGCTCGAGCTGCCCGACGATGTCGCGAACGGCCTCGGCATCAAGAAGAAGGCCCCGCACGCGGCCATCCTCAAGCTCGTCACCACCAACATCTGCGGCAGCGACCAGCACATGGTGCGCGGCCGCACCACCGCCCCGGTCGGCCAGAGCCTCGGCCACGAGATCACCGGCGAGATCGTCGAGGTCGGTGACGACGTGCTCTTCGTCAAGGAGGGTGACATCTGCTCGGTGCCGTTCAACATCGCCTGCGGCCGGTGCCGGATGTGCAACGAGGGCAAGACCGGCGTCTGCCTCAACGTGAACCCGGCCCGCGCCGGGGCGGCGTACGGGTACGTCGACATGGGCGGCTGGATCGGCGGACAGGCGGAGTACGTGATGATCCCGTACGCCGACTTCAACCTGCTCAAGTTCCCCGACCGCGACCAGGCGCTGGAGAAGATCCTCGACCTGACCATGCTCTCGGACATCTTCCCGACCGGCTACCACGGGGCCTACACCGCCGGCGTGACCACGGGATCGACCGTCTACGTGGCGGGTGCGGGCCCGGTCGGGCTGGCGGCGGCGCACTCCGCGCAGCTGCTCGGTGCCTCCGTGGTCATCGTCGGCGACATGAACGCCGAGCGCCTGGGCCAGGCCCGCAGCTTCGGCTGCGAGACCGTCGACCTCGGCTCGGGCAACGACCTGGTCGACATGATCGAGCAGATCACCGGCGAGCCGGAGGTCGACGCCGCCGTCGACGCGGTCGGCTTCGAGGCCCGCGGGCACGGGGCGGACGCCGCAGAGGCGCCGGCCACCGTGCTCAACGACGTCATGACGATCTCGCGCGCCGGGGCGTCGTTGGGCATCCCCGGCCTCTACGTGACCGGTGACCCCGGCGGCATCGACGAGAACGCCAAGGTGGGCCAGATCGGGGTCAAGCTCGGCCTGGGCTGGGCCAAGTCGCACTCGTTCACCACCGGCCAGTGCCCCGTCAAGCGCTACAACCGGCAGCTGATGAACATGATCCTCAGCGACCGGGCCCAGATCGCCAAGGCCGTCAACGCGGTGACGATCGGGCTCGACGAGGCTCCGCGGGGGTACCAGGAGTTCGACCAGGGCGCTGCGAAGAAGTACGTCATCGACCCGCACGGCATGGTCGCCTGAAAGGGGGGGTGACGTCCGCCCGGAATCAGGACGCCTGCGAAGGCACGAAGGCCCCGGGATGACCCGGGGCCTTCTCACGTGCGCGAGGGGGAGTTGAACCAGAGGGACGTCATGCTGAAACCGGCCAAAATCGCCGTTCTGAGCGTGAAATCGGGTCCCGTTGCCTCCCGTTGGACACCGTTTCCAGGTGGGGCGTGCTACACGGGGTAGCACCAGCGAGATTTTCAGTTGAGTGCGGCGAGGACCCGCCGGACAGCCTCAGAATAGCCGGATCGGGCCAGAAATCGAGCCGAGGGGGAAGTCGTCCGCCCTCGCGAATCAGTGGTGGCAGGGCAAGCGCGGCACGCTCAGCGGCTGTCGTCGGGCATCGTTGGCAATTGTGAGGCTGAACTGCGCAAACGCGTTGGTCGCATCCGGTCGCAGTTGACTCTCCTGCCACGTTGTTGCCACGCATCGCGACTCCGAACAGCGCCTACTCGCGGTCATGTCGCCACGGTAACCCCGCCGTAAGGCGTCCGCGATCCGCCCAATGAAGTCATTGGTCCACGCGCCCGCAGCATCCACGTCGGGGAGCACATCGTGTCCTCGATCGCTGCTGTGTAGAGCGTCCCAACTGCTAGTGGCCCGGATTTGAAGTCTTCATCCGGTTGGCCTTCTTGAGGTTGTCGTCGGCGGTTCTGGTCCAGACGAACGGGTGGGAGCGGTCGTTCCAGCCGTCGATGTAGATGCGGATCTTGGCGTTGAGGTCTTTGACCGAGGTGAACACGCCACGGCGGATGGCTTGGCGTTCGATCAGGGAGAACCAAACCTCGACGAGGTTCATCCAGGACGCGTGGGTCGGGGTGAAGTGGATGACGAACCGCGGGTTCTGTGCGAGCCAGGACCTGATGTTGGCGTGCTTGTGGGCGGCGTAGTTGTCCATCACCAGGTGCAGCTCGACCGGCTGGCCTTCCTCGTCGACGACATCTCGGTAGGCGCGTTCGACCTGCTTGAGGAACGCCCCCATGATCAGTAGTTCCCAGTGTGGTCCGTTCATGTGCAACTTGCGGATCTTCTCCATGACCCCGCCCGCGCGTCCGAACCGCGCCAAGGGCACCAGCCCGGTCCGCAAGGGAACGGCGAGCACCTCGGCGCGGTGATCCTTGCCGCTCGAGCTGACGGTCGACGCGCACCCGGCCGTGACCGAGCACCAGGTTCGCCAAAGTCTCTCGCCCGGCCCATGAACCAGACACGCCGCTGAGGTGTCGTCAAGGTGGATGATCACAAACCGACGTGGCGAAGGTGAAGCGCATGACGCGTGAGGACTATGTGCGTGAGGTGTACGACGCGTCGTACCGACGCTTAGTCGTCCAGCTCGTCGCCCTGACCGGCGAGCTCGCTGAAGCGGAAGACGCGGTCCAGGAGGCCTTCGTCCGGGCGATGGGAAGGCAGCGCGAGTTCGCCAAGCTGGACAACCCCGAGGCCTGGTTGCGCACCGTCGCCCTGAACCAACTGCGCAACCGGTGGCGTCGCGCGGACCGAGCCCGCCGACTCCGGCCCAAGGTGCCCGGCCCGACGGCTGTCGGCGAGATAGGTGCTGACCACGTCGCGCTGGTGGAGGCCCTCGGGAAGCTCGATCTCCCGCACCGCACGGTCGTGGTGCTCCACTACCTCGCCGATCGATCGATCCGAGATGTCTCGGAGGAGCTCGGAATCCCGGAAGGGACGGTCAAGACCCGTCTGGCGCGCAGTCGGGAACTGCTCGCGCCACTGCTGTCCGAGCCTGAGGAGGCGGACCATGTCTGACCTTGATCGACTGCGTGAGGTAGGCCAGCTCCTGCGCCCACCTGCCTTCGAGGAACTCGTCGAGATCCGACGGGGTCGTAACCTGCGGGCCCGCGTTGCGACCGCATCCACGCTGGCGATTGCCGCCACCGTCGCAGTGGGCGCGCTGGCCGCCACCGGCCACAACGACCGGGTGGACCCGTCGCCCATCGACCCGTCCCCGTCGCCGTCGCCGACACCGGCCGAGAGCTTCGAGATCCCTGCTGGTCAGCAGACGATCTTCCCCGACATCGGCCCAGGTGACGTTTCTGGGTTCGCCGTCCTCGCCACCGTGACCAACCGGCAACCCCAGCACCGGGGCGCTGTCGACCTGACGACCACGGTGAATGTGCACACGGACCCGACCTACTACCGGACGTACTGCCGCTCCGACGACGCGTCCGTCTGGTTCTTCTATGCCTTCACCGACGGGGGTGGTGGCTACTCGCAGTGCGACGAAGGTGCGCCAGGTCTCCCGTCACCGGACCTGCCCGTCGATCCCTACATCCACGATGTGACGGTCACGACGTTTCGGATGTTCATCACGCGTCTCTCGCCCGACGAGGAGGCCTGCTACGTCAAGTCCGTGGAGGACTGCGCGCAGCTCTACGGCGCCGCGCAACCTGATCCCGGTGCCGATGCCGAGTTCGGCTTCCGGATGTTCGATCTCCAGTCCGTCCCGCCCGCGATGTATCTGTTCAAGGATCGAGGCAACGGCGAGCCCTACTCCTTCGCGGCGGTCAGCAGCATCAACGGAGACGCCTGGCTGCTCGACCGAGCGGTCGTTGCCGCGTCTGATGCACATCGGCTGGCTTTAGAGCTGCCGGCCTCGGACCAGGAGCACCTCATCGACGTGTACGTCGGCGTCGGCTCACACAAGGAGCGCTGTATCGAGCAGCACGCGGATGAGATTCCGGACCAGGAGTCCACCGACCACAACGTCTACGAGGCTGCCATCGAGAAGGTCTGCGGCGTCGACCTCCGGCTCACCGTCGAAGGCACGACCGTCGCCCCCGACGGCGTGGACCCCACCGTCGCCGGACACTTCAGCGAACTCGGTGCACGACTCGCGGCCGGCACGGCCCACCAGGTCGTCGTCGAGGTCACGCGTGGCGACCCACGCAACATCGAGTACGCCGTCGTCGTACGAACCCTCACCGAGATGCCCTGACGACAAGGCGACTGGGATCGATCGACGGTGAGGCGTCACATTGCCGCCTCGCTGTCCTCTTCGGTCCGCCGGGCGCGCCTGTCCTCGCCGTTCTCGAGCATCGCTGAGGAACCTAGGATCGCCAAGTGAGCGCGACACTTGTCACCAAGGGCCTGGCCGGGGGACACGAATAGACAAAGCCCCAGGTCAGAAGACCTGGGGCTGTCGTGCGCGAGGGGGGAGTTGAACCCCCACGTCCTTTCGGACACACGGACCTGAACCGTGCGCGTCTGCCTATTCCGCCACTCGCGCGTGAAGCCTGCAAAGGCTATCCCAGCGCGGCAGGAGGAACCAAACTGGCCGACCCCGTTACGATCGTCGGAGCCCGACGGACCCTGCGCGGGCCCGTGCAGGCAGGGGACCGGGGTGGACCGCCCGCCGCGGCACGGCCGAGGAGGCGGGACCGCGACCGGGCCGACACAGGTGAGCACGCAGACGAGAGGAGGCCCGGTGGGTGGACTGCAGAACTTCGAGCACAAGCTCGAGCAGGTGATCTCGGGTGTCTTCGCGCGCGCGTTCCGCAGCGCCGTCCAGCCGGTCGAGATCTCCGCGGCCCTCCAGCGCGAGGTCGACAACAACGCCCAGATCCTGAGCCGCGACCGGCGGCTGGTGCCCAACAGCTTCCATGTCGAGCTCAGCGCCGGCGACCTCGAGCGGCTGAGTCCCTACGACTCGGCGATGGCCGAGGAGCTCACCCAGGCCCTGCGCGACCACGCCGACCAGCAGAGCTACGTCTTCCCCGGTCCGGTCTCGATCGGGTTCGAGGGTGCCGAGGACCTCACCACCGGCCGGTTCCGGGTGCGCAGCCAGGCCGTCGCCAAGGTCACCCACAACGCCACCCACACCCAGGTGGGCCGGGCCCGGGCCGTGCTCGAGGTCAACGGCAGCCGGCACCCGCTCGACCCGCCCGGCCTGGTCGTCGGCCGCGGCACCGAGGCC
>JBBQRV010000040.1:0-19215 GCA_038214475.1 Propionibacteriales bacterium | reverse complement strand
CTCGGCCTGAAGCACGTGGCGATCTTCGGCAGTGCCACCGAGACGTTCGCCCAGCGCAACCTCAACCGCAGCCTCGACGAGCAGTTCGCGATGTTCGAGCCCACCGTGCGCCGGGCCCGCGAGGCCGGGCTCGACGTGCGCGCCTACGTGAGCATGTGCTTCGGCGACCCCTGGGAGGGGGAGGTCCCGATCGACCAGGTGGTCGACACCGGGCGCCGGCTGCTCGACCTCGGGGCCAGCCAGCTGAGCCTGGGCGACACCATCGGCGTCGGCACCGCCGGGCACGTCACCGCCCTGCTGGCCGGGTTCGCCGACGCCGGGACCCCCCTCGACCGGCTGGCCGTGCACTTCCACGACACCTACGGCCAGGCCCTCGCCAACGCGTACTCCGCGCTGCAGGCCGGCGTCACCACGTTCGACGCCAGCGCAGGGGGACTGGGGGGCTGCCCGTACGCCGAGTCCGCCACCGGCAACCTGGCCACCGAGGACCTGGTGTGGATGCTGCAGGGTCTCGGCATCGAGACCGGGGTCGACCTGCCGGCGCTGGTCGGCACGAGCGTGTGGATGGCCGAGCAGCTCGGTCGCCCGAGCCCGTCGCGGGTGGTGGCTGCGCTCGGCTGAGCGCCCGCCGGGGCGGCGCAGGTCGGGTGCGGCACAATTCCCGACATGACGCGTGTCGTCCACCTCCACATCGGTGCCCCGAAGACGGGTACCACCTACGTCCAGGACCGGCTCAGCCGCAATGCCGGCGAGCTCGCCAAGCACGGGGTGCACTACCCCGGTCGCGGGCTGGGCGATCCGTACACCTTCCACATCCGGGCCGCGCGCGACCTGCTCGGCCAGGACTGGGGCGGCTCGCCCGGCCACGCCCAGGGCGCCTGGGACCAGATGGTGCGCCGAGCCCGGCGGGCCCGCGGTGACGTGGTGATCAGTCACGAGATCCTGGCACCGGCCTCGGCCGAGAAGGTGGCCCGGGCGATGCGCGACCTGCGCGACTTCGAGGTGCACCTCGTCTACTCGGTGCGCGACCTCGGCCGCCAGCTCCCTGCCGCCTGGCAGGAGAGCATCAAGCAGGGCCGCACCTGGAGCTTCGCCCGGTTCCTCGACCGCACCGAGCGCGGCAACGCCTGGTTCGCCCGCGCCTTCGACCTGCCCAGCGTGCTCAACACGTGGGGCCGCAACCTGCCTCCCGACCAGGTGCACGTGGTCACGGTGCCGCGCACGAATCTGGAGGAGCCCGACCTGCTCTGGCACCGGTTCTGCCGGTCGATGCGGATCGACCCCGCGTGGGCACCCGTCGACAGCACCCGCTCGAACCAGTCGCTGGGCACCGTGGAGACCCAGCTGATCCGCCAGCTCAACCGGCGGATGGGCCGCGCCGTACGCCGCGACACCGAGTACGACGAGCTGGTGCTCGGCGTGCTGGCCCGCGAGCAGCTGTCGCTGCACCGCCGTTCGGCCAAGGTGACCCTGCCACCGGACCGCTACGACTGGGCCGAGGAGCAGGGTCGGCTCTGGGTCGACTGGGTGCGCGGCTCCGGCGTCGACCTGATCGGTGAGCTCGACGAGCTGCTGCCACAGCGACCCGATCCCGAGGCACGCTGGGCCAACCCCGACAAGGTGCGCCCGCGCCCGATGCTGCGCGCCTCGCTCGACGCCCTCGAGGTGATGACCCGCGAGGCGGCCAGTCGCCCGGTCACCCTGGGGCACCGGGTCCGCCGCAGGCTCGGACGTGCCGATGACGGGTGAGGCCCGGGCCTGGGGGTGGGTCGCGCACCTGAGCGGTGGCGGCACCTGTCCCTGGCGCGAGTGGAGCGGCGCGGCCGCCGTCCGGGAGGCACCCCTCCCGGGCGCACAGCACCTGGAGCTGCTCCGGCGGCTCAACGCCGCCCGGACGACCCCGGCCGCGCTCGTCGACCTGGTGCTGGCCGCCAGCCCCCCGGGGAGAGGGCAGCCGCAGCTCGACCTGGTCGGCGTGTCCGAGCACCCGGGCTTCGGGGCACCCCCCGTCGACCCGTCGCAGCTGCCCGCCGAGGAGCTGGTGCGGCTCGGCACCGGGGTGCTGGCCGAGCTCGCGGTGGCCGCGCCGCTCCCGGCGGTCGCCGACCCGGTGCGGCCGCGGCGGTGGCGCTCGACGTACCGGCTCACGGGGAACCCGTACGTCGCCGCTGCGGTGCGCCGCGACCTCGCCGCCCAGGGCCGCCCGCCCGGGGGCGCGCCGGGCAAGGTGCTCGTCCTGCTCACCGACCACGACACCCATCTGGCCGACGTGTGGTCGGCCCGAGCCGGCGTCGGCACCGTGCGCGCCTGGGAGGCCTGGCTCGACCGGCTGGCCGACGCGGACGCTCCCGGCGAGGTCGCCCCGCGCGCCGACGTGCTGGCGCGGGTCCGCGGCTGGGCGTCCCGGGTCGGTGTCGAACGCGTGCACCTGGTGCTGGACCCGGCCGCCGCCGGGCCCCTCGTCGGAGGCACGACCACGGCGCCCCCGGGCCGGCTCTCGCACGCGGCCCTTGAGCTGGCCCGGCACACCGCCAACACGCTGCGGGTCAGCGTCGACGGACCACGCCGCGACCTGCTGATGCGGCGGGTCGTGCACGGCTGGCTCCGGGAGGCCGACCGCGGCGCCGGACTTCCCGCGCCGGGCGTGCCCGCCCGGCACCGGGAGTGGGTCGATGCCGAGGCCCGGCGCCTGCGCGACGCGCTGCTGGCCGATGGTTACCCTGTGCACGGCGGGACGCTGGATCGGCTGCTGCCGGCCCGCGGTGGCCGGACGTCCGGCCCCGGCCCCGACGACGTCCTGGGCGTGCTGGTCCGGGCCTTGCACACGGCAGCACCACCGACGGGAGGAACGACGTGACGAAGCGGGTCATCCTGCACGTCGGGACACCCAAGACCGGCACGTCGTACGTCCAGGACGTGCTCTACCGCAACCGCGGCGTGCTGGCGACGCACGGGATCCTCTACCCGGCCACCCGCTTCGACGGGCAGTTCCTCGCCGCGCTCGACCTGATGCGGCTCCCGTGGGGAGGCCTCGAGAGCGAGGCGGTGGGTGCCTGGGCGAAGCTGGCCGAGCAGGTACGCCGCTGGCCGGGGACGTCGATCATCAGCCACGAGGTGTTCGCCTTCGCCTCTCGGCCCAGCATCGAGCAGGCCCTTGCCGACCTGGGCCACCCGGACACCGAGGTGCACCTGGTGCTCAGCGCCCGCGACCTGGTGCGCCAGATCCCCGCGGAGTGGCAGGAGAACGTCAAGCACCGGCGCACGTTCAGCTACGGCCGCTTCCTGACGATGATCCAGGACCCGGCTCGGGCCACCAAGGTGGCCTCGTGGTTCTGGGGGGTCCAGGAGCTGCCCGACATCCTCGACCGCTGGGGCGGGAGCATCCCCCCGGAGCGGATCCATGTGGTCACCGTGCCCAAGCCCGGTGCCCCACCGACGCTGCTGTGGGAGCGCTTCGCGGCCACCTTCGGGGTCGCCGGGCTGAGCCTCGACCTCGACGTCGAGCGCGCCAACCCGTCCCTGGGCGCGGCCGAGACCACGCTGCTGCGGCGGATCAACCGGCGGATCAACGACGTGGTCACCCCCGAGCACTACCGGCCGCTGGTGCGTGAGCTGCTGGCCCACCAGACCCTGTCGCAACGCCGCGGCTCGCCCCGGCTGTCGGTGCCGGCCGACGTGCACGCCTGGGCGGCCGAGCTCTCCTCGGCCTGGGTCGCCCGGCTCTCCGAGCGTGGGTACGACGTGGTCGGCGACCTCGACGACCTGCTGCCCGATGCGGAGCCGCCGGCGTTCTTCGACCCCGACAAGCCGCGTGAGCGGGTGGTGAGCGAGGCCGCCGTCGACGCCATCTCGGCGCTGCTGCAGGAGAACGTGCGGCTGCGCGAGATCGAGGCGCACCTGCACGGCAAGCTCCAGGACACCGAGGCCACGCTGCGGCGGTCCTACCTGCGCCCGTCGTACCGGTTCCGCGAGAAGGCGGTGGCCCGGCTCGACTCCAGCCTGGTGGGCAAGGGCCTGATGGCCACCTACCGCCGGGCGCGGAGCAGGAGCTCGCGGTCGGCGTAGCGGCCGACCCGCCAGGTGGCGAAACCGTCGGCGCCCAGGCCGACCAGGCCGCCGACCACCGGGATCCGACGCCCCACGACCATGGCGAGCCGCTTGCCGGCCACCCGGGTGATCAGCTCGGAGGCCACCTCGGCGGAGATGATCCGGTCGAGGTGCGGGTCGTGCTGGGGTGCGGTGGCCAGCGCCATCGGGGGCGCGGGCAGCTTCTTCTTCTTGACCAGGGTGTTGACGGAGTCCTCGCCGAGCATCGTGATCAGCACGGCGTTGTGCACCCTCGGGTCGGTGAGGTCGTAGCCGCGCAGGTGCGCGATGCCGGCGACCATCCGGCACTGGATCAGGGCCAGCCCGGTGATGTTGGCGGGGATGGCGACGGTCGCGGTGACCAGGCCACCGAGGTTGGTGACGAAGCCCTGGCCTCCGGCGTAGCGGACGTGGTTCTCGATCACCTCGTGCACACCGGCGTCCACGTCGCCGTGCTGCTCGGCGAGCTGCTTGTCGGCGGCCGCGGCCGCTCCGGCCAGCGGACCGATGCCGTGGATCGCCCGGCGCAGTGCCTCGCGCACGAAGCTGTCGGTGACCTGCGGGGCGAAGCCGGTGACCCGCGGCGCGAGCTGCTTGCCGATACTCCTCTTCACGCTCATGCCGAGATCCTACGGGCGGGGCCGCAGCGGCGATGGCTACCGTGGGGCGGTGCCCGTCGAACCCGCTGCCACGCCGTGGCTCTTCCCCGATGCCGAGGCACTCGCGGCCCGCGACGCCGACGACCTGGTCGCGGTGGGCGCCGACCTCCAGCCGGGGACGCTGCTCGCGGCGTACCGGCACGGACTGTTCCCGATGCCGGTGGGCCGTCGCGAGATGCACTGGTGGTCGCCCGACCCACGGGCGGTGCTGCCCCTCGACCGGCTGGTCGTGTCGCGGTCCCTGCGCCGCTCGTGCCGCGACTTCGAGATCCGGGTCGACACCGCCTTCGACGAGGTCCTCGCGGGGTGTGCCGACCCGTCTCGCGACCAGGGCTGGATCGACGGTGAGGTGGCCACGGCCTACCGGGCGCTGCACCGGCTGGGCTGGGTGCACTCCGTCGAGGCGTGGCAGGGCGACGCGCTCGCGGGCGGCCTGTACGGCGTCGCCATCGGCGGCATGTTCGCCGGGGAGTCGATGTTCCACCGGGTCCGCGACGCCTCCAAGGTCGCGCTGGTCGGGCTGGTCGCGTTGTTGGACGACGGCCGCGAACGGGTGCTCGACGTGCAGTGGAGCACACCCCACCTGGCCAGCCTGGGCGTCGTGGAGGTCGCCCGGCCGGAGTACCTCGAACGGCTCGCCGCCGCCCTGACGCTGCCCCTCCCAGAGGCCTTCGAGTAGCGTCGGCACCAGCGGTCGACCTCCGCCCACCGGCGGGTGCGGCACGCACCTCACGCTCACCGATCCGGGGGAACCATGAAGAAGTCACTGCTCGCCGCCAGCCTCGTCCTCGTCACCGCGGCCGCGTGTGGCAGCTCCGGCGGCGGGGACACCGCCTCGTCGGCGCCCTCGGAGGCCTCCACGAAGGACTTCTGCGCCGAGGTCACCGCCACGAACGCCGACACCACCGGCAAGGACCTGGCCGACCGGCTGAACAAGGGCGGCACCCCTGCCGACGCCTCCGCCGACGTCCGCAAGGGATTCGAGATCTTCGTCGAGAAGGTGGGCGCGATGGACGGCAAGGCGTCGGCCGACGAGGTGACCAAGATCCAGAAGGACCTGACCGCGGGCGACGCCAAGGCGGTCACGACGTTTGTCACCTACGTGGCGCAGACCTGCCTGGCCGACCAGCTTCCGGACCCCAGCCAGCTGCAGAGCCTGATCCCGTCGCCCTGAGCGGGCGGGAACACACAGCAGCGACCGACCCTCCCCACAGCGGGCACACAGGTGGTCCCCGTTGCATGGGATGCATCCTCATTCCCGGGCTCAGGAGATGACCATGGACCTGTTCGGTCGCACCAGGCGAAGCACCGACCCACTGTGGAAGGTGGCTTCCGCGACGCCGATCTTCGCCGCGGACGCGGAGACCGTGACCCGTCTCGTGACGGGGTGCGGCCGCGCCGAGAACGAGCCGCCCGTCGATGGCGTCCTCGTCGCCCGACGTCACCCGACCGGCTGGTTCGTCCACGCCGTACGGCGCGACGCGCTCCCTGCCGACCGGCTCCGGTTCTTCGATGAGCTGGTGACCGTGCGGTCGTACCTGCTGCTTACCCAGGGGCCCCAGGTGCCGGTGTGGACGCTCACGCCCGGGGGCTCGTGGTGCTCACCTGCCGTGGCCTCCACGAGCGAGTTCGCAGCACTCACCGGCATGTTCGTGGAGTCCGAGGGCCCCTCCGTTCCGTAGTACTCACAGATGGCTGGGTCGACGCGGCATCTGTTGTTGTAACCGACAAGAATACTGGGGTTGATTTGCGTTGACATCGCGAGGGCGTGAGGTCTAAACCGTCCTTGGGGGGATTTCTCGCTGACAGGCCGGGGAACAGTGATGTTGAGACGCATGGTCGGCCCTGCGCTGACAGTCCTGATCGGGGCGGCGTTCGTCGCCCTGGTGGGCGCGCTGCTGCACCAGAACCCCTCGCCCGCGATCGCAGCCGCCCCGCAGGCCGGTTCCGGAGACGCGCAGCATGTCTATCTGCACCTGTCCACCTACCCGGACAGCCTGGCCGGAGAGCACGGCAAGGACGGTGGCGCGGAACCCGACTGGGTGAGCTACGGGCCGACCACCACCCTGAGGGTGCCGCGCAACTCCCTGGTCACCGTGACCATCAGTCAGTACGACGGCGGTGAGGCGATCACCAACCCGTGGTTCGCGCGGGTGCACGGCACGGTGGGTGGGACGGAGACGGTCGACGGCAAGACGGTGGCCGAGGTGGATCCCGAGACGGTCGGCCACACCTTCACGATCCACGCCGCACCGACCGCCCAGGACCCGCTCTTCGTGAGCGCGCCACTTCCTGCCGTGCCGGACGACGCGCCGGTCGCGGCCGGCAGCGACTACCCGGAGCCGATCGAGGTGACGTTCTCGTTCCGGACCAAGGGCCCCGGGACGTACGTGTGGAACTGCGAGTTCCCGTGCGGGGACGGCACGTATGCCAAGTTCGGTGGCCCCATGTCCGTTCGCGGTTACATGTCCGGGACCTTGACCGTCACCTGAAGGTCACCGCGTCACGCACAAGTTCGTCCGAGATTGAGTCCGCGAGGGAGGTGGGCGCGTGTCAGGCATCGAGGAGCCCGGGAAGTGGCAGGCCTGGCGGACCAACCGCGACGTCCGCTCCATCGGCATGCTGTGGACGGTCTTCACCGTCCTGGGTGTGCTCTTCGCGCTGATCGTGCCCCAGCGGCTGATGGGCGTCTCCGCCTCCGACACCATGACCGAGGTGAAGCGCACGTTCACGGTGTTCTCGGTGGCGGCGGCGCCGGTGGCCGCTCTGGTCTGGGCGCTCGCGGTCCACAGCCTGTGGCGGTGGCGGCGCAAGGGCGCGTGGTCCACCGACGACCCTGACGGACCCCCGCTGCGTGGGCACGGCTGGTCGTCCGGACTGTGGATGTTCGGCTCGTCCGCGCTGTGCCTCTTCCTGCTCATCTGGGGCCTGGCCGCTCTCAGCAGCATCGACTCGCCCGCCACCGCGTCCGCACCGATGGAGATCGACGTCACCGGACAGCAGTGGGTGTGGAGCTTCACGTACCCGGAGAACGGCGACTTCGAGACCGACCAGCTCTACCTCCCGCTCGACCGCCCGGTCGTGTTCCGGGTGACCAGTGACGACGTGATCCATTCCTTCTGGGTCCCGGCAATGGGGATCAAGGTCGACGCCAATCCGGGGATGACGACCAGGACGAGCACCACCCCGACCCGGATCGGGGTGTTCCAGGTGAAGTGCGCGGAGCTCTGTGGCCTGCTCCATGCCGACATGGAGACCGAGGCTCATGTCGTCTCCACCGACGAATTCGCCTCGTGGGCCGCGACGCAGGGGAGCAGCTCATGACCGTCGCCGACACCTATCAGACCGACCCCGTCAAGGGTGGCCCCGACGGCGGGCTCATGCGTCGTCTCAACCTGGGGACCGGGGTGCTCGGCGGCCTGGTGCTCGCGCTGGTCTTCAACCTGCTGGCCAAGGTGGTCGCCCGGGACGCCGTCCACGCGGTCGACGTACGGGCGACCGCGACGATGGTCGGCTGGGCGGTGGGCTTCATGGCGGGCCTGGGAGCGTTCGCCGGGCCCGTGCGCTGGCTGGTCGGCCGCGACCTCACTCATGCCGACGAGCTGTTCCTCGCCGGCAAGGACCAGGGGGTCGGCCGCTACTTCCGGTTCACGACCGACCACAAGGTCGTGGGCATCCAGTACCTCGTCCTCACGATGGTGATGCTCGGGGCCGGGGGAACGATGGCGATGCTGATCCGCACCGACCTGATCTCCCCGAACTCGGGCTTCCTGGGCCCCCAGACGTACAACTCGCTGGTGGGGCTGCACGGGCTGACGATGATCCTGGCCACGATCATCATGGTCACCGGCCCGTTCGGGAACTTCGTGGTGCCGCTGATGATCGGTGCCCGTGACATGGCGTTCCCACGCCTGAACGCCCTCAGCCTGTGGCTGCTGGTGGCGATGCTGCCGGTGCTGTACTCGGCCGCGTTCCTCGGCGGGATCCCGATGGGCTGGGTGGGCTACACCCCGATCGCGGACCAGGGTCCGGCCGGTGTGGACTCCTACATGGTCGCCATCATGATCTTCGCGGTCTCCACCGCGGTGGCCGGCATGAACATCACCACCACCATCCTGACCATGCGCACCCGGGGCATGACCTGGACCCGCACTCCCATCTTCGTCTACGGCGTCCTGGCCAGCGTCGTGCTCGCGCTCCCGGCGTTCCCGATGTTCATGGCAGCCGAGGTCCTGCTCCTCGTCGACCGGCTGATGGGCGGCGGCTTCTACGTCGCCAACCGGGGCGGCCAACCCTGGCTGTACCAGAACCTCTTCTGGCTGATGGGCCACCCCGAGGTCTACGTCATCCTCATCCCCGCCATCGCCGCGTTGATGGAGTTGACCGCGGTGTTCGCCCGCAAGCCGTTGTACAGCTTCCGGATCGCGGTGCTGTCCATCATCGGCATCGTCGCCTTGAGCGTGACCGTGTGGGCCCACCACATGTTCGCCTCGGGCTGGGCCCCCGATCTCAACGGTCCGTTCATGCTGACCACGGAGATGATCTCCATCCCGACAGGTGGCCTCTTCCTGGTCATCCTGGGCACCCTGTGGCGTGGGCACATCTGGACCACGCTGCCGATGATGTGCACCTACGCGATGCTCTGGAACTTCATCATCGGAGGGATCACCGGCATCTACCTGTCGGACGTGCCCCTCGACTACCAGCTGCACGGCTCGATGTTCGTCACCGCTCACTTCCACTACACGTTGATGGGGGCGGGACTGACCGGTGCCATCGGCGCGATGGCCTACTGGTTCCCCAAGATGACCGGCCGGATGCTCGGCGTCACCTCGGGATTCGTGTCCTTCTGGCTCGTCCAGATCGGCTTCAACGTCACCTTCCTGGGGATGTTCATGGTGGGCCTGGAGGGGCAGCCGCGGCGGGTGGTCCACTACGACGTGCCGTTCCACTCGGGCAACCTGGTGTCGACGATCGGTGCCTACTTCATCGGCACAGGCATGCTCATCCTGCTCTACGACGTGATCGCCTCGTGGCGCCACGGTGAGGTCGCCCCGATGAACCCCTGGGGAGCCAAGACCCTCGAGTGGACGGTGCCGAACCCGATCCCCCTGGAGAACTTCGCGGTGCTCCCGGTCGTCACCGAGGACGCCTACGGGTACGGCGAGCCCGCCCGCGACCCGGTGGGCGACCCGGCTCCGGTCGGGGCCGGTTCGCGCCCGGACGCCGGCAAGGGAGCCACTGGTGAGGAGGCCCTGGCATGAGCACCGAGTCGCTGGTCAACAAGGAAGCCTTCGCCCCCGAGGAGCCGGAGGACTTCGGCGAGCGGTGGCGCACCGGCGCCGTCCTGCTGATCGTCGCGGACGCCTCCTTCGTCGCCGCCCTGTCGTTCGCGTTCCTCTACCTGCGCGGTACCGACACCCAGGCCTCCTTCCACCCGGGCGGCACGGGCGTGGCGTCCCTGTGGTGGCCGTGGGTCGTGACCGGCGTGATGGCAGTCTCGTACGGCTTCTACCGATTCGGGCTCGAAGTGCACGAGCCGGGACGCCGACACTTCCTCCACGGCGGGGTGATCGCGCTGGTCGGGATGACGGTCGCCCTGTGCCTGACCATCGTGCAGATGTACCGCTTCCCGTTCCACGTCAGCGACAACGCGTACTCGTCGGCGGTGTGGGTGCTCGCCGCGGGAAACGTCTTCCATCTGCTGATCACGGTCTTCCTGGGTCTGGGGATCGTGATCCGGGTGCAGCGCCGGGTGACGCACGGCGCCCGCGACTGGCACGTCCGCATCGTGGGGATCTGGTTCGCCTGGGTCTGTGTCGCGGCACTGGTCGGCGCGATCACGGTCACGGTGGGCAACGGCACCGTCGACTGTCCGCTTCCCCCGGATCAGCCGGATCCCGGGGCACGATCGGTGCTGTCGTCGTCATGCTCGAGCGCGTCGAGGTAGCCGCGCCACGCCTGCAGGCCCGGGTCCTCGTCGGGGATGTCGCGCTCGCCGTGCGGCTTGGGGGGACTGGGGCGACGGGTCGCGCGCCCGCTGACGACGTGCCACCACATGTAGCCAAGACACACAGCGAACAGGGGCCACTCCACGGCGTACACCCATGCGATCTGACGACCGTGCCGGGCCCGGGCCAGCTCGAAGCAGCCGGCAGCGAGGCAGAAGCAGACCGCCGACAGGAAGAGCACGTGGTGCCGGACGGCGGTCCGGGCAGGCGGGCCCGCCCGGGCGTCGTCGCGACTGCTCACGCGCTCGACCTTCGGCGCTCGACGGCCGGGATCCTGTCGGTGCGCTGCGTGCGTCGCTCCTCGGCGCGTAGCCAGTTGTTCCCCGCGACCACCAGCCAGGCCGCGCTCATGACCATCGACGTCGACCACATGAGGATCCCGCCGAGGTGCTGGTCAGCAAGCGGGTCGGGCCCGAAGGGTCGTGCCACGTGCGCGTAGAACGGGTAGGCGAGGTGTGGCGTCGCGAAGATGAAGAAGCCGATCATCGCCATCGGCACCATCACGGTGAACAGCGAAGCCAGGCGCACCCAGTGCGGCACGAAACGGCTTCCGGTCGTGGGAGACAGCAGTGGCTGGAAGAACACCAGCGCACTGGCGAGGTAGAGCGGGTGCTCGACGTAGTCGTGCAGCACCGGGTGGTCGAGGAAGGCGTCGTACACCCGGGGCAGGTGGGTGAGGCCCATCACGCCCACGAACAGCGCCCAGCCGACGACCGGATGCGTCAGCGCGCGAACGGCACGGCTGCGCAGACACGGCACCCACCAGCTCCGGCGCACGGACTCCGGGCTCGCGCGCAACGTCAGCAGCACCGGGTCACCGAGGACGAGCAGGGGCGCGGCGAGCATCGTCAGCAGCAGGTGCTGGGTCATGTGCGCGAAGAAGAAGACGTCGTCCCACGCTCCTGGAGGCCCGACCAGGGCGAAGGCGGTGACGGCGAGTCCGGTCAGGAAGCAGACTGTGCGCTGTGCCGCCCAGGGCTGTCGTGGGCTGCGCTGCGTCACGCGACGCGCGGCCAGCAGGTAGGCCAAGGCCGTGAGGCCCACGACGACCCAGGGCAGGGGCGCGGGTTCCCAACTCCGCCACAGGCGCAGCGCTTCGGTCACACCCATGCACCGTACGCGCCTTCGCGGGTACGCGGAACTGCCTGGTGGCCGGCGGTCATGGCCGGTCTCCTCGTCGTCGTCCTCCCCCTGATGTCCGCCTGCGGAGCGAGGAGCGCGGAGCCGGCCGCCGCCTCGATGCCGTCCACCGGCACGTCACTCGACGCGCCGGTGCCCGCGGGCGTGCTCACCGCACCTCTGAAGGACAGCCACGGTCACCCGACCACCCTCGGTGACTTCCAGGGCAGGGTGATCGTGCTCTCGGACGTGATGACCCTGTGCCAGGAGTCGTGTCCCATCATCACGGCCGGCATGGTCGCCGCGGCGCGAGATCTGGAGGGGTCGCCCCGTGCGGACCAGGTGGAGTTCGTGAGCATCACGATCGACCCGGCCCGCGACGACGAGCGCCATCTGCGGGCCTACGAGCGGCAGTATGGTCAGCTGCCGAACTGGACGCTGCTGACGGGGTCCCGCGTCGTCGTCGACCAGCTGTGGGACACGCTCGGAGTCTGGCGCCACCGGACCCGGCTCGAGCGGCCCTACCCACGCGACTGGGTCACCGGCGCGCCCCTCACCACGGACATCGCGCACACCGACGAGCTCATCTTCGTCGACGGCGCCCAGAACTTCCGCTACGAGATGGACGGCTACGGCAACGTGCCGCCATCGTCGATCCCCGACCGGGTCTACCGTTTCATGGACCGGCTGGGCCACCGCAACGTCTCGTCCCCGGATCCCGGCTCGTGGACGCCGGGGACGGTGACCGCGGTGCTCGACTGGCTGCTCGACGGTGCGTCATGACCTCCCTCGCACACCCCACGGGGCCGGCAGTGCGTGCGGGGCTGGTGGGAGCCCTGGGTGTCGTCGCCCTGTGCGCGGCCTGCTCGACGGTGCCGGCGGCGCCGGCGCAGTCCACGCTCGGCGTGGGGGCGACGGTCTACCCGCCCGCAGGGCGCTCACCGGCTCCGGTGCTGCGTGGCACCACGCTTGCCGGGGAGACGATCGACCTCGCGAAGGAGCTCGGGCACGGCCCGGTCGTGGTGAACGTCTGGGCCTCCTGGTGCGGTCCATGCCGCCGCGAGATGCCGGTCCTCACGCACGCGGACGGCACCGACGTCCGTGTGATCGGGATCGACGAGCAGGACGACCGACAGTCGGCGCTCGCGTTCGCGGCCTCGCGGGGGGCGACGTACCCGAGCCTCTTCGACCCGGACGGCAGGCTGCTGGCGAGCATGTCGGTGCTGCCGCAGAACGCGGTGCCCAGCACCCTGTTCCTCGACAGCCAAGGCCGAGTGGCGGCCCGTGTCATCGGGCCGGTCGACTCCGACGTCCTGCGCCGAATCCTTCGCGAGCTGGGAGCCTCCTCATGACCGTGCCGTTGACCGCCGTGTCGCCCGGACCGAGCCGCACGCGCGAGGTGATCGGCGCCTACGTCGCCCTGACCAAACCTCGCATCATCGAGCTGCTGCTCCTCACGACCCTGCCCGTGATGTTCCTGGCCAGCGACGGAGTGCCGCCCCTGGGGCTGGTGGTCGCCACCCTGGTGGGTGGCACCCTGTCGGCGGGGAGCGCCAACGCCCTCAACTGCGTGGTCGATGCGGAGATCGACGCCAAGATGAGGCGAACCCGGCGGCGTCCACTGGCGAGAGACGTCGTCACCCGACGTTCGGCGCTCGTGTTCGGGCTCGCGCTCGGTGTCGTGTCCACGGCGGCCCTTGCGGTGCTGGTGAACTGGTGGTCAGCGCTGCTCGCTCTCGCGGCGAACGTCTTCTACGTCGTGGGCTACACGATGTGGCTCAAGCCGCGGACGACGCAGAACATCGTCTGGGGCGGTGCCGCCGGGTGCGTGCCCACACTCATCGGCTGGACGGCGGTCCGCGACAGCCTGGCGTGGCCACCGGTGGTGCTGTTCCTCGTGGTGTTCTTCTGGACGCCCCCTCACTTCTGGGCGCTCGCCATGCGCTACCGCGAGGACTACGCGGCGGCGGACGTGCCCATGCTGCCGGTGGTCGCGCCCGCACACACGGTCGCCCGTCACATCGTCGGCTACGCCGTGCTCACCGTGGCGACATCCCTGCTGCTGTGGCCGGTCGCCGGCACCGGAGTCGTCTACCCGCTGGCGGCCCTGGCGCTCGGATCCGTGTTCGTGGGCGAGTCCGTGCTCCTGCTCGGCCGCTCGCGCGTCTCCGACGAGCTGTCGCAGCTGCTCCCGATGCGGCTCTTCCACCTCTCCAACCTGTACCTGACCCTGCTGTTCGTCGCGGTCGCGCTAGTGCCCTTCGTGCCTTGACCTGGGCGGTCCTACGCCGGTCCGGTCGCGACAGGGCCGGTCGACGCTCGGCTCCCCGTGTGGTCACACGACCCGGGGCGCCGCTCCGCTCTCGCTGACCATCGGCCGGCCGGCGTCGGACCAGTCGATCATGCCGCCGCCGAGGTTCACCGCGTCGTGGCCCTGTTGGCCCAGCCAGGCGACGGCGCGCCCCGAGCGGCCACCCACCTTGCACACCACCAGCACCTGGCCGGTGGGGACCTCGCCCAGCCGGGCGGGCAGCTCCTGGAGCGGGATGTGCAGGGCGCCCTCGATGTGACCGTGGTGCCACTCGACGGGTTCGCGGACGTCGAGCACGTGCAGGTCCGTGGGCAGCGGGTCAGGGAGCCCGGAGACCTCGACGGTGGGGATCTGCATGGTCCTCAGGCTACTTCAGCAACCGGCTGAGCCGGCGGTCTGCGAGCGGCTTGCCCCCGGTCTGGCAGGTGGGGCAGTACTGCAGGCTGGAGTCGGCGAAGGACACCTCGCGCACGGTGTCGCCGCAGACCGGGCAGGCCTGACCGGTGCGCCCGTGCACCGCGAGATGTGACTTCTTCTCGCTCTTCAGCTCGCTGGCGGCGAGTCCCTCGCTGCGTCGTACGGCGTCGCCCAGGGTGCTGCGGATGGTGTCGTGGAGCAGCTGCAGGTCGTCGTCGGCCACCGAGGAGGCCGGCTTGAACGGACTCATCCGGGCGGCGTGCAGGATCTCGTCGCTGTAGGCGTTGCCGATCCCGGCGATGGTCCCCTGGTGCCGCAGCACGCCCTTGATCTGGGAGCGGCCCGCGGCGGCCAGGATGCCGGCCAGCACCTCGACGGTGAAGTCGTCGGCCAGCGGGTCGGGCCCGAGCCGGGCGATGCCCTCGACGTCCTGCGGGTCTCGCGCGACGTAGATGGCCAGCGACTTCTCGGTGCCGGCCTCGGTGATGTCGAGACCGGCGCCGTCGTCGAGGACCACCCGGGCCGCGAGCGGGGACTTGGTGCTCGGCTTGGGCGGCAGGGCAGGCACCTCGTCGCGCCAGCGGATCCAGCCGGCCCGGGCCAGGTGCACGATCAGGTGCAGCCCACCGACGCTGACGTCGAGGAACTTGCCGTGCCGGGTGACGTCGTCGACGAAGGCGCCTTCGAGGGCGGTCAGCGGCGGGTCGAAGGTCTTGAGGGCGCTGAAGGCGGCGATGTCCACCCGCACGACGGCACGTCCGTCGAGACGGGTGCGCAGGTCGTGGGCCAGCGCTTCGACCTCGGGCAGCTCGGGCACGGGTGCATTCTACGTGCGGACATCCTTGACCCGCGGAACTCGTGACGGGGCTCGATCGGCGAGGCATCATGGAGAGATGCAGCCTGCGATGCCGCTCCCGCGGACGGGCGAGATCTTCCTCGACGCCCGGAGTGACCGGCGCGCGCTGCGGGTGTCCTGGCACCACGAGTCCCAGCTGGTCGTGCTCTCGCTGTGGCGCGACAACGTGTGCGCCGGCACCTTCCGGCTCGCCGTCGACGAGGTGCCGGCCCTGATCTCGATGCTGCGCTCGGGCCTGGACCGCTCGTACGACATGGCCGCCGGGCGGCACGAGGTCAACACGCTGCCGGGCGCCTCCTGAGTCAGGGGTTGCGCACCGCGCGGATGGTGGGGCTGCTGGCGCCCTTGCACTGCGCGGTCTTGCGGACGACGGCGTAGAAGCGGCCCTCGGTGCCGGTGTTGCCGGTGGACCAGGCGTAGACGCCTCCGCTGAGCGACGCGGTGTCGCTGGCGAACCTGACGTCGTCGCCGCCTCCTCGGGCGCCCTTCTGCTTGAACACGACGACGGTGCGACCGGCTGCGCACTTGTTCGGCTTCGGGCTCTTGACCACGCCCGAGAGGTCGGTGCCCTGGGCGGTGATGGTGACGGTGGTCTTCGCCGGCGCCTTCGCATCGGCCGAGTCGACCGCGGTGCCGATCGCAGCCGCGGCGAGGGCGGCGATCCCGAGGACGAGGGTGAACGGGGCGGCGCGGTGGGTGTGCTGCATGGCGGACCTCCGATGGGCGGGCGCCGGGTGCGCCACGCGTCTTCGGGTGCTCAGGAGCCGGCGCGGGTCGTGGTGATACCGGATGGGTGGCTGGCGGGGTCCCGATCCGCCAATTGGTCGGTTGTGACGTCTCGACCGGGTCCAGGGGGCGTTGTTGTGCACCGATTGGTCGATTGCGACAGCCACCACCACTCCACCGCGACTCGCGCCCAGAATCTACGTCTCACGCTAGACAGCCGGATACGGTCCTGACATGGACCCGATCCGCAACCCGTACGCACCGGGTGCCGGCCAGCGCCCACCGGAGCTGGCCGGGCGCGACGAGCAGCTCCGGGCCTTCGACGTGGTCCTGGAGCGGGTGGCGCACGGCCGCCCCGAGCGGTCCCTGGTGCTGACCGGGCTGCGTGGTGTGGGCAAGACCGTGCTCCTCAACGCGCTGCGCTCGGCCGCGGTGCGGGCCGGGTGGGGCACCGGCAAGATCGAGGCCCGTCCCGACCAGGCGCTGCGCCGGCCGCTGTCGAGTGCCCTGCACCAGTCGGTGCGCGAGCTCGGCCACCCGCAGGGCGACGAGGTGCTCGGCGTGATCCGGGCCTTCGCCCAGCGAGGCGCGGCACCCGGGGCGAACCTGCGCGACCACTGGAACCCCGGCATCGACGTCCCGGCCGCGAAGGGCCGCGCCGACTCCGGCGACATCGAGATCGACCTGGTGGAGCTGTTCACCGACGTGGGCGGCCTGGCGGCCGACGTCGGCAAGGGCATCGCGGTCTGCATCGACGAGATGCAGGACCTCGGCCCCGACGACGTCTCCGCGCTGTGCGCGGCCTGCCACGAGATCAGCCAGTCAGGGCTGCCGGTGATCGTCGTGGGCGCCGGACTGCCGCACCTGCCGGCCGTGCTCTCGGCCAGCAAGTCCTACTCCGAGCGGCTCTTCCGCTACCAGCGCATCGACCGGCTGGCCCGGGAGGCCGCCGACCTGGCGCTGGCCGCCCCGGCCCACGAGGAACGGGCCGGCTACACCGATGACGCGCTGGCCTCGATGTACGCCGCCACCGGCGGCTACCCCTACTTCATCCAGGCCTACGGCAAGGCGGTCTGGGACCGCGCCCCCCAGTCGCCGATCACGGCCGACGACGTGCGGGTGGCGGCCCCCGAGGCGGAGGCCGAGCTGGCGGTCGGGTTCTTCGGCAGCCGCTACGAGCGGGCCACGCCGGGGGAGCGCGACTACCTGCGCGCGATGGCCGACGTCGCGGTCGCGCTCGCCGCGCAGGGGGACGAGCCGATCGACGACATCGGCTCGGTGCCCACTGCGGACGTCGCCGCCGAGCTCGGCAAGAAGCCCCAGTCGCTCTCGCCGGCGCGTGACGCCCTGCTCAAGAAGGGCCTGATCTACTCCGGTGAGCGGGGCCGGATCGCCTTCACCGTGCCCCACTTCGGTCGCTACCTGCGCGAGCAGGCCTGAGCCAGGCCCAACCGCCGACCCGACAAGATGGACCCATGAGCGAGACGTGTGACGTCCTGGTGGTGGGTGCGGGGCTGGCCGGACTCCAGTGTGCCCGGGAGCTGGCAGCCGGCGGCCGCGACGTGCAGGTCTGGGAGGCCGCCGACGAGGTGGGCGGCCGGATCCGCACCGACGAGGTCGACGGCTACCTGGTCGACCGGGGCTTCCAGGTGCTCAACCCCGCCTACCCGGCCGTACGGCGCTGGGTCGACGTCCCCGCGCTCCGGCTGCAGTCGTTCGGTGCGGGTGTCGGCGTACGCCGCGACCACGGGTTGTCGGTGCTGGCGCACCCGCTTCGTCAGCCCGGGCGGATCCGCTCGACGCTCTTCAGCGGTGTGCTGCGACCCCACGACCTGGCCGGACTGGCGCGCTGGGCGGCGCCGGCGCTGGCCCATCCGGAACGACGCGACCATGCCCGCGACGTGCGGCTCTCGGCCTCCCTCGACGCGGTCCGGCTGTCGCCCGAGCTGCGTCGGGTGGTCGAGCAGTTCCTGGCCGGGGTGCTGCTCGAGGACGACGGCGCCACGTCCTACGACTTCGCCCTGCTGCTGCTGCGGATGTTCGCGCTCGGGGCCCCCGGGCTGCCCACCGACGGGATGCGTGCGCTGCCACGCCAGCTGGCGGCCGACCTCGGCGACCGGGTGCGCACCGGACACCGGGTGGAGTCGATCAGCCGCGACGGTGGCGCCAGCGTCGTGCGCGCCGCCGGGCAGAGCATCCGGGCCCGGCAGGTGGTGGTGGCCACCGACCCCGCCGCCGCGGGCGACCTCACCGACGTGGCCGCCCCGCGGATGAAGGGCGTGCTCACGCACTGGTTCGCCACCGAGCGCGCCCCGAGCACCGTTCCGATGCTGCACGTCGACGCACGCAGCAGGCCCGGCCCGCTGGTCAACGCCGCGGTCGTCTCGGTGGCGGCCCCGTCGTACGCCCCGCCCGGCAGGCACCTGGTGCAGACCTCCGCGCTGTTCGGCGCGGGCCGGGCGGTGCCGACCGACGACGACGTACGACGCCAGGCCGGCGAGCTCTTCGGCTCCCCCACCACCGGCTGGGAGCTGGTGGCCCGGCACGAGGTGCCGCGCGCGCTGCCGGTGCAGCCGCCGCCGCTGCGACTGTGCGGCACGCTGGAGGCGTCGCCGGGGGTGCTGGTCTGTGGCGACCACCGCGACACGGCCTCGATCCAGGGCGCGCTGGTGAGCGGGCACCGTGCCGCCCGGGCCGCGTTGACCCGATGAGTCCGTTGGGGGTGTCACGCACGATGGACGCACCGGCGCACCGCCTGTGGCGGCTGCTCGTCGAGGTCGACCGCTGGCCCGCGTGGGGTCCGTCGGTGGCGGGCGCCGAGCTCGACACGCCCCGGGTCCACGCAGGCAGCCGAGGCACGGTCCGCACCGCGCTCGGGGTGTCCCTGCCGTTCGAGGTTACCGACCTCGACGAGGGCCGGTCCTGGTCGTGGTCGGTCGCCGGCGTCCCCGCCACCGGGCACAGCGTGGAGGCGCGCGGCGAGGGTTGCCGGGTCACGTTCACGGTGCCCTGGTGGGCGCCCGGCTATCT
>JBBQRV010000039.1:0-19279 GCA_038214475.1 Propionibacteriales bacterium | reverse complement strand
GGCTCATCGCGGCCCCGATCTCGGAGAGGTCGCCGACCCGCACGCTGAGCTGGTCGGTGGCGTGCAGGCCGTGCTCCAGGGCCAAGTCGTCGAGCAGGTCGAGCAGGGTCCTGCCGTCGGCCTTGGCCCGGGCGGCCAGCTCGCAGAGCAGGAGCAGCGCCGAGACCCCGTCCTTGTCCTTCACTTGCGCAGGGTCGACGCAGTAGCCCAGCGCCTCCTCGTAGCCGAAGGCCAGCCCCTCGACCCGACCGATCCACTTGAAGCCGGTGAGGGTCTCCTCGTGCGGCTGGCCGTGCGCGGCCGCCAGCTTGCCCAGCAGCGAGGAGGACACGATCGAGTTGGCGTAGACACCCTGCCGCCCGGTGCTCAGCAGGTGCGCGCCCAGCAGCGCCCCGACCTCGTCGCCGCGCAGCATCTGCCAGCCGTGCGGTCCCTTGACCGCCGCCGCGCAGCGGTCCGCGTCGGGGTCGTTGGCCACCACCAGGTCGACGTCGCGCTCGGAGGCCAGCGCCAGCGCCAGGTCCATCGCCCCCGGCTCCTCGGGGTTGGGGAACGCGACGGTCGGGAAGGCCGGGTCCGGCTGCTCCTGCTGGCTCACGACGTACGGCGCGGGGAAGCCGGTCGCCTCCAGCACGCTGAGCACCGAGCTGTTGCCCACGCCGTGCAGCGGCGTGTAGACGGTGCTCAGGTCACGCGGACCCGCGCCGACCAGCCCGGCGACGGCGGCCAGGTAGCGCTCCAGGACCCCGTCGTCGAGGGTCTCCCCGGCACCGCCCCGCGGCACGTCGGCGAGCGCGCCCACCGCGGCGATCCGCTCCGCGATGCCGGTGTCGGCGGGCGGCACGATCTGGCTGCCGTCGCCCAGGTAGACCTTGTAGCCGTTGTCCTGGGGAGGGTTGTGGCTGGCGGTGACCATCACGCCCGCCACGCAGTCGAGGTCGCGGATCGCGAAGGCCAGCAGGGGGGTCGGGAGCGGGCGCGGGAGGGTGAGCGGCCGGAGGCCGGCGCCGGCCATCACCTCGGCGGTGTCGCGGGCGAAGACGTCGGAGTTGTAGCGGGCGTCGTAGCCGATCACCACCCGGTCGCCGTCGGTCGCACCCTGCGCGCGCAGGTAGGAGGCCAGACCGGCCGCGGCCCGGATGACCACGACCCGGTACATCCGGGTGGGGCCCGCCCCGAGCGCGCCGCGCAGGCCGGCGGTGCCGAACTCCAGGGTGCCCTCGAAGCGGTCGGCCAGCTCCGTGGGGTCGGCCCCGGACTCGACCTCGGCCGCCAGCCCCTCGAGCTCGGCGCGGGTGTCGGGGTCGGGGTCCTGTGCCGCCCAGGCCCGGGCCCGGACCAGCAGCTCGCTCACGTCTGTCATGGCGAGCAGGCTAGTACGCCGGTCGGGCCCGGGCGGGTCGGGTCAGCGGCGCCCCACCGCCAGCGCGTTGACGATGCCGTCGCCGTACAGGCTGTTGGCGTCGGTCGAGCCCACGCAGGTCGCGGTGTACTCGGCGGACCGGCCCTCGTCGAGGTAGTCCACCACCCCGCCGGCCGGGCACGGCTGGTCGGTCGCGGTGGACATCAGCAGCCGGCGTACGGCGTCGGGGTCCATGCCGAAGCCGGGACGTCCGTGCCGGCCCCCGTGCCCGCGCTGCCAGCGTCCGTGGGCGCTGACCGCCAACGCGGCCACGCCTGCGGCGTGCGGCGAGGCCATCGACGTGCCCTGGTAGTAGGCGTAGTAGCCGCAGCGTGCCGCGTGCGGGGTCGGGTGTGCCGTGCACTGCTTCATCACGCCGGTCGCCTCACCCAGCGGGGTGATGTCGCCGTTGGCGTCCACCTCACCGGTCTCCTGCACGGAGATGAGCGGGACCGACGAGAGCACCAGGTTCTCGATGGTGCGGTAGGTGTCGGTGCCGAAGCCGTCGCGGTACCAGCCACCGGGCGCGGAGACCTCGAGCTCGCCCGAGCCCAGGTCGGTGGCCCAGTTGGAGTAGTCGGCCTTGGTCGCCGACGGACCGACGGCGGAGACCCCGATGACGTGCGGCCCCTCGACCGGGAGGTCGAAGCAGGTCGCGTTGTCGATCGTGCGGGCGTGGGCGTCGCTGCCGTAGTCCGGGCTGGAGAAGTCGGGGCGCGGGTTCGAGATGTCCTCGTGGCTGTTGCCCAGCGCGGCCACCATCGTGACGTCGCCGTCGTGGGCGTAGTCCATCGCCCGGGTCATCGCCTCGATGATGACGTCCTGGTCCTGGGCCTCTGCCGCGGAGTCCTCGGGGGCGCCACCGACGCAGTTGTAGAGCCACGGGTCGACGTAGAACGACATGTTGACCACGTCGATGCCGGCGTCGGCCGAGTAGGTGAGCGCGTCGACCACCGGGCCGAGGAAGAAGTAGCCGCTGTCCTGGCCGGCGCGGACCTCGACCAGATCGGCCTGCGGGGCGACGCCGCTGACGCCGAAGTGGTTGAGCGCGGCGGCGACGGTGCCGGCGACGTGGGTGCCGTGGCCACCGTCGTCCTCACCGACGGGGTCGACGCAGCTCGGGTGCTCGCAGGGGCCGTCGATCGCGGGGATGTCGGTGACGAAGTTGCGCGACAGGCGGCGGTCGAAGTTCGGGGCCAGGTCGGGGTGGTCGCCCTGCACGCCGGTGTCGATGATCCCGACCCGCACCCGCTTGCTGCCGAGCTGGTGGCGGGCGTGCGCCGTGTCGGCGCCGATCATCCGCATGCCCCACAGGTAGGTGTCGAGGGGGTCAGTGCTGGCCTGGTGGCCGTGGCCGTGACTCTTGCCGGTCGCCCTTGCCGGGCGGGCGGGGTGCCGGGCGACCTCGGCCCGGGCGGCCCGGACGTGCTCGCGCTCCACGGCCACCGGCTTGCGGACCGGGACGCTGCCGATGCTGCGGTTGGCGGCGACACCGCTGACCCCCGGGACGGCGGCCCCGTCGGTGCGGAACGCGGTGTCGCCGGAGGTCACGCTGACCAGGCCGATGGCCCGGTTGACGCGGGTGACCCGGGCGCCCTGGGCCTTCAGGCCGCGCACCGCCGTGTCCACCGACGCGCCCGCGTCGAGCAGCACGACGTAGTCGCGCTGACCACCCGCGGTCGAGGGTGCGGGGGCTGCCGAGGTGCTGGCGGTCTGGGTGAGGCTGGCTCCGGCGAGGGTCAGCGCACACAGCGCGACCCAGGCTCGTTTCGTCGTCATCGAGATGTCCTCCACGGGTGCTGGCGCGCCCGAGCGGCGCACCCCGTCAACCTAGGCCCGTAGTGGCATCCGGGGAACCCCTCCTTCAGCGACGCCCGCGCGGTCCGAAGACCGGGGTCGCCCTGGCGAAGGCGGCCCGCTGCGCAGCCTTGGTGTTGGCTGCGAGCAGCAGGTAGACCTGTTCGACGCGCTCCCGGGCGAAGGTGGTGCGGGGTGACGACGTCCACGACCGGTTGAACAGCCGCTTGGCCGCGGCCAGCGCGTCGGGGGAGCGGGTGGCCAGCTCGCGCGCGAACTCCTCGGCCGCCGCGACCGGGTCGGCCGCCAGCTCGGTGACCAGGCCCAGGTCGTGCGCCTCCTTGCCGGAGATCCGCTGCGCCGTCATCGTCAACCGCTTGGCGGTGTCGATGCCGACCAGCTCCTTGAGCGACTGGATCCCGCTCATGTCGGGGATCAGTCCCCAGCGGCCCTCGAGCACCGACCACTCGGAGTCGGGGGTGGCGAACCGGAAGTCCGCGGCGAGCGCGATCTGGATGCCACCGCCGAGGCAGTGCCCGTGCACGGCCGCGATCACGGGCACCGGGAGCCGCCTCCAGGCCCAGCAGGCCTCCTGGAAGAGGTTGGTGCCGCGCCACGGTGCCGGCACGAAGGCCCGGGCGATGCTGCGGGGCTGCTTCATCACCGTGCCGAAGTCGAGCCCGGCGCAGAACGAGGTGCCCTCGCCGGCGAGGACCACCGCCCGCAGGCTGCGGTCGGAGCGCAGCGAGCGGGCGGTGTCACGCAGCTGCCGGAGAGTGTCCAGGGTGAGCGCGTTGAGCTTGTCGGGGCGGTCCAGCCGCACGTGGGCGATGCCGTCCGCCACGGTGCAGGTCACGAGCTCATCCATGGGCCCAGCCTAGGTGCACCGAGGCGGGCCGCCCCGGCGGCGTACGGGTCACTGGTCGATCGACGACATGTCCCCGTAGCGGGCACCGCTCACGGCCTCACGCGGCACGGCCGCGTCGAGGGCGGCCAGGTCGGCGTCGGTGAGCGTGAGGTCGGCGGCAGCGGCGTTCTCCTCGAGGTACTTCACCCGCTTGGTGCCCGGGATCGGCGCGACGCCCAGCCCGTGCCGCGGGCCCTGGGCGAGCACCCAGGCGAGGGCGAGCTGGCCGGGGGTGGCGCCCAGGGTGCCGGCGATCTCGCGGATCTTCGCGACCAGTGCCAGGTTGGCCTCGAGCGCGTCGCCCTGGAAGCGCGGGAAGTACGGCGTGAGCCGCGAGTCGCCCTGCTCGAGCTGGTCCTCCGCGGTGATCGCCCCGGTGAGCAGGCCCCGGCCCAGCGGGGAGTAGGGCACCAGCCCGATGCCGAGCTCGACCAGCGTCGGCAGGATCTCGTCCTCGAGGTCGCGGGTGAACAGCGAGTACTCGGTCTGCAGGGCCGTGATCGGGTGGGTCGCGTGCGCCTTGCGGATGTTGGCGGCGCTGGCCTCGGAGAGCCCCAGGTGGCGGACCTTGCCGGCCTCGACGAGCTCGGCCATCGCGCCGACGGTCTCCTCGATCGGGACGGTCTTGTCGACCCGGTGCTGGTAGTAGAGGTCGATGTGGTCGACGCCCAGCCGCTGCAGGGAGGCGTCGCAGGCCTTGCGCACGTACTCCGGCTTGCCGTTGATGCCCAGCCGGGTGCCGTCGGCCTCGCGCTCGTTGCCGAACTTGGTGGCCAGCTGCACCTCGTCGCGGCGTCCGGCGATCGCCTTGCCCACCAGCTGCTCGTTGGTGAACGGGCCGTACATGTCCGCGGTGTCGATGAAGGTGACGCCCAGGTCGAGGGCCCGCCCGATGGTGTCCAGCGCCTGGCCCTCGTCGCGGCCGCCGTAGAACTCCGACATGCCCATGCAGCCCAGGCCCAGCGCCGAGACGGTGAGCCGGGACGTCGTTCCGAGTGTGCGTGCTGTGATCGTCATGACCACCACTCAACTCCTTGGAGTGCGCTCCAAGTCAAGACGCGACGTGCAGCCGGTTCTCGTAGAAGCCGATCTTGTGGTCGATCGCGCGCAGGTGGGCCGAGACCTCGGCCAGCTGGTGCTCCACCCGCTCGCGGTGCGCCTGGAGGAGGGCCAGCCGCTCGGCCTCGTTGCCGTCACCGGCGCGCACCAGCTCGGCGTACTTGCGGACCTCGCGGATCGGCATGCCCGTGGAGCGGAGCTTGCTGATCAGCTCGATCCAGGTGAGGTCCCGCTCGGAGTAGCGACGATGTCCCGACGCCGAACGGTCGACCGAGGCGAGCATCAGCCCGTCGCGCTCGTAGTAGCGCAGGGTGTGCGTGGTGAGCCCGGTCTGCTCGGCGGCCTCGGCGATGCTGAGTGTGGTCAATGTGGTCACCCGACCAGTGTCGGGGTTGGAGTGCACTCCAGGTCAACCGGGCCCGGAAGCCCGGCGACCGGGCGCCGCCTAGGGTCGGGGCGTGACCCCGACGCACACGGAGCAGGAGCGCACCGACCACATCGTGGAGGTGCTCCACGACGCCTTCGCGCCGCTGATGGCAGCCGATCCGGGCGCCTTCCGGGTGAAGTACCGCAAGATGGCCGCGGACCCGCACGCGTTCTAGCGCGGCTCGGCGTGCCTCTTCTACGCCGACGTGACGACGGTCGCGGACCCGTACGCCGACGAGCGGGCCTCGCAGATCTGGGTCCACGGTGACCTGCACGTCGAGAACTTCGGCACCTACCTGAACTCCGACGGCCGACTGGTGTTCGACGTCAACGACTTCGACGAGGTCTACCTCGGCCACTTCCTGTGGGACCTGGAGCGGTTCGCCGCGAGCCTCGCCCTCGTCGGCTGGCAGAAGGCGCTGCCGGAGGAGACCGTCCGCGGCCTGCTCCGGCGCTACCTGCGCGGCTACCTGCTCCAGGTCAACCACTACCTCGACAGCGACGACGACGACTTCGCGCTGCACCTCGACAACACGGACGGGCCGGTGCGCGCCGCCCTCCAGCAGGCCCGCCAGGTGCGCCGCGCCGACCTCCTGGCCGGGATGAGCGTGGTCGAGGACGGCCAGCGCAGGTTCGCGGCCCGGGGCGGGGTGCGACGCCTCGGCAAGGCCGAGCGGGCCCGCGTGGTCGGCGCCTTCGCGGACTACCTGGACACCATCCCGGAGGACAAGCGCTTCGACCGGTCGCTGTTCTACGAGCTGCACGACGTGGTCGGCAAGTCCGGCTTCGGCATCGGCAGCGCCGGGCTGCCCGCCTACAACCTGCTGGTCGAGGGGCACAGCCAGGCGCTCGACAACGACGTGGTGCTGTCGATGAAGCAGGCCAACGTGCCTGCACTGAGCCGGTTCGTCGACAGCGCCGCGGTGGAGGGCTACTTCGAGCACGAGGGGCAGCGCACGGTGGTCAGCCAGCGTGCCCTGCAGGTGCACACCGACCCGTTGCTGGGGCACACCCGGATCGACGGGGTCGGCTACGTGGTGGCCGAGGTGTCGCCGTACGAGGTGGACCTCGACTGGGGCGGCATCAACGAGCCCGACGAGATGGCCCAGGTGGTCGACCTCCTCGGTCGGGCCACCGCCAAGATCCACTGCGCCTCCGACGAGGACAGCGAGCAGGACCTGGTCGACTTCCAGGTGGAGGAGGCGATCGCGGGCGTGCTGGAGGGACGGCGCAAGGAGTTCACCGAGTACGTCGTCGACTTCGGCATCGAGTACGCCGCCCGGGTGCGCGCGGACCATGCGCTGTTCGTCGACGCGTTCCGCGAGGGCCGGATCGGCATCGACGCGACCTGAGCAGGTTCCCGCAGGTTCAGGCCACGCAGAACTCGTTGCCCTCGGGGTCGAGCATCACCGCGGTGTAGATGTGGTGCGCCTCGTCGACGGTGCGGTTGCGCACCGAGGCACCGGCCTCGACCAGGGCGGCCACCCGGGCGTCGATGCTGGGCACGCGCTCGGCCCACGGCTGCTCGCGGTCGCGGCCGCCGGGCGGGTAGATGTCGAAGTGGAAGCGGTTCTTGACCACCTTGGCCTCCGGCACGGGCTGGAACCAGATGGTGGGCCCGCGGCCGGTGGGATCGAAGATCCGGTCGGAGCCGTCGCCGTCGGGGTCGAGCTCCTCGGCGGGCACCCCCATGGAGAGGTACCAGTCGTTCCAGGTGGCGTGGCCAGGCGGTGGCGGCTGCACCCGGTAGCCCAGCACCGGTGCCCAGAAGCTCACCAGCCTCGCCGGGTCGGTGCAGTCGATGGTCAGCTGCCAGGTGGCCCCTTCCTCACTCATGGAAGGACGGTAGCGCCCGGCACCGACAAGGTCACCGGGTCGGCTCAGGCGCGGTCCAGGGCCGGCCGGTAGAACGCGGACCCCGCGAACGGGCCGCCCACGTGCGCCGCCTCGGCCGCGTCGTCGTCGGACGCGATGATCCGGTCGGCGAAGTCCTCCGCGTCGTCCTGCGGGTCGTAGCCGAGGGCCCGCCCGGGCTCCAGGTCCCACCAGGCGCGGGTGTTGGCCGAGATGCCGTAGAGCACCGCGTAGCCGGGCGCCGGCGCGGTGAGGGCCGCCTCGACCATCCGGACGCAGTCGTCGTGCGACAGCCAGGTGGACAGGTTGCGGGTCGTCTCCGGCTGGGGCAGGAACGAGCCGATCCGGCACGAGACGGCGTCGACGGCGTAGCGGTCGGCGTACAAGCTCATCACGGCCTCTGCGGCGACCTTGCCCACGCCGTAGAAGGTGTCGGGGCGCGGGCGGGCGTCGGTGGAGACCAGGTCGCGGCGGGGGGTGCGGCCCACGGCGTGGTTGGAGCCGGCGTACACGAGACGGGTCACGCCGTGCTCGACCATCGCGTCGAGCAGTGCGGCCGTGGTGACCACGTGCGAGGTGAGCGAGTCGGGCAGGCTGGCCTCACCCGGGTGCCCGGCCAGGTGGACCACACCGTCGAGCGGCTGGGCGGCGAACACGTCGGCCACCGCGTCGGCGTCCGCGCAGTCGGCGGTGTGCCAGGTGCCGGCGAACCCCTCGGGCTCGGGGACCCGGTCGAGGCCGACCACGTCGTGCCCGCGGTCGGTGAGTCCGACGGTGACGACCTGGCCGATGCTGCCGGCGGCGCCGGTGACGAGCACTCTCATCCGCAATCTCTCTTCGTCGTGGTGTCGGGGAGCCGGGCAGGTGCCCGTGCTCAGATCCGCGGGACGATCTCGCCGAGCAGCGCGCCCATCCGGGTGGCGGCGGCCCTGCCCGCCTCGAGGACCTCGGCATGGTTGAGCGGTTCACCGGTGATCCCTGCGGCGAGGTTGGTGACCAGGCTGATGCCGAGCACCTCCATGCCGGCCTCGCGGGCGGCGATCGCCTCCAGGGTGGTGCTCATCCCCACCAGGTGCCCGCCGATGGCGCGGACCATGCCGATCTCGGCGGGGGTCTCGTAGTGTGGGCCGGGGAACTGCACGTAGACGCCCTCGTCGAGGCTCGGGTCGACCTCGCGGCACATCGCGCGCAGCCGGCCGGAGTAGAGATCGGTGAGGTCGACGAAGTTCGCCCCCTCGATCGGGGAGCGGCCGGTCAGGTTGATGTGGTCGGAGATCAGCACCGGCTGGCCGGGCTGCCAGGTCTCCTTGAGACCGCCACAGCCGTTGGTGAGCACCACGGCCCGGCAGCCTGCCTTGGCGGCGGTGCGGATCGGGTGCACCACGGCCGCGACGCCCTTGCCCTCGTAGTAGTGCGTACGGCTCAGGAACACCAGCAGGTTGCGCTCGCCCGAACGGACGCTGCGGATCCTGCCGGAGTGGCCGGCCACGGCGGCCCCGCTGAAGCCCGGCAGGTCGGTGGTGTCGATCTCGGCGGTGGCCTCGCCCAGGGCGTCGACCGCAGGCAGCCAGCCCGAGCCGAGGACCAGCGCGAGGTCGTGGTGGGCGACACCCGTCAGCTCTGCGAGCGTGTCGGCGGCGTCCTGGGCGAGGGTGTGCGGGTCGGTCACGTCGGAGACTCTAGTGCGGGGGTTCGGTGGCGCGGGAATCACCGGTTGGCCGGTGATTCCTGACGTTGTCGGCCGTTGCAACCCCCGGCAACGTCAGGAACCGGCTGAGAACCCTGGGTCGGATCCCGTCTTCCACAGGCGACAACCAGGGTGTGTGATCTGAGGCCCGGTGGGGAGCCTGCAGGCATGGACATCCACCAAGGAGGGCCCGCTTCCGTCTGGCTGCGCAAGGAGGCGATCGCCGACGGCTACCACGATCGCGCCATCGCGCGCCTGGTGCGACAAGGCGACTGGCACCGGGTACGTCGAGGTGCCTACACCGACGCCAGCACCTGGCAGGAGCTCGACGCGGCCCAACGTCATGGCCTGCTGGCCCGCGCCGTGCTCAAGCAGGCCTGCACCGAGGTCGTGCTGTCACACGTCTCGGCACTGCCCGAGCACGCCGCCCCGGTGTGGGGCCTGGGCCTGGAGGTCGTGCACGTCACGAGGCCGGATCGCCGCGCGGGCCGCCGTGAGCGGGGAGTGCTGCAACACATCGGGATCCTCCAGCCGGAGGACGTCGTCACCCGCAACGGCGTACCCGTGACCAGTCCCACCCGGGCGGCGCTCGAGGTCACCACGGTGGCACCCCTCGAAGCATGCGTCGTCATCCTGGACGACCTCCTGCACCGCGGACTCACGACCGCCGAGCTGCTCCGCAGCCGGTACGCCGGCATGGGGTGCTGGCCACGCACCCTGCACACCGACCTGGCGCTGCGACTGATGGACGCGAGGTCGGAGTCGGTCGGTGAGTCCCGGACCCGATTCCTGTGCTGGCAGCACGGGCTACCGCCGGCCGTCCCGCAGTACCCGATCACGGATCCTGAGGGTCGAGTGGTCGCGTACACCGACCTTGCCTGGCCGGCGTACGGCGTGTTCCTCGAGTTCGACGGCAAGGTCAAGTACTCCACGCTGCTGCGCGAGGGGGAGTCGCCGGTCGACGTGGTGCTGCGGGAGAAGCGCCGCGAGGACATGATCTGCGAGCTCACCGGGTGGCGGTGCATCCGGCTCGTGTGGGCCGACCTCCACCGCCCGGCGGCGACGGCGCTGCGCATCCGCAGCGTCCTGGGTCGTGGCCAACACGTTGCCTGAGCCCGGGGGTTCTCAGCCGTTCCCTGACGTTCTCAGCCGATGCAACGGCCGTGAACGTCAGGAATCGCCGGTGAACCGGCGATTCCTCACAGCCCCGTCGAGCGGCAGTGCCGACGCCGCAGCGCAGCCACGTAGTCGTCGGGGGCGTCGGCGGCCTCGGCGGCGTCGGCCAGCACCCCGAGGTACGACGCCGACGGCAGCCCGCCCTCGTGGGCGTCGAGCACGTAGGCCCACACCAACAGCTCACCGGTCATCGTCTTCACCCGCACCTTGGTCTTGCGGTAGAGCCCGGTGTCGGCGGAGTCCCACCGGTCCAGCTCCGTGACGTCGCGGGCCGTCACGTCGTACACGGCCACGAACACCTGCTCGAAGGGGTCCTGGACGATGGTGGCGAGCGCGCCGTCCCAGCCGTGCTCCTCGCCGCCGAACGTCAGTCTCCAGCCCTCGAGCCACCCGGTGGTGTGCAACGGCGAGTGTGGGCAGCGCTCGCTCATCCGGACCGGGTCGAGGTTTGTCCCGTAGGCGGCGTAGAGCGTCACGGGTGTGAGATTAGTGCCTGACGTGCGCTGCGCCGGCACGACATCCTAGGCTGGACGTCGTGACCCACTTCAACGTCCTCGTCCTCGGTGCCGGCCCCGGTGGGTACGTCGCCGCGATTCGCGCAGCCCAGCTCGGCCAGTCCGTGGCCGTCATCGAGAAGAAGTACTGGGGCGGTGTCTGCCTCAACGTGGGCTGCATCCCGTCCAAGGCGCTGCTGCGCAACGCCGAGCTGGCGCACGTGCTCACCCACGAGAAGGACAAGTTCGGCATCGAGGGTGACGCCACGATGGCCTTCGGCCCGACGCACAAGCGCAGCCGTCAGGTGAGCGCGGGCATCGTCAAGGGTGTCCACTTCCTGATGAAGAAGAACAAGATCACCGAGATCGACGGCTGGGGCACCCTGACCGGCCCGAAGTCCGTCGACGTGCAGGCCGACGACGGGTCCACGGCGTCGTACACCTGCGACCACCTGATCCTCGCCACCGGTGCCACGACCCGGCTGATCCCCGGCACCTCGCTGAGCGAGCGGGTGGTGACCTACGAGGAGCAGATCCTCGACGACACCCTGCCGGCCAGCGTGATCATCGCCGGCTCCGGCGCGATCGGCGTCGAGTTCGCCTACGTGATGAAGAACTTCGGCGTCGACGTCACCATCGTGGAGTTCCTCGACCGGATGGTCCCGACGGAGGACGCCGACATCTCCAAGGAGCTGGCCAAGCACTACAAGAAGCTCGGCGTGAAGGTGCTCACCAGCACCAAGGTCGAGTCCATCGACGACTCCGGCGACAAGGTCAAGGTCACCGTGAGCCCCGCCGGTGGGGGCGAGTCGCAGGTGCTGGAGGCCGACAAGGTGCTCCAGGCCATCGGCTTCGCGCCCCGGGTCGAGGGCTTCGGCCTCGAGGCGATCGGCGTGCAGCTCACCGACCGCGGCGCGATCGCGATCGACGGCCGTGGCCGCACCAACGTCGAGGGCGTCTACGCCGTCGGCGACTGCACCGGCAAGATGATGCTGGCCCACGCCGCGGAGGCGATGGGCATCGTGGCCGCCGAGACCATCGCGGGCGCCGAGACGATGGAGATCGACTTCGACATGATCCCGCGGGCCACCTACTGCCAGCCCCAGATCGGCTCGTTCGGCTACTCCGAGCAGCAGGCCCGCGACAAGGGGTACGACGTCAAGACCGCGACGTTCCCCTTCTCGGCCAACGGCAAGGCGCAGGGCCTCGGCGAGGCCGTCGGCTTCGTGAAGATCGTGGCCGATGCCGAGCACAACGAGATCCTCGGTGCGCACATGATCGGCCCTGACGTCACCGAGCAGCTGCCGGCCCTCACGCTGGCCCAGCAGTGGGACCTCACCGCCGACGAGGTGTCGCGCAACATCTTCGCGCACCCGACGCTGTCGGAGGCGGTCAAGGAAGCCGTCCACGGCATCGCCGGTCACATGATCAACTTCTGATGGCGCCGATGAGCGCGCGTTCCGAGCGGGTCGTCATCATCGGTGGCGGCCCGGGTGGCTACGAGTCGGCGCTGGTCGCCGCCCAGCTGGGGGCCGAGGTCACGGTCGTCGACTCCGACGGCCTCGGCGGCTCCGCGGTGCTCACCGACTGCGTGCCCAGCAAGACCCTGATCGCCACCGCGGAGCTGATGGCCGAGGTGTCCGGCTCGGCCGAGCTCGGCGTCAGCTTCACCGACAACGAGGGCGACGCGGCCACCGCGATCCGGGTCGACCTGGCCCGGGTGAACGCGCGGGTCAAGCAGCTGGCGGCCGACCAGTCGACCGACATCGCCCGGCGCCTCGACAAGGAGAGCGTGCGGGTCCTCACCGGCCGGGCCCGCGTCGACGGCCCCGGGCGTGTCGTGGTCGGTGACCTGACCCTCGAGGCCGACGCCGTCCTGATCGCCACCGGTGCCGCACCGCGCGTGCTCGCCTCCGCGCAGCCCGACGGGGAGCGGATCCTCACCTGGGAGCAGGTCTACGACATCCACGAGGTGCCCTCGAAGCTGATCGTGGTCGGCTCCGGCGTGACCGGTGCCGAGTTCGCCAGCGCCTACCTGAGCCTGGGCATCGACGTCACCCTGGTCTCCTCGCGGGACCGGGTGCTCCCGGGCGAGGACGCCGACGCGTCCGCGGTGCTCGAGGACGTGCTCACCCGCCGCGGCATGCACGTGCTTTCGCAGTCGCGGATGGAGAGCGTGACCCGCGACGGCGACGTCGTCACGGTCACCCTCACCGACGGTCGCACCGTCGAGGGGTCACACGTCATCCTGGCGCTGGGCTCGGTGCCCAACACCGCGGACCTCGGCCTGGCCGAGGCGGGCGTGCTGCTCGACGAGGGTGGCTTCGTGAAGGTCGACCGGGTCTCGCGGACGTCCGCGCGCGGCGTGTACGCCGCCGGCGACTGCACGGGGGTGCTGATGCTGGCCAGCGTGGCGGCCATGCAGGGCCGGATCGCGATGTGGCACTTCCTCGGCGACGCGGTCGCACCCCTGGACCTGAAGAAGGTCTCGTCCAACGTCTTCACCTCTCCCGAGATCGCGACGGTCGGCTGGTCGCAGAGCGCCGTGGACCGCGGCGAGATCCAGGCCGAGTCGGTGATGCTCCCGCTGGCCGGCAACGCCCGGGCCAAGATGCAGGGCGTGCACGACGGGTTCGTGAAGCTCTTCTGCCGCCCCGGCACCGGCATCGTGGTCGGGGGAGTCGTGGTCGGCCCGCGCGCGTCCGAGCTGATCCACCCCGTCTCGGTGGCCGTGGCCGAGTCGCTGACCGCCGACCAGCTCGCCCAGGCCTTCACCGTCTACCCGTCGATGAGCGGCTCCATCGCCGAGGCAGCCCGGCGGTTGCACCGGGTCTGAGCAGGGTCTGCGCAGGGTCGGCGCCGGTCGGTCGGCCGGCCCCTCGAATTACAGATCGGTAGTTCTGCCGAACCGGCGGGTGCCGCCGAAGACCGGGTTATCTTCGACGAGCGGAGGGGCGTCACACGCGCACCTGCCGCCCCACCCGACTCCTCACACGTCCGGAGCCTCACCTCGTGCACCGCCGCCTCGCCGCCACCGCCCTGACCGTCCCGCTCGTCCTGCTGGGCGTGCTCGCGTCCACCGTGACGCCGGCCCAGGCGGCCACCGTCTACCCGGTGCCGAAGTCGGCCTGGGTCGACATCACCGGCCACGGGTACGGCCACGGCCACGGCATGTCGCAGTACGGCGCGCAGGGCGCGGCCAAGCAGGGCCTGACCGCGCAGCAGATCATCGACTTCTACTACCCGGGCACCGAGCCCGGGAGTCGCACCGGCTACGTGAGCGTGCTGATCACCGCGGACGGCGACAACAACACCGTCGTACTGCCCCGCACCGGTCTGCAGGCTCGCGACCTGCAGAGCGGCGGCGCCTGGCTGCTGCCCGCCAACGGGGCGACCCGGTGGAAGCTCTCCGTGGGTCCGGGCGCGGTGTCGCAGGTGTCCTACCTCCGGGCCGGGTCCTGGCACCGCTGGAAGGTGCTGAAGGGCGACGGCGCGTTCACCGCGAAGGGGCGCCCGATCACCCTGGTCACGCCGTCGGGCTGGGTGAAGTACCGCGGTGCGCTCCGCTCGCTGCGCCCCTCGGCCGGCTCCCGGCAGCGGGACACCGTCAACGTGCTGCTGCTCGACAACTACCTCAAGGGCGTGGTGCCCCGCGAGATGCCCGCGTCGTGGGAGCCGGCCGCCGTGCAGGCCCAGGCGATCGCCGCGCGCACCTACGCCGCCTACGAGATGGCGCACCCGCTGAGCTCCGCCTACCAGATCTGCGACACCACCTCGTGCCAGGTGTACGGCGGCTGGTCCAGTGAGCACCCTGACGCCAACGCGGCCGTCAACGCCACCGCCGGGATGATCCAGACCGCGGGTGGCGCGCCGGCGTTCACCCAGTTCGCGGCCAGCAGCGGCGGCTGGACCTCGGCCGGCAGCGTGGACTACCTGGTCGCCCAGGCCGACCCGTACGACGGCTGGTCGGGCAACCCGGTGCACACCTGGACGGTGCGCCTCGACGCCACCAGGATCGAGCGGACCTGGCCGAAGATCGGCAACCTCAAGGCGATCCGGGTGACCTCCCGCGACGGCCACGGCCAGTGGGGTGGACGGATCCGCGCCCTCGTCCTCGACGGGGGCAAGGCCGACGTCACGATCACCGGCGACGACTTCCGCTCCCGGCTCGGGCTGCGCTCGCAGTGGCTGAGCTTCGCGGCTCTGGCCAAGTAGCAGGAGCCTCCCCGGTGGTCACCGTCGACGACGTACGCCGCCTCGCGCTCACGCTTCCGCGCAGCACCGAGCACCTGGTCCGCGACCGGGTGAAGTTCAGGGTGGGCTCGCTGGTCTACGCCGCGTTCTCCCGCGACGAGTCGGTGCTCGGTTTCGCCTTCTCCCGTGAGGAGCGCGGGGCCTTGGTCGCCAGCGACCCGGTGCGGTTCCGGCTGCCCGGGGAATCGGACCTGCGCTACCACTGGGTCGAGGCGCTGTGTGCCGAGCTCGACGTCGTGGAGATGACCGAGCTGGTCACCGACGCCTGGACCATGGTGGTGCCAGCGTTCCTGGCTCGCGAGCACCGGGTCGGCGAACACGGGGGGAGCTGACCCGCGCGGGGTGGCCCTCGGCGGGTGTGTCCCTGTGCTGCGGGTGCACGGAGCTGCCGTCGGGCGCGGCACGCCGGCCCAGCTGCTCAGCGACGGTGCGTACGCCGTGACGGCGCGAGATACCGGACGTTGAACGTCCGCGATCCGGAGTACGGAACAGGGGCATGTTCGCCAGCTGCTGGTCGCGGTCAGGGCCTGGCGGCGATCGCCCTGCGCGGAGTGCGAGCAGGCGCAACTGAGCCGATCCAGTGCCCACGGGGTGGAGGGCGCACCGGCGAGGCGCAGGTTCGCTTCTCGACTCTCCCGGCGAGGGCATCGATCGACCGCCGGCGCGTACGCCGCCCGTCGCGAGGTCTTGCGCTCGACGTCAGGCGACGCGGGACTTCGGGGCGTTCTCGGCCGTCATCGAGGGGTCGCGGACGACGACATGGCCCAGGGCCTCGTCGATGGCCGCGATCGCGTCGGCTTCCAGCCGGACTCCGGCTGCCTTGACGTTCTCCTTGACCTGCTCCGGTCGCGACGCCCCGACCAGAGCGGCCGCGACGTTGTCGTTCTGGAGCACCCACGCCACGGCGAGCTGCGCCATCGTCAGGCCCGCCGCGTCCGCGATCGGCTGCAGCCGCTGCACCCGCTCGAGGATGTCGTCGCTCATGAACCGGCTGATCATGTCGGCGCCGCCCTTGTCGTCGGTCGCGCGCGACCCGGCGGGCGGGGCCGCCCCGGGCCTGTACTTGCCGGTGAGGACGCCCTGCGCGATGGGGCTCCAGACGATCTGGCTGAGACCGAGCTCCTCGCACGTGGGAACGACCTCGCCCTCGATGACGCGCCACAGCATGGAGTACTGCGGCTGGCTCGAGATCAGCTGGATGCCGAGATCTCGGGCCAGGGCGTGGCCGGCGCGGATCTGGTCTGCGGTCCACTCGCTGACCCCGATGTAGAGGGCCTTGCCCTGGCGTACGACGTCGGCGAAGGCCTGCATCGTCTCCTCGAGGGGGGTCTCGACGTCGTACCGGTGCGCCTGGTACAGGTCGACGTAGTCGGTCTGCAGTCGAGTCAGCGATCCGTTGATCGACTCCATGATGTGCTTGCGCGACAGGCCGGTGTCGTTCTTCCCGCCCGGGCCGGTCGGCCAGTACACCTTGGTGAGGATCTCCAGGCTCTCGCGGCGTTCACCCTTCAGGGCCTCGCCGAGGACGCTCTCGGCCTTGGTGTTGGCGTACACGTCGGCGGTGTCGAACGTGCTGATGCCGTGATCGAGCGCGGCCCGGACGCACGCCGTCGCCGCCTCGTTCTCGACCTGCGACCCGTGGGTGAGCCAGTTGCCATAGGTGATCTCGCTGATCTTCAGCCCGCTGTTGCCGAGGTATCGGAACTCCATACGGCCACCGTATGCCGCGCCGCCTGACCCGAGCACGGCAGGCCGGTCGCTGGTGCGTCTCCGTCGCCAGTCGGGCTCCCACGACCCGCTCGACCATGGCCGAGGAGCGTGCACCGACTGCGCAGTTCGGATGACCGATGGGCCAGGTGCGCTCACGGCTCATTGAGCGACAGTCGCCTGCAGGTCGTGACGATCGGATGGAGCGCTGTCTAGAGGTCGCCCACGGGTGACACCACGTGTTGGTTCGTCGGGCAGACCCACACAGCCGATGAGTCGACAGTGCTCGCCAGCAGGGGGTGGCTGCGGGGGTGATGTGGTCAGCGGGGCCAGTTGGTTTCCGTATGACCCGACAACTCCTCGATGGCCCACTCCTGGACCTGGTCAGCCACCGCCGCGACCCGCTCGAATGCTGTTGCGGCCCGTGGCACGGAGATGCCAGAGCCACTGCCGTCCGGGCTCCACAGCATGACTGACGGATGCTCGGGGTCACCGGTCCAGTCGCGGTCTTCGATTCGCGGTTCGTCGAGTCCGGCCCTCTTCAGGTCGCGCAGTATCGGCTCCAGCGCCTGTCGCAGGACCTCATCCACGGGCACATCGTCTCAGTCTCCGCACCGATCGGTCGGACGCCCTGGATCTGCCGCGGAAAGTGGGTGATCGTGCCGATGAGCGGGCCCTGCTCAGGCAGACTGCTGGCATGGGCACCTGGACCATGGGCTGGAGCGATGATTCTGACGATGACGACCCACCGCTCCCGGACAGCGCCTGGGTACCCCAGCCCGTCGCCGCCGGTGCTCTGTGGGTGGTGCGCGTCGTCATCCACGGCTTCGACGGTCTTCCTGCCGAACCCCTTCTCGTCGCCTGGGACGACGAGCGGGCCACGGTGCGACTGGCCAACGGGGAGCTCCAGTGGTACGTCGCAGGTAGTCACCAGGCCTACCCCTGGCGGGGCGGGATCGTGGTCGAGGACGTCACCGACCACCCCTATCCACGAGACAACCGGTACATGGACGCGCTCGTCGTGCGGTCCTTGGCGGACCTCACCGCGACCGTGAACGCCGAGACGATCACGTCGATCGACGAGGACGGTGCGATCCACATCCACGGCGAGCACGACGACAGCCGCGCGAAGGTGCTCCGCGCACCGGACACCGGGATCATTCTCCACGCCTCCGGTGTGCAGGGAACCTCGGCGTGGCACTTCGACGTCGTGTCCACACAGCTGGTCGAAGGCGATGGCGAGCTGCTCGAATCAGCTGATGTGAGGCCCCCGTCGCCCTGACCTCTGGTGCATTTTCATGGACCGGACGGTGGTCGGCGCACCGGGGACACATCCGGTCAGAGGTCGCGGCTGCGCCAGGTGCCCAGGGCGAGCCAGCCGTTGACCAGCCACAGGGGCGCGCCGAGCCACAGCCAGGTGGTGCCCACGTCGCGGGCGACCGCGAGCACCCACAGCACCAGGGCCGCGGCGAGGGCGACACCGGCGGCCGCGGCCAGACCGGTGAGCAGCGCCGGGGCGCCGACGAGGTTGGCCAGCGTGAGCAGCACCAGGGCCAGTGCTGCCACCAGGGCGAAGGTGGCAAACAGCCGGAAGGCGGCCCGGGCGGACTCCGGCGTCACGTCCCGGGCTGCGAGCAGGCAGACGCCCCCGACCGCCAGCTGAGCCACCGCCATCACGCTCCCCGACCTGGCCAGGACGGCGCGGGGTGCCGCAACGACCGTCATCAGACGGTGGCGTGCGGCCAGTTGTCGTGACCGAAGGCGGTGCGCTCGCCCTTGAGGACCTCGAAGGTCGCGGCGGCGCTGGCGGCGGCGCCGCGCAGGTCGAAGCCGGTCTTGGTGATGGCACCGATGGCCACCACGATCGCGACCAGCACCGTGGGCGGGACAGCGGGCAGGCCGAGGATGCTGACCGCCTCTCCGGTGGCGGTGACGATCCCGACGATCATCACCGCGATCGCCACGCCGACCCCGACGTAGAACATGTAGAGCGCGGACACCACCCCGGCCAGGGCAGGAGAGATCTTGTCGGTGAACGTGGACTTGATGGCGGTGAGGGCGAGCCGCTGGTTGGTGAGCGCCTTCTTGTAGGCCTCCGCGGCGCTGCCGGTCCAGTTGTCGTCGACGCTCAGCTCTCCGTCGGTGGCGGTGACCACCTCGGCGCTCACGTCACTGCCGACGGTGTTCCAGCTGGCCTGAGCCGAGCTGATGTCCCAGGGTTGCCCGATCACCACCATGATCGGCGCGATGAACCCCCAGAACTCGTCGAGCTTGTCCATCGCGGCGCGCCAGAGCTTCTTGAACTTGTCGACCGCCCAGCCCAGCCCCCACGGCACCCAGTCGAGGATCGAGTTGACCTTGGAGACGAGCCGGTCCACCTTGTCCTGGACCTCGTCGAGGAGCTGGTGCAACCGCTCGATGAGTGCGTCGTCCATGGGGGCCTCCTGGGGCTGTGCTGGCGTGGGGGTGTGCGGTGGGTGTGCGGTGGGTATGCGGGGCGGTCGACGAGACGGTCG
>JBBQRV010000038.1:0-19474 GCA_038214475.1 Propionibacteriales bacterium | reverse complement strand
CGGCCCTGGCGGGCGCTGCCACCGGCCGAGTCGCCCTCGACGATGAAGACCTCGCACTCCTCGGGGTTGGTCGACTGGCAGTCGCTGAGCTTGCCGGGGAGTCCGCCACCACCGAGCAGGCCCTTGCGGGAACGGGCGAGGTCCCGAGCCTTGCGCGCGGCCAGCCGGGCCTGCGCCGCGGCCTGCGACTTGCGGACGATGTCACGGCCCTCGGCGGGGTTCTTCTCCAGCCAGTCACCCAGCTGGTCGTTCATGATCCGCTGGACGAAGCCCTTGGCCTCGGTGTTCCCGAGCTTGGTCTTGGTCTGGCCCTCGAACTGAGGCTCGCCCATCTTGATCGAGATGATGGCGGTCAGGCCCTCGCGGATGTCGTCACCCGAGACGCGGTCCTCGGGCTTCTTCATCAGCCCCCACTCGAAGCCCCAGTTGTTGACCAGGCCGGTGAGCGAGGCCCGGAAGCCCTCCTCGTGGGTGCCGCCCTCGTGGGTGTTGATGGTGTTGGCGAAGGTGTGCACGGACTCGGTGAACGAGGTGTTCCACTGCATCGCCACCTCGAGGCTCATGTGCTTCTCGACCGTGCCGGGCGTCTGGGCCTCGAACGAGATGACGGTCGGGTTCGCCTTGTCCTTGCGCCGGTTGAGGTGCTCGACGAAGTCGACGAGGCCGCGGTCATACTTGAAGACCCGCTCCATGCCGCCGCCCTCGCCCTTGCGGATCGCGTCGGCGCCGGCCTGGTCGACCTCCTTGGCGATGGTGTCGTCCTCGACGGCGGCGAGCACCTCGTCGGCCACCGGGCGCTCGTCGCGGACCACGATCTCGAGGCCCTTGTTGAGGAACGCGTACTCGCGGAACCGGTTGGAGATGGTCTCGAACGAGTAGGTCGTGGTCTCGAAGATCTTCTCGGAGGCCCAGTAGGTGACCGTGGTGCCGGTGCGCTCGCCCGGCTCCATCGCGCGGACCTCCTCGAGCTCGCCGTCGGGCACGCCGATGGTGAAGCTCTGGCGCCACTCGTGGCCGCGGTTGCGGACCTCGACGATCAGGTGGCTGGACAGTGCGTTGACGACCGAGACCCCGACGCCGTGCAGGCCGCCGGACACCTTGTAGCCGCCGCCGCCGAACTTGCCGCCGGCGTGCAGCATGGTCAGCGCCATCGTCACCGCCGGCATGTCCTGGCCGGGCGCGGTGTCGGTGGGGATGCCGCGCCCGTTGTCCTCGACGCGGATGGCGCCGTCGGCCATCAGGGTGACCACGATCCGGTCGCAGTGACCGGCCAGCGCCTCGTCGACCGCGTTGTCCACGATCTCCCAGATCAGGTGGTGCAGCCCCCGCTCACCGGTCGAGCCGATGTACATGCCGGGGCGCTTGCGCACCGCCTCGAGTCCCTCGAGGACCTGGATCGCGGAGGCGTCGTACGACGTGCCCTCCGGGGGAGCAGTGCTGCTGACCTCGTCCGTCACGCGAACCTCTTCTTCTCGACCCCGGGGCTCCGGGTGATCACACCGTTGATGCGGGCTGGAGCATGCAACAGGCCGCAGCCCGATGAGCCTGCGACCCGTCGTCCATGATACCGCCCTGAGGGCCGGATTCCACGCACGCACCCCCCAGAGGGGGGTGGATCTGTGGACAAGAAGGTCGATTCTGCGCCCGTGAAGGCATCCTCCGGGCCCGAACAGGGGGTCGGATGGGTCCCCATACCGGCGTGGGGCGCCCAGATCGGCCTGAGCGAGCTCTGGCCCCGCGACGCCGGAACTCAGCCGTAGGTGTCGCGCGGGCCGCGGCCGGGCACGTTGAACCGGCCCTTCTTCCAGGACGGGGCGTGTGGTCCCTGCACGTCGAGGAAGGTCACCGTGCCGTCGCCGAGCACCTCGTTGAGGCGGCGTACGACGGTCGCCGCGAGCAGGGTCAGCTGGGTGGCCCACGCCGACGAGTCGGTGCGCACCACCAGCCGGCCCTCGGCGTACGACTCGGGGGTGCAGTGCTCCGCGACGGCCGCACCCACGATCTCGGGCCAGCGACCGAAGACCCCGTGCACGCGCAGGTCGACCGACCAGCCCAGGTCGTCGACCAGCTTGCCGACCGTGGTGTCGAGCAGCTGCGGGTCACGCTCGTCGGGGTGGGAGCCGCTCGACCGGGTGTGGGTGCGGCGCCGCCGGCCCGGGGTGCGCTTCTGGGTGCTGGGCCGGGCGGCGCCGGCCAGGGAGCGGGAGATCAGCCGGGCCAGCTCGAGGCCGCTCTCATCGTGGGCAGGGTCGTGGGTCGGGTCGGTCCGCCGGTCCGGCTGTTCGGCCTCACCGTTCTGACCCTCGTCCTGGCCCTCGTCCTGGGTCGGGTCGTCCCTCTCACCCGGTTCGTCACTCACTGCGGGTCACCTCGCCGTCGCCGACCAGGTAGCGCACCCCGGCCAGGACCTCGGGCACGTCGGCCGACACCGCCGCGGTCACCAGCACCTGCTCGGCGTCGGCGACCAGCTCGGCCAGCTGCTGGCGCCGGGTCGCGTCGAGCTCGGCGAAGACGTCGTCGAGGATCAGGATCGGGTCGTCACCGTCGCTGCGCAGCAGGTCGTACGACGCCAGCTTGAGCGCCAGGGCGAAGGACCAGGACTCCCCGTGGGAGGCGTAGCCCTTCACCGGCAGCCGGATGCCCCGGTCGTCCGAGCCGCCGTCCGAGCCGCCGACCGAGCCGCCGACCGAGCCGTCACCCGGTCCGTGGCCCAGCGTGAGCACCAGCTCGTCGCGGTGCGGCCCGACCAGGGAGATCCCGCGGTCGAGCTCGTCGTTGCGGCGGCGGGCCAGCTCGGCGAGCAGCGCCTCGGTCAGCGTCGCCCGGTCGGGGGGCCGGGTGCCGGCCTCGCCCAGGTCGAAGGAGGGCCGGTAGTCGATCTCGGCGTCGTCGCGGCTCGCGCCCCGGGCCACGGTGGCGTAGGCCTTGCCGACGTAGGGACGCAGGTCGGCCACCAGGGCCAGCCGCTCGGCGAGGATCTCGGCGCCGGTGCGGGCCAGGTGCTCGTCCCACACGCCGAGGGTCGAGAGGGCGCCCTCCTGCGAGGTCGACCCGCGGCGGGCGGAGCCGGCGGTCTTCAGCAGCGAGTTGCGCTGGCGCAGCACTCGGTCGTAGTCGGCCCGCACACCCGCCAGCCGAGGTGTGCGCAGCACCAGCAGGTCGTCGAGGAACTTGCGCCGGTCCGACGGGTCGCCCTTGACCAGGGTGAGGTCGTCGGGCGAGAAGACCACGGTGCGGACCAGACCGAGCAGCTCACGTGCCCGCGGCAGCGGCGACTTGTTGATCCGGGCCCGGTTGCTGCGCCCCGGGTTGAGCTCGATCTCGAGCACAGCGGTGCGGCCCTCGCGCACCACCGCGGCCCTGATCACGCCCTGGTCGGCCCCGGCGCGCACCAGTGGCGCATCGGTCGCCACCCGGTGCGACTGCAGCCGCGACAGGTAGTCGATCGCCTCGACCAGGTTGGTCTTGCCCTGGCCGTTGCGCCCGATGAAGGCACAGACCCCCGGCTGGAGCACCACGTCGATGTCGGCGTACGACCGGAAGTCGTGCAGGGAGAGGTGGGCGACGTGCACGTCACCCCTCAGCCGTGGGAGGCGTCGCCACCGGGCGGCGGCTCGGTGTGGACGGCGTGCCCACCGAACTGGTTGCGCATCGCGGCCACCGCCTTCATGGCGGGGCTGTCGTCCTGGCGGCTGACGAAGCGGGCGAACAGCGACGCCGCGATGGCAGGCACCGCCACCGCGTTGTCGATGGCCGCCTCGACGGTCCAGCGGCCCTCGCCCGAGTCGTCGGCGTAGCCACGGATCTCGGACAGGCCCGGCTCCTCGTCGAGTGCGGAGACCAGCAGGTCGAGCAGCCACGAGCGGATCACGGTGCCCTCGCGCCAGGAGCGGAAGACCTCGGTCACGTTGTCGACCAGGTCGGTCTTCTCAAGCAGCTCCCAACCCTCGGCATAGCTCTGCATGATCGCGTACTCGATGCCGTTGTGGACCATCTTCGAGAAGTGGCCGGCACCGGGTGCCTGGCCGGCGTGCACGGCACCGAAGTCGCCCTCGGGCTTGAGGGTGTCGAAGGCCGGCATCACCTTGGCCACCTCGTCGTCGGCACCGCCGTACATCAGGGCATAGCCGTTCTGCAGGCCCCACACCCCACCGGACACGCCACAGTCCACGAAGCCGACCCCGAGCTCGCCGAGCATGGCGGCGTTGGCCTGGTCGTCGGTCCAGCGCGAGTTGCCGCCGTCGACGACCAGGTCGCCCTCGGAGAGCAGCGCACCGAGGGCCTTGACGGTCTCGCGGGTGGCGTCCCCCGCCGGCACCATCACCCAGACCACCTTCGGGCTGGGCAGAGCAGCCACCAGCTCCTCGAGGCTCCCGACGTCGCTCACGTCGGGGTTGCGGTCGTAGCCCACGACGGTGTGGCCGCCGTTGCGGAGGCGGGTCCGCATGTTGCCGCCCATCTTGCCCAGGCCGACGAGTCCGATGTGCATGCGCGGGAGCCTTTCCTTCGGGTCACTGTGCAGCTTCAGGCTAGGTGGTCGCCGTGAGCGCAACCACCCGGGTCATCAGGAGAGCAGGCGGCGCGGCATCAGCAGGTAGCGGAAGCCGGCGTCGCCGTCCGCGGTGTCGGCGACCACGCCGCGCATCACGACCGGCTTCGAGGCCTGGGTGAAGGCCAGCTCCACGACCGGCTGCTCGATGGCGGTCAGGCCGTCGAGCAGGAACTGGGGATTGAACCCGGTGGTGATGTCCTCGCCGTCGATGCTGGCCTCGATCGACTCCGAGGCCTGGGCCTCCTCGCCCGATCCGGCGTCGAGGGTCAGCACGCCGTCGCTGAACGCCATCTGCACCGCGGTGTTGCGCTCGGCGACCAGGGCCACCCGCTTCACCGACTCGATCAGCGCCAGCTTGTCGATGCGGGCCGTGGTCTGGTGCTCGCTCGGGAACAGGCTGCGGACCTTCGGGAACTCGCCGTCCAGCAGTCGGGTGGTGGTGCGCCGTACGCCGCCGGGGGCAGCGCCCTCGAAGCCGATGATGCCCTCCCCGGAGCCGGTGGCGGCCAGCGCGATGGTGACCTGGCTCCCCGCGGTGAGCGACTTGGCGGTGTCGGCGAGGACCTTGGCCGGCACCAGCGCGGCCAGGGACTCGTCGGGAGAGTTCGGGTGCCAGCTCAGCTCGCGCTGGGAGAGCCGGAACCGGTCGGTGGCCAGCAGCGAGATCGTGGAGCCGTCGATCTCGATCCGCACGCCGGTGAGCACCGGCAGCATGTCGTCGCGACCGGCGGCGGTGACCGCCTGGGCGACCGCGTGCGCGAACAGGTCGCTCTCCACGGTGCCGCTCGCGGTGGGCATCGCCGGCAGCGTCGGGTACTCGTCGACCGGCAGCGTCTGCAGGCTGAACCGGGCCGAGCCGCAGGTCAGCGAGACCTTGGTGCCCTCGAGGACCATCTCGACCGGCTTGTCGGGCAGGCTGCGGCAGATGTCGGCGAGCAGTCGCCCGCTCACCAGCGCCCGACCCTCTCCGGAGACGTCGGCCGCGAGCGTGGCGCGCGCCGAGGTCTCGTAGTCGAAGGTCGAGAGCTGGAGGCCCTCGCCCGACTCACTCCCGGACTGCAGGGCACCGGCCTCGATCATCAGGCCGGCAAGGACAGGGACGCTGGGTCGGACCGGCAGGCTGCGGGCAGCCCAGGCGACCGCATCTGCGAGCACGTCACGCTCAACGCGGAACTTCACGAGTCTGTGGCCTTTCGGAAGAGTCCAGTGGGGGTGGGTCGGACGTCGAATCCTGCCACGTGACCCGCCCGAGTGGGAGTTGTCCCCAGATCGGAGCACAGTCGGGTTTCCACGATGGTGGGAGTCATAGGGAGTCTAGTTGTCGTCATAGGGTCGGTGGAAACTGTGGACAACTGGTGTTCGTGCAGGTCAGGTGCCATATTTTCGCGCACAGGGGGTGTGCACTCGTTGGGGACAACCTGAGGGTGGGTGTGCATGGACCGGGTCGGGACCAGGTCGTGTGCAGCGTCATCCACAGGGGATGTGAACGACAGCGACGGTCGTGCCACCACTCCTCCACATCTCACATCGTTGTGATTCGTTGCCGTGCCGGGACGACGTCGACGTGTTCGCGACTGGCTTCTCGGGCGGATGGTCGGGTCGGGACGGTCAGGTCTGGCGAGCCTGCATCTTGACCCGGTTGGTGAGCTCGCTGACCTGGTTGAAGACCGAGCGACGCTCCGCGAGCAGCTGGTTGATCTTGCGGTCGGCGTACATCACGGTCGTGTGGTCCCTGTTGCCGAACTGGGCCCCGATCTTGGGCAGGGACAGGTCGGTGAGCTCGCGGCACAGGTACATCGCGATCTGGCGGGCCTGCACCAGGTGCCGGCCCCGGCTCGGGCCGCACAGGTCCTCGATCGAGATGCCGAAGTACGCCGCGGTCTGGGCGATGATCACCGCCGCGGTGATCTCCGGCTCCGCGCCCTCGGGGATCAGGTCGCGCAGCACGATCTCGGCGAGGGTCAGGTCGACCTCCTGCCGGTTGAGGTTGGCGAAGGCGGTGACCCGGATCAGGGCACCCTCGAGCTCGCGGATGTTGGTCTGGATCTTCGACGCGATGAACTCGAGCACGTCCGGGGGCGCGGTGAGCCGGTCCATCGCCGCCTTCTTGCGCAGGATCGCGATCCGGGTCTCGAGGTCGGGAGGCTGGACGTCGGTGATCAGGCCCCACTCGAACCGGTTGCGGAGCCGGTCCTCGAGCGCCTCGAGTCGCTTGGGGGGGCGGTCGGAGGTCAGCACGATCTGCTTGTTGGCGTTGTGCAGCGTGTTGAAGGTGTGGAAGAACTCCTCCTGGGTCTGGGTCTTCCCCTCCAGGAACTGGATGTCGTCGATCAGCAGCACGTCGACGTCGCGGTACTGGCGTTTGAAACGGTCCTGGCGGTCGTCGCGGATCGAGTTGATGAACTCGTTGGTGAACTCCTCGCTGGACACGTAGCGCACCTTGGCGCCGGTGTAGAGGCTGCGCACGTAGTGACCGATGGCGTGCAGCAGGTGGGTCTTGCCGAGGCCGGAGTCGCCGTACACGAGCAGCGGGTTGTAGGCCTTGCCCGGCGCCTCGGCCACCGCGATCGCGGCCGCGTGCGGGAAGCGGTTGGAGGGCCCGATCACGAAGGTCTCGAAGGTGTACTTGGGGTTGAGCCTGGTCTCGAGGGTTGAGGGCTTGGGCGCGCCGTGCTGGACGGGGGCCGGGGGTGGCGGGGTCGACTGCTGCTGCGGCGCTGGCTCACGGTTGTCGAAGTGGTCGCCCGCCGGGTCCGGCTCGGGCTCGTCGGAGATCACCTCGCCACGAGCCACGCCGTCCGTGAAATGTGGCTCTGTCGACATATTGATATATCCATCAATCGATGTTTCCGGCAGATCGGTGTCCTCGGCCAGCACCGGCGCCGCGTTGGCCTCGAGGGCCGGGTTGACGGTGACCGCGATCCGGATCTGGTGACCGAACGCCTCGGTGAGGGAGTCCTCCAGGCGGATGCGCAGCCGGCCCTCCAGCTGGGTCCGGGTGAAGTCGTTGGGCACCGCGATGATGGCGGTGTGCTCGTGCAGGGTGATCGGCTCACTGGCGCTCAGCCAGGCCCGGAGGTTGGGTTGGAGGTCATCGACCAGCTCCCGCCAGACCGTGTTCAGGTCGACCGTCGGCTCGCTGCCCTCGTCGTGCTCCACGCGTGCTCCACATCCTTGCTGTCCTGAGCGGGACCGCTGCCCCGGACAGCGACGACCCCGAAGCCCCCATTGAACCCCGGTCGTCGGTCACCACGGAAGGCCGGAAGAATTTCTTCCACAACTTTGTCCACAATCTGTGCACCCAGCCCCGCGAGATGATAGTGAGCGCTCAGAAGGTCTGGGTGGACATCACCAGCGACGCAGGTTTGTGCAGGTCAGAGCCCAGGTCGAGACATCCGGTGCCGGCTGGCCGTCCCCCGTGCCGAGCCGCCGGCCAGAGCCGGAACGCCTCGAGGTGAGTGCGAACGTAACAAGGTGGCTGGGCGGGGAGCAACCCGTCATCCACAGGCTGGCACGGGTCGAGTTTGACCCTCTCTCAGGCGGGCGCGTACCGTTGCTCAGTCACCCGGTGTCGACCGGTGCCGCATGTCCACGGAAGGGCCGTCCTGTGACGGTGTGCCGTGGGTGGGCGGTGCCAGCCGAAAGGCCAAGCACCCCACCCGGCGTGGACACGTCCGAAGAAACTGATCTGGCATCGGAGAACCAGCCGTGAGCAAGCGTACGTACCAGCCGAACAACCGTCGTCGTCACAAGGTGCACGGCTTCCGCCTGCGGATGCGCACCCGCGCCGGTCGCGGCATCCTGTCGTCGCGCCGTCGCAAGGGCCGCAAGAGCCTGGCAGTCTGAGCCGGCCTCACCGCACCCGTGCTGGCGAAGGAGCACCGGCTCACCTCGGGCGAGGAGTTCCGCAAGGCCTCCCGCTCCGGTGCTCGTGCCGGGTCTCGCACTCTCGTCGTGCACCTGAGCACCGGCCAGTCCGGTGCCACCAGGGTCGGGTTCGTGGTGAGCAAGGCCGTGGGCAATGCCGTCCTCCGGAACCGTGTGAAGCGCCGACTCCGCCACCTCGCCCGGGAGCGTCTCTCGACGCTGCCGGGTTCCTGCGTGCTCGTGGTCCGCGCTCTTCCGGCGTCCTCCGGGGCCAGCTACGCGGAACTCGGGGCGGACCTGGATCGTTGCCTCGATCGGGTGCAACCGTGAAGTATCCGTTGATCTGGCTGCTCAAGGGCTATCGCCTGGTCATCAGTCCGCTCTACGGTCAGGTCTGCCGCTACCACCCGTCGTGCTCGGCGTACGCGCTCGAGGCGGTGACCGAGTACGGCAGCCTGAAGGGCAGCTGGCTCGCTGTACGGCGCCTCGGTCGGTGCCACCCGTGGGCTGCCGGCGGCTACGACCCCGTCCCACCTCGTGTCCCCCAAGACCCCTCCCAGACTCAAGGAGCCTGAGTGTCTTCCATCGGAGCCATCGGCCATTCGATCATGGTGCCGCTGTACTACCTGACCAGTGCGGTCCTGGTCGGCTGGCACAAGGTGTGGAGCGTGCTCGGGATCCCCGAGACGGCGGGGCTCAACTGGGCGCTGTCGATCGTGGGCCTGACCCTGGTGATCCGGGCGGCCCTGATCCCGCTGTTCGTGCGGCAGATCAAGTCGAGCCGGAACATGCAGCTGCTGCAGCCGAAGGTCAAGGAGCTGCAGAAGAAGTACGGCCACGACAGGGAGCGGCTCGCGCAGGAGACGATGTCGCTCTACAAGGAGACCGGCACCAACCCGTTCGCGTCGTGTCTGCCGATCCTCCTGCAGATGCCGATCTTCTTCGCCCTGTTCCGACTCATCGACCACGCGGCCAAGAACGGCGACGGCAACGGCTTCCTCACCGACCGTTCGGCCGCACAGTTCGCCGACGCCGAGCTCTTCGGCGTGCAGATCTCCAAGACCTTCGTGTCCGCCGACGGCGCCATCGGTGTGCAGCTGTTGGCGGCGGTGCTGGTGGTCGCGATGACGATCACCACCTTCCTCACCCAGCGTCAGCTGATGAGCAAGAACATGCCGGCCGATGCGTTGAAGGGCCCCTACGCCCAGCAGCAGAAGATGCTGCTCTACGTGCTCCCGCTGGTCTTCGCGGTCGGTGGTGTCGCCTTCCCGATCGGCGTGCTCCTCTACTGGACCACCTCGAACCTGTGGACGATGTGCCAGCAGTTCTACGTGATCCGCAACAACCCGGCCCCCGGGACGCCGGCCGAGAAGGCCAAGCTGGACCGGGATCGCGCGAAGGCCGCGCGCAAGGGACTGACTCTCGAGCCCGAGGTGTCGCTGGACAAGGCAGGCACTGCGGTGGTCGAGGAGGATCGACCCGCCGCCCGTCAGCAGCCCAAGCGCCAGACCCGCAGCGAGCGGAACAAGAAGACGCCGAAGAAGCGTCCCTGACGACCATCTGCACCCCAGCACTGCCAGGAGAGAACGTGAGTGACGAAGTGAGCCAGGACGCCGTGCGTGACGACGAGGCCGAGGAGCAGAGCGAGGCGGCGATCGACGTGCCGTCCGGCCAGGACCTCCCCGAGGACGACGCCGACGACGGCGCCGGGGACGAGGACGGCCCCGGGGACGGCGCCGGGGACGAGGACGGCCCCGGGGACGACTCGGGCGACGACGACCAGGACCAGGACGGGTCCGCTCGAGCGGAGGGCCGCCCGTCGCGGGTCGAGCGGCTCGAGAACGAGGGCGACATCGCGGCTGACTACCTCGAGGAGCTGCTCGACATCGCGGACTTCGACGGCGACCTCGACATGGACGTCGAGGGCGACCGTGCCGCCGTCTCCATCGTAGGAGCGGACCTCTCCCAGCTGGTGGGCGACCGTGGCGAGGTGCTGGAGGCACTCCAGGAGCTGACCCGGCTGGCCGTCTACCGCGAGACCGGGGAGCGCTCGCGACTGATGCTCGACATCGGGGGGTACCGCGCCCAGCGGCGCGACGAGCTGGTGTCCGAGGCCGAGAAGGTCGTCGAGAAGGTCAAGGCATCCGGCGAGCCGTCCTCCCTGGAGCCGATGTCCCCGTTCGAGCGCAAGGTGGTGCACGACGTGGTCGCGGCCGCCGGTCTGGTGTCGGAGTCCCAGGGCACCGAGCCGCGCCGGTACGTCGTGGTGCAGCCGGCGTGAGGCCATGACCGATGTTTCACGTGAAACACCCGCGGTGCCCCCGGTGGCACGGCGGGTGTTTTCGTCGCGGCTCGCGCTGGCCGAGCGGTACGCCGGGCTGCTGGCCACCGAGGGGATCGTCCGCGGGCTGATCGGTCCGCGCGAGGTTCCGCGGCTCTGGGACCGGCACCTGTTGAACTGTGCCCTCGTCGCGGACCTGGTCCCCGAGGGCAGCACCGTGTGTGACATCGGCAGCGGTGCCGGCCTGCCGGGCATCGTGCTGGCACTGCGCCGCCCGGATCTGCACGTGACCCTGGTGGAGCCGCTGCTGCGGCGGACCACGTTCCTGGAGGAGGTGGTCACGGAGCTGGGGCTCGACCAGGTCCGGGTGGTGCGGGGCAGAGCCGAGGACCAGCGAGGCGGTGCGCCCTTTGAGGTGGTCACGTCACGGGCAGTTGCTCCGCTGCCGCGGCTGCTCGCCTGGTCGATGCCCCTGGTGGCCCCGGGTGGCGTCCTGCTGGCCCTGAAGGGATCGTCGGCGACAGCCGAGGTCGCCGAGGTGGAGCCGGGTCGTTGGGCTGTTGAGGGCCTCACCACGCCCGACGTCGTCGAGCTGGCCGAGGACGGAGTGGTGCCGACGTACGTCGTCCGGGTGGCTTGGCGGCACCCCGGGCGGGTAAGTTCGTCCGAGGTCCCGTTCGCGACCGACGCCAGCCCCGCACGTCAGCGGCGTCGACGTCCGGCCCAGGGCCGAAGGGGGTAGCTGATGGACGAGGCCTCGCGGAGGTTATCCACCGGTCCGCTCACGCTCACTGAGCGTGGTTATCCACAGGTAGTAGATGTTCATCCACAGGAAGTGTCTTCCATGACAGCACCCGATTTTCCGCATTCTCCGGGTGACCCCGACCATGTTTCACGTGAAACCAACGCCGGCTTCGCCATCGCGAACCCGTCCTTCGTGGTGCGGACTGCTGAAGAAGTTGCCGCTCCCGCGGTACCGATGCACGACGACACCACTCCGTTGGCGAGGGCCGCCGAGCACAGCGTGCTGGCGCGCTCCGGTGGTCGACCTCCGATTCCCCGACCTCCCGGCACCCGGGTCGTCGTGGTGGCCAACCAGAAGGGTGGGGTCGGCAAGACCACCTCCACCGTCAACGTGGCCGCCGCCCTCGCCCAGCTGGGCCAACGCGTGCTGGTCATCGATCTGGACCCGCAGGGCAACGCGTCGACCGCGCTCTCCATCGACCACCACCGTGGCGTCCCGTCCACCTACGACATGCTGGTCGAGGGCAGCGCCCTGGCCGACGTGGTCCAGGAGTCCCCGGAGATCCCGGGACTGTTCGTGGTCCCGGCGACCATCGACCTGGCCGGCGCCGAGATCGAGCTGGTCAGCCTGGTCGCCCGGGAGACCCGCCTGCTCAAGGCGATCAGCGCTGACTCCCGGGTCGGCCCAGCAGCCGAGGCCGGGGCCGAGCGCTATGACTACGTCTTCGTCGACTGCCCTCCGTCGCTTGGTCTGCTCACCCTGAACGCGCTGGTGGCCGGAGCGGAGATGATGATCCCGATCCAGGCCGAGTACTACGCCCTGGAGGGCCTGGGCCAGCTCCTGGAGACCGTGGAGATGGTCCGCTCGCACCTCAACCCGCGGCTCAACGTCTCGACCATCCTGATCACCATGTACGACGGCCGCACCCGACTCGCCGCCGGCGTGGCCGAGGAGGTGCGGGAGCACTTCGGTGAGCAGGTCCTGCGCACCAGCATCCCGCGCTCGGTGCGCGTTTCGGAGGCGCCGTCGTACGGCCAGACGGTGATGACCTACGATCCGGGCTCACCGGGAGCGCTGTGCTACCTGGAGGCGGCCCGTGAGATGGCCAGCAAGGGAGCACCTGCATGAACCAGAAGCAGCCGCAGCGTCGTGGCCTCGGCCGGGGGCTCGGCTCTCTGATCCCCACCGCGCCCACGTATCCCGTGTCGGTGCCACAGCCCGACGGCAGCGAGACTGCCGAAGGCGACCGTCCGTCGAGCGGGAGCGGTGAGGAAGGGTTCCCTGGCGGGCCTGCGGGTGCCTGGTTCGCGGAGCTGCCGGTGGGTCAGATCGTGCCCAACCAGCGGCAGCCGCGTGAGGTCTTCGACGAGGACGCGATGGCCGAGCTGGTGCACTCCATCCGCGAGGTGGGGCTGCTGCAGCCGGTGGTGGTGCGGCGTACCGGTCCCGACGCCTACGAGCTGGTCATGGGGGAGCGCCGTTGGCGGGCCTCCCAGGAGGCCGGCCTGACGGCCATCCCGGCGATCATCCGGGAGACCGAGGACAACGACATGCTCCGGGACGCGCTCCTGGAGAACCTGCACCGCTCCCAGCTCAACCCGCTGGAAGAGGCGTCGGCGTACGCGCAGATGCTGGAGGACTTCGGCTGCACGCACGACGAGCTGGCGCAGCGGATCGGGCGCTCGCGTCCCCAGATCAGCAACACCCTGCGCCTGCTCAAGCTCTCGCCAGCCGTGCAGCGCAGGGTCGCCGCCGGCGTGCTCTCCGCGGGACACGCCCGTTCGCTGCTGGCCATCGACGACGGTGACCTGCAGGACCGGCTGGCCCAGCGAGTGGTGGCCGAAGGCATCAGCGTGCGTGGCCTGGAGGAGATCGTCGCGGTCGGCGAGCACGGTCGCGAGACCCGTCAGGTGCGCCGGCGTCCGACGGCTCCTGGACTGGTGGAGCTGTCCGAGCGGCTGTCGGACCGGCTGGAGACCAGGGTCAAGGTCGAACTGGGCAAGTCGAAGGGCAAGATCACCGTCGAGTTCGCCTCGCTCGACGACCTGCGCCGGATCGTCGACATCATGGACCCCCGCAACCGCAGCGACCGGCCGATCTGAGTCATTAAGTCGCTATGTCGACTTAATGACTCTAGCGCTTCTTGACCCGCCGGGCTGCGGCCCGCTGCCGCTTCTCCTCCATGTCCAGGCGGGCCGCCTCCTCCAGGGTGGGCGCGCTGCCGCCGTGCGACTGCGGCACCCACCAGGACCCGGGCGGCTGCTCGTCGGCCGGGTAGGCGGCGATGGTGCGGTCCAGCAGCGTCGCCATCGCCCGGTGCAGCTCCGCGGTCTCGGCCACCGCGTTCTCACCACTGAAGTGCATCGGCTCCCCGACGGTGATCGCGATGGTCTTGCCGCGGCCGAAGTCACGCGGGTGGTCCTTGGTCATCATCCGCTGCGTTCCCCACAGGATCACCGGCACCACCGGCACCCCGGCCCGGGCCGCGATCCGCACCGCCCCGGTCTTGAAGTCCTTGAGCTCCATCGCCCGCGAGATGGTGGCCTCGGGGAAGATCCCGACGACCTCACCGACCCGCAGGAACTCCAGCGCCTTCTCGTACGACGCCAGCCCCTCGGCGCGATCGACCTCGATGTGGTGCAGCGAGCGCATCAGCGGCCCGACCGCCTTGTGGTCGAAGAGCTCGCGCTTGGCCATGAACCGCACCAGCCGCCCTGAAGGGTTGGCCGCGAACCCTCCGTAGATGAAGTCGACGTAGCTGATGTGGTTGACCGCCAGCAGCACTCCGCCGGTGCGGGGCACGTGCTCGGTCCCGGTGAGCTGGAAGCGGTGGCCCAGCAGCTTGAAGACGGACTTCGCGGTGACGATGATCGGCGGGTAGGTGAGGTCACGCACGGGTGCTCTCCTTGCGGTTCACGGCGGCCTGGACCAGCGATGCCATGGTCTTGCCCAGATCGAGCCCGGCGGCCTGCAGCGACAGCGGCACCGTGGAGGTCTCGGTGAAGCCCGGCGCCACGTTGACCTCCAGGAACCACACTTCGCCCTCCGCGTCCACGATCAGGTCGGAGCGGGAGAGGTCGCGCAGGCCCAGGGCCTCGTGGGCGCTCACGGCCACCTCAGCGACCCGCTCGGCGATCTCCGGGCCGAGCAGGGCCGGCACCACGAACTCGGTGGAGCCGGCCGTGTAGCGCGCCGTGTAGTCGTAGACGCCCCCGTCGGGCTGGATCGACACCGCGGGGAGCGCGTGCGGGCCGGTGCCGTCGTCGAAGACGGGTACGGCGACCTCCGCGCCCACGACGAACTGCTCCAGGAGCGCCACGGAGCCGTAGGCGAAGGCGTTGACCATCGCGTCGGGCAGCTCGGCGGCGGTGTGCACGACGCTGCACCCGAGCGCGGAGCCGCTGCGGGCCGGCTTGACCATCAACGGCAGCCCCAGCCGGGCCACCAGCGCGGCCATCACGGCGGCGGCCCCGAGCTCACGGAAGGTCTCGTGGGGCAGGCAGTACCACTCGGGGGTCGCGATGCCGAGCCTGCGCACCACGGTCTTGGCGACCGGCTTGTCGAACGACATCCGGCACACGGCCGGCCGGGAGCCGACGTAGGGCAGGTCGAGCAGCTCGAGCACCTCGCGCACCGCGCCGTCCTCACCCGCCTCGCCGTGCAGCATCGGGACCACGCAGGCGGGAGGGTCAGCGGCCAGGTCGGGGAGCAGGGAGGCGTCGACGTCGCGCTCCTCCACCTCCACCCCGGTGCTGCGCAGCGCCTCGGCGACCCGGCGCCCCGAGCGCAGCGACACGTCGCGCTCGTGGGAGAGCCCCCCGGCGAGCACGACCACGCGCCCCGAACTGGTGTCCACTCGGTCCTCCATCAGGTCAGGTCCGTCCCGGGGCCGTCGTAGCCGCTGCGCGGAGGCAGCTCCGGGTGCGGGGTGATCGCCCCGAACGTCTCGCGCAGCTCGGTCTCGGCCTCCAGGACGCCCGCCAGGCGGCGTACGCCCTCGCGGATCCGCTCGGGGGTGGGGTAGCAGAACGACAGCCGCATCGAGCCGCTGCCGAAGCCGTCGGCGAAGAACGCGGTGCCGGGCACGTAGGCCACCCGCGCGGTGACCGCCCGTGGCAGCATCGCCTTGGCATCGATGCCGGGCGGCAGCGTGACCCAGACGAAGAAACCACCGGCCGGCTCGTTCCAGGTGCACGAGGCCGGCATGAAGTCGCTCAGTGCCTGCATCATCGCGTCGCGTCGCTCGCGGTACATCTCGCGCATCTGCTTGATCTGGCCGAGCCAGTCGTGCTTGGTGAGGTACGCCGACACCGCCATCTGGCTGAACGCCGGCGGGCACAGGGTGGCCGACTCCTGGGCGAGCACCAGCTTCTCGCGGACCGCGTGCGGGGCCAGCGCCCAGCCGACCCGCATCCCCGGCGAGAACGTCTTGGAGAACGAGCCGAGGTAGATGACCCCCTCCGGCTCGTCGGCCCGCATCGCCCGCATCGGCTCGGCGTCGAAGCCGAGCAGGCCGTAGGGGTTGTCCTCGAGCACCAGCACGTCGTGCTCGCGGCAGATGTCGAGGATCTCCAGGCGCCGGGCCGCCGACAGGGTCACGCCGGCCGGGTTGTGGAAGTTGGGGATCGTGTAGAGGAACTTGATCGTCTTGCCGGCCGCCTTGACCGCGGTGATGGCCTGGCGCAACGCCTCGGGCACCAGCCCCCCGGAGTCCATCTCCACGTGCACGACGTCGCACTGGAAGGAACGGAACACCCCGAGCGCCCCCACGTACGACGGCGCCTCGCACAGGACCACGTCGCCGGGGTCGCAGAAGATCCGGGTGACCAGGTCGACGGCCTGCTGGGAGCCCACGGTGACCACGACGTCGTCGGGGTGCGCCTCGATCCCCTCCAGCCTCATCACGTCGGTGATCTGCTCGCGCAGCCGCGGGTCGCCCTGCCCGGAGCCGTACTGCAGCGCCACCGGGCCGTGGTGGGCGATCAGGTCGCCGATCGCCTCGCCCACCACGTCGAGCGGGAGGCCGGAGATGTTCGGCATGCCGCCGGCCAGGGAGACCACCTCGGGCCGCGACGCCACTGCGAAGAGCGCCCGGATCTCGGAGGCGGTCATGCCCTTGGTGCGGGCGGCGTAGCGGTCGACGTAGTTGTCGAGCCGGGTGCTGCTGCGCGCAATTTCGTCCATGACGGCTCTAGCATGAATCATCCGACGGTCCGGCGCAGCCCCGGGCCGTGATCTGGTCGCTCCTGGGAGGTGTCGGGTGTCACGTCGCACCGTGCCGCTCACCGTCGACCGACTCGCCGACCTGCCGGGTCGCTGCCGGTCCTGCCTGTTCTGGGAGCTCGACGCGGTGCGCCGCCAGCGCGTCGATCCGGAGGAGGCCGCCCACGAGAAGGAGGGCTGGGTGTCACAGGTGCTGCGCGAGTGGGGCTCGTGCGGCCGGCTGGCCGTGGTCGACGACGAGGTGGTCGGCTACGTGATCTACGCGCCGGCGCCGTACGTGCCCGGCATCGACTCGTTCCCGACCGCCCCGGTCTCCCCGGACGCGGTGGTGATGACCACGCTGTACGTCGACCCGGCGCACGTGCGCGGCGGCATCGGCCGACTGCTGGTGCAGGGCATGGCCCGCGACCTGATCACGCGTGGCGACATCCGCGCCGTGGAGGCGTTCGCCGACACCCGCGGGGTGCCCGGGCGCTGCCTGGTGGCGGCGGAGTTCTGCAGCCGGGTCGGCTTCAAGACGCAACGAGCGCACAGCACCAGCCCGCGGATGCGGATGGAGCTCCGGACCGCTCTCACCTGGAAGGACGAGGTGGAGCAGGCACTGGAGCGGCTGCTGGGTGCGGTGCGCCCGATGGTGCGCCCGGCGCCGAAGGCCTCGCGGCCTTCGGCTCGGGGTCAGCTCAGCTGATGAACTCGGCGATCTCGTTGAGCAGGGCCGCCTTGGGGCGGGCGCCGACGATGGACTTCACGACCTCGCCGCCCTGGTAGACGTTGATCGTCGGGATGCCGGTCACGCGGTACGACGAGGGCGTGACGGGGTTCTCGTCGACGTTCATCTTGAGGAACGTGATCTTCTCACCGTGCTCGCTGGCGAGCTCGTCGAGGATCGGGGAGACCTGGCGGCACGGGCCGCACCACTCCGCCCAGAAGTCGACGAGGACGGGCTTGTCGGACTTCAGCACCTCGGTGTCGAAGTCGGCGTCGGTCACGGCTGCAATGTTGCCCACGAGGGTGCCTTTCGTTGGTGTTGGATCTCGGTGGATCTGGTGATCAGTGAACACCTGTCCGGGGACACTTGTTCCCCGGCGGCGCCAGACCAATTCGGGCCTCAGGCGCCCGTGGTCTGGGCTTCCTCGGCGATCAGCGCGCTCACCTCGGTGTCGTCGGAGGTGTCCGGGCCGGCCGTCGAGGCCTGGTGGTCGAGGTGCGCGATGTAGCGCTCCGCGTCGAGGGCGGCCGCGCAGCCGGTGCCGGCGGCGGTGATCGCCTGGCGGTACTGGTGGTCGACCAGGTCGCCGGCAGCGAAGACGCCGGGCAGGTTGGTGGCGGTGGACGGCTGGGTGACCAGCACGTATCCCTCGTCGTCGAGATCGACCTGGCCCGGCAGCAGCTCGGAGCGCGGGTCGTGGCCGATCGCGATGAACAGGCCGGTGACCTCCAGCGGACGGGTCTCGCCGTTCACGGTGTCGCGCAGGGTGACGCCGGTGAGCCGGTCGTCGCCCTCGATCGAGGCGACCTCGGAGTTCCAGACCATCTCCAGCTTGGGGTCGGCGAACGCCCGCTCCTGCATGATCTTGGAGGCCCGCAGCTCGTCGCGACGGTGGATCAGGTAGACCTTCGACGCGAAGCGGGTCAGGAAGGTGGCCTCCTCGATGGCGGAGTCGCCGCCGCCGACGACGGCGATGGCCTGCTCACGGAAGAAGAAGCCGTCACACGTCGCACACCAGGACACGCCGCGCCCGGACAGCTCGTCCTCGCGGGGCAGCCCCAGCTTGCGGTAGCCGGAGCCCATGGCCAGGATCACCGAGCGGGCGGTGTAGGTGTCGGTCGCGGTCTTGACCACCTTCACCGGGCCGGTGAGGTCGACCTCGACCACGTCGTCGGAGACCAGCTCGGCGCCGAACCTCTCGGCCTGGGCGCGCATCTCGTCCATCAGGGCCGGACCCATGATGCCGTCGCGGAAGCCGGGGAAGTTCTCCACCTCGGTGGTGTTCATCAGGGCACCGCCGGCGGTGACCGAGCCCTCGAAGACCAGCGGGTTCAGCGAGGCGCGCGCGGCGTACACGGCGGCGGTGTAACCAGAAGGTCCCGAGCCGATGATGATGACGTTGCGGGGGTCGGACATGCGCGCACTGCTCCTAGCGGCCGTCCCTGGACGGCTCTTGATCGGGTATGTCGACTCAACCGATCCTAGGCGCCCGGCATTCCTCGGGTGGCGCGACCCGAGGACCCTGTCCGGGAATCGTCCCGGAAACCGTCGCCGCCGCTCACGGGGCCGGGATCGTTAGCGTGCCCAGGACGACTCGCTGACTGTCGGTAGCGCACCGGACCAGCCGCGCTCGCACCTTCCCGTCGACGGGGTCGTCGTAGCGCAGCTGGGCGACCTGACCGTCGTAGCGCACGGTGATGCTGCGCCCCGTGGCCGACGTCGCGCATCCCGACAGGGCCGCCTGGTCCCCGGCCGTCAACTCGGGCTGCACCGCGCCGAACGTGGGGGCGGTGGCCGAGAGCACCCGGAGGACGTCCACGCGCAGGTGGTCGGGGCGCACCACGGGCAGGTCACCGGCGTCGAGGGACCGGGGCTGCGGTGCCTGTCGAGGCGTGGCGGCGCCGGTCTCGGCGCCGGACTCGGCGCCGGCGGCTGCCGGGGCATCGCCGCTCGCGGTCGAGTCGCTGCTGCCCGCGCCCAGGCCGCCCGATCGCACCAATTGGTCGATTCCGACACCGCCGACCACCAGCACCGCGGCGGCGACCAGCAGCTGGGTGGCCCGGCGCCGGCGACGCCGGGCGCCGAGGTCGACCACCG
>JBBQRV010000037.1:0-20208 GCA_038214475.1 Propionibacteriales bacterium | reverse complement strand
CGCGCCGGTGACGTCCCTCCAGCCCCTCGACGTCGCGGCACTGCTGCCGCGACCCGACCCTGCGGCGCACAAGTACACCCGCGGCGTGGTCGGGGTGCGGGCCGGCTCCGCGCAGTACCCCGGAGCCGCCCTGCTCAGCGTCTCCGGCGCCAACTGCGGGCTGGCCGGCATGGTCCGCTACGTCGGCGAGGCGGCCGACCTGGTGCGCGCCCAGCACCCCGAGGTGGTCGCCGGAGAGGGCCGGGTGCAGGCCTGGGTGGTCGGCTCCGGGGGCGGCTCCGACGCCGGGGCGGCGCTGGCCGAATGCCTGGCGGACGGCGCGGGCAACATCCCCGTGGTGGTCGACGCCGACGCCCTGGCGCACGTCGAGGCGCCACTGTCGCGCCCGGCCGTGCTCACCCCGCACGCGGGCGAGCTGGCCGCGATGCTCGGGGTCGAGCGCGCCGACGTGGAGGCCCGCCAGCTCGAGCACGCCCGGCTGGCCGCGGCCCGCTACGACACCACCGTGCTGCTCAAGGGCCGGCACACGCTGGTCGCCGACCCCGACGGCCGGGTGCGGGTCACCACCACCGGGGTGCCCTGGCTGGCCACCGCCGGCGCCGGCGACGTGCTCGGCGGGATGGTGGGGGCGCTGCTCGCCGCCGGCCTGGCGCCGTACGACGCGGCCTCGGTGGGGTCCTGGCTGCACGGGGCCGCGGCGACGCTGGCCTCCCGTGGGCCCTCCGAGGGCGTCTCCCGTGCGAGCCTCGGGCCGATCGTCGCGCACCAGGTGGCGGCGTCCGTGGCGGCGGTCGTGCGCGGCCTCCCGACGGTCACCTGAGAGAATCGGGAAGCATGAGCCCCTGTCGCGCCGAGATCGTCGTCGACCTCGACGCGATCCGCGCCAACGTGCGGCTCCTCGACGACCTGGTCGGTCCCGACGTGGCCACCATGGTGGTCGTGAAGGCCGACGGGTACGGGCACGGCATGGTGCCGGTCGCCCGGGCCGCACGCGAGGCAGGCGCGGCCTGGCTGGGCGTGGCCACCCTCGACGAGGCGCTGGCGCTGCGCGCCGCGGGCGACACCGGCCGGGTGCTCTGCTGGCTGGGCGTCCCCGGCGAGGACTACCGGGCCGCCGTGGCGGCCGACCTCGACGTGAGCGCCTACTCCCGTGCCGAGCTCGACGAGATCGTCGCCGCGGCCCGGGCCGCCGGGCGACCGGCCCGGCTCCAGCTCAAGGTCGACACCGGGCTGTCTCGCGGCGGGTCGAGCGCCGCGCTCTGGCCCGAGCTGGTCGACGCCGCGCACGCGGCCGAGCGCGACGGACACGTCGTGGTCACCGGCATCTGGTCGCACTTCGCCTGCAGCGACGAGCCGGACCACCCGGCCAACGACGCCCAGGAGCGCGCGTTCCGTGCCGCCCTGGAGATCGCGGGCCAGGCCGGGCTGCGCCCCGAGGTGCGGCACCTGGCCAACTCGGCGGCCGCACTGCTGCGGCCCAGCTCACACTTCGACCTGGTCCGGTGCGGGATCGCCAGCTACGGACTCTCGCCGGCCCCCGGCCACACCGACGACCTCGGCCTGGTGCCGGCGATGACCGTGCGTGCCGAGCTGGCGGTCGTGAAGCGGATCGCAGCCGGCGACGGTGTCTCCTACGGGCACACCTGGCGGGCCGGGCAGCCGACCACGGTCGGCGTCGTCCCGGCCGGCTACGGCGACGGGATCCCGCGCCATGCCGGCAACCGGGCCGAGGTCTGGGTGGCCGGTCGGCGTCGCCCGATCAGGGGTCGGATCTGCATGGACCAGTTCGTCGTCGACCTCGGGGACGACGAGATCGCTCCGGGCGCCGAGGTGGTGCTCTTCGGCACCGGCCGCGGCGGGGAGCCGACCGCCCAGGACTGGGCGGAGGCGTGCGAGACCATCAACTACGAGATCGTCACCCGGATCGGCGGGCGGATGCCGCGCCGCTGGACCGGGTCCGCCGGAGAGGACGCCACCCGATGACCCCACGTCGCCGGATCGTCGAGATCGCGGCCGGAGCCGCCGGGCTGGTCGTCGCCGGAGCCGCGGCCGGTGCCGCCGCCCGCGTCGCCCACCAGGGCCGGGTGATCGCCCGCCGCGGCCAGGGCGACGCCACGCCGTTCGGGGCGCTGCGCTCGCACCCGCGCACCGTGGTGGCCTCCGACGGCGTCCCCCTGCACGTGGAGGTCGACGAGGCCGAGGAGCCCACCGGCCGGCGGGGCGCCAGGACCTGGTCGGCGCGGCCCACGCTGGTCTTCGTGCACGGCTACGCGCTCAACCTCGACTGCTGGCACTTCCAGCGCGCGGCGTACCGCGGGCTGATCCGCACCGTCTACTACGACCAGCGCTCGCACGGCCGCTCGGGCCGCTCCTCACCCGGCCGGGCCGTGATCGACCAGCTCGGCGACGACCTGCACCGGATCCTCGAGCACGAGGTGCCGGACGGGCCGGTCGTGCTGATCGGGCACTCGATGGGCGGCATGAGCATCATGGCGCTGGCCGAGCACCACCCCGAGCTCTTCGGGACCAAGATCGTCGGGGTGGGGCTGATCGCGACCAGCGCCGGCGGGTTCGCTGGGCCGCGGATGCTGCCGGGACTACCGGGCGCGCTGCGCGGCGAGGGGATCTCCCGGCTGGTCGCCACGCTGGCCCGCGGTTCGCGCGTCGTCGACGGCGTACGCCGCCTCGGGCGCGACGTGGCGATGGCGGCCACCAACCGGTTCGCCTTCGGCGGCGAGGTGCCGGCCACCTACGTGACCTTCGTCGACCAGATGCTGTCGGGGACGCCGTTCGAGGTGATCGCGGAGTTCTTCCCGACCTTCCGTCAGCACGACAAGTACGCCACCCTCGAGACCCTGGGCCTGGTGCCGACCGCCGTGGTGTGCGGCACGTCCGACCGGGTGACGCCCATCGAGCTGAGCCGCAAGCTGGCCGCCCAGATCCCTGGCGCCGAGCTGCTCGAGTGCCTGGGCGCCGGCCACATGGTGATCCTGGAGCGGCACGAGCAGGTCAACGCCGCGCTCGACCAGCTCATCGCGGCGGCCGCGTCGAGGAGCGGCAGCCGGTGAGGATCCGCCAGGTCGACGTCCGCCCGGTCGGACCCGAGTCGGCGGGCGCCGTACGCACGGTGATCCTGCCGGCGTTCGCGGCCCGGCCGCCGCTCGACCCACCCGCCGCGTCGCTCGCCGAGACCGAGGCCGAGCTGGCCGCCCTGCTCGAGAACGGCGGTGGCCTGATCGCCTCCGTCGACGGCGAGGACGTCGGCGCGCTGGTGCTCGACCCGGTGGGCAGCACCATGTACCTGCGCCGTTTCGGCGTCACCCCGGGGGCGCAGGGGCATGGCGTGGCCCGGGCCCTCATCGAGGCCGCCGTCGAGGCGGCGCACGGCTACGACGACCTCACCGTGGTGGCCCGCGAGGAGCTCCCGCGCACGCTGCGCTTCTGGCGCCGCCAGGGCTTCCGGGAGGTACGCCGCTCCTCGCCCAACGTGGAGCTGCGCCGTCCGCTGCAGACCTTCGTGTTCGACGTGCCCGACGCCGACGCGATGCGCCGGCTCGGCCGGTCGCTGGCCGAGCAGCTCGGCCCCGGCGACCTGGTGGTGCTCAGCGGCGAGCTGGGGGCCGGCAAGACCACCTTCACCCAGGGGCTGGGCGCCGGCCTGGGTGTGCGTGGCGACGTCACCTCCCCGACCTTCGTGATCGCCCGGGTGCATCCCTCGCTGGCGGACGGGCCGAGCCTGGTGCACGTCGACGCCTACCGCCTGGGCGGGGTGGGCGAGCTCGACGACCTCGACCTCGACACCGATCTCGACGACTCCGTGACCGTGGTCGAGTGGGGCCGGGGCCTGGCCGAGGGCCTGGCCGAGTCACGGCTGGAGATCCGGATCATCCGGGCCCTGATCGACGAGAACGACTCCGAGGACGACCCGCGCCGGGTGCTGATGACCCCGGTCGGCCCGCGCTGGTACGAGCTCGAGGTGCCGAGCAGCCAGCGCTCGCCGCTCGCCGAGAAGCGCAACGAGAACCTGCTGCTCGACTTCCGACGCTGCGGCGAGGAGGAGCTCGACGACCTCGAGCCCTCGATCCCGCTGGTGCTGTCGCTCACCGTGCCCGAGTGCGACGGACAGGTGCTGATGGTCCGCAACAACTGGAGCCACGAGTGGGAGCTCACCGGCAGCACGGTCGAGGAGGAGGAGACCGCGCGCGACACCGCCGTCCGCGCGTTCCGCATCGAGACGGGCTGGGAGCCGCCCGAGCTGGAGTTCGTCGGCGTCGCCACGGTGCAGCTGGGCCACGAGCGGCGCATCGAGTACGTCGCGCTCTACCGCTGCGAGGTCTCCAAGGACCCCGACCCCTGGCCGAGCGACGAGGTGAAGCCGATGACCTGGTGGGACCTCGAGTCCGACCTCGCGGCGCTCTCGCCGATCGACGCGCACCTGGCCCAGCTGGCCGCGGGGTACCCCGCGGCGGCGGGCTGAGCCGACCCGGCCCCCGCTAGTCTCGCCTCGTGCTGATCGCCTTCGACACCGCCACCCCGCTGGTCTCCGTCGCGCTGCACGACGGCACCGACGTGGTCGCCGAGCGGGTCTCGGAGCGCGGGATGAAGCACGGGGAGCAGCTCGCCCCGCTCATCGCCGCGGTCCTCGGCGACGCCGGGATCAGCCGCCTGGAGCTGACCGGCATCGCGGTCGGGGTGGGTCCCGGCCCGTTCACCGGGCTGCGGGTCGGGCTGGTGACCGCCCGCGCGCTGGCCCTCGTGCTCGACCTGCCCGTGCACGGCGTCTGCAGCCTCGACGTGCTGGCGGTCGAGGCGGTCGACACCGGTGCCGTCGACCGCGACTTCGTGGTGGCCACGGACGCCCGGCGCAAGGAGGTCTACCTCGCGGCGTACGACGCCCGTGGGACCCGTGTCTCCGGGCCGGTGGTGCAGAAGCCGGTCGTGGCGGCCAGCGCACTGCCGACCGTGGGCGAGGGCGCGCTGCTCTACCCCGAGTCGTTCCCGCACCCGGTCGGTCCGCTGCGTCCCGCAGCCGGCTGGCTGGCCCGGGTGGTCGTCGGCCACCGGGCCGAGCTGCTCGGTGCGGACCCGCTCTACCTGCGTCGCCCCGACGCCGTCGAGCCGGCCCGTCCGAAGCCGGTCTCGCCCAAGCCGGTCTCGTGAGCGTGCGGCCCGCGACCCCGGCCGACGTCGACGCGGTCGCGGCCCTCGAGGCGGAGAACCTGGGAGTCGACGCCTGGTCCTACGGGCTGGTCGCGGAGGGGGTGGCCGGCCGGCTGCCGACGGTCCACTACCTGGTCGCCGAGGACGACGGCCGGCTGGTCGGGCACGCGGTCGCCAGTGTGGTGGCCGACCTGGCCGAGCTCCAGCGGATCGCCGTCACTGCCGAGCACCGCCGGCACGGCCACGCCGCCGCGCTGCTGGCTGAGGTCGTCGCGCTGGCCCGCGAAGGTGGCGCCGACCGGGTGCTTCTCGAGGTCCGCGAGGACAACAGCGGTGCGCTGGCGTTCTACGCGTCGCACGGCTTCGCCGAGATCGACCGTCGGCCCCGCTACTACCGCGACGGCACCACCGCGGTGGTGCTGCTGCGGCCGCTGGACGGCCCGGCACAATGGGCACCGTGAGCGAACCCCTCATCCTCGGCATCGAGACCTCCTGCGACGAGACCGGCGTGGGCCTGGTGCGCGGGCACACGCTGCTGGCCGACGCCGTGGCCAGCAGCGTCGACGAGCACGCGCGCTTCGGGGGAGTGGTGCCCGAGGTGGCCAGCCGGGCGCATCTCGACGCGATGGTGCCCACCCTGCGGAGGGCCTGCGAGACGGCGGGCGTGCGACTGAGTGACGTGGACGCGATCGCGGTGACCAGCGGCCCCGGCCTGGCCGGCGCGCTGCTGGTCGGCGTGGCCGCCGCCAAGGCACTGGCCCTGGGGCTGGACCGCCCGATCTACGGGGTCAACCACCTGGCCGCCCATGTCGCCGTCGACCAGCTGGAGCACGGTCCGCTGCCCGAGCCCTGCCTGGCGATGCTGGTGAGCGGCGGGCACTCCAGCCTGCTCCGGGTGGAGGACGTGACCGTCGGCGTGGAGCCGATGGGCGCCACCATCGACGACGCCGCCGGCGAGGCCTTCGACAAGGTGGCCAGGCTGCTCGGCCTGGGCTTCCCGGGTGGACCGCACATCGACCGGGCGGCCCGCTCGGGCAACAGCGTGGCCATCGACTTCCCGCGCGGCCTCACCAGCCGCCGCGACCTGGAGCGGCACCGCTTCGACTTCTCGTTCTCCGGGCTGAAGACCGCGGTCGCGCGCTGGGTCGAGACCCAGCAGCGGGCCGGCATCGAGGTGCCGGTGGCCGACGTGGCGGCGAGCTTCCAGGAGGCCGTCTGTGACGTGCTCACCCGCAAGGCCCTCGATGCGGCCAGCAGCGAGGGCATCGAGGACATCCTGATCGGCGGTGGGGTGGCCGCGAACAGCCGGCTGCGCGCGATGGTCGAGGAGCGGGCCACCGCGCGGGGGATCCGGGTGCGGGTGCCGCGGCCCGGGTTGTGCACCGACAACGGCGCCATGGTGGCCGCCCTGGGGGCCGAGCTGGTGCGGCGCGGCCGCACCCCCTCCACCCTCGACCTGCCCGCCGACTCCTCCCAGCCGATCACCACGGTGGTCGCCTGAGGCCCTGGCTTCGTCGCCCGGGTCCTACCGGGTCGGCGCCAGTGTCCCGTCTCCGTCGGCGACCTGCGCCTCGATCGGGCCGGGCGTAGGAGCGGCCAGCTCGACGCGGTTGCGCCCGGAGCGCTTGGCCACGTAGAGGGCGGCATCGGCGAGTCGCTCCAGTCGGTCGGAGCTGAGTGCGTGCTCCGGGTAGGTGGCGACGCCGAGGCTGGCGGTGATGGTGAGATCCAGGCCCGGGATGCTGATGTCCTCGATCGCGGCACGGATCTTCTCTGCCGTCGACAGGGCTCCCTGGGTGTCGGTGTCCGGCAGCAGCACCGTGAACTCCTCTCCGCCGTTGCGGCCCGCGAAGTCACTCTCCCGGAGCACAGACCTCAATGCGGCACCGACGTTGGCAAGGGCCTGGTCACCGATGGGATGTCCGAAACGGTCGTTGAGCGCCTTGAAGTGGTCCAGGTCCAGGACGAGCAGGCTGAGCGGGCTCAAACTGCGCGCGGACTGCGCGAACATCCGGTTGAACGTGTCTCCGACGGCACGCTTGTTGGGCAGCCCGGTCAGGGAGTCGGTCGCCGCCCGGAGCTCGGCGATGGCCAGGTTGCGCAGGTTGGCGAGCACCGGAGCCGCCTGGGCGACCGACTCTCGGATCCGTGTCCGTTCGCCGCCCTTGTAGCTGGATGGCCGCTGCACCAGCACCGAGCCGATGACCTCGCCACCCACTGTCAGCGGGGTGCAGGTCGACGAGCCCGGACAACCGCTGCAGACCGAGCACCCGAGCAGCGCCGGGTGGCGGTCGCTCTCGTCGTGCGACCGGGCGGAACGCACTGCCAGGCAGGTGCGGGGGCGGGCGTGGTCCAAGCCGTCGTGGAGGGGACTGTCGTCGGCGACGGCCGTGACCGCCTCGAGACGGTCGGCACTGTTGTTCCGGTTCAGGACCGTCACCGTGCTGTCGGTCACGAGCCGCTGCAGATGCTTCTTCAGCAGGGCGTGTGCCTCTCCCTCGTCCTCGGCCAGCTGGAGCGTGTCGGCGAACTCGACCTGCTCCTGGCCGGGCTCGATCGCGCGACGCAGCCGACGGACCACGGCGACTCCGAGAAGCGCGAAGACCAGAGCCGCCAGGGCCACCGACCCCACGATGCCACGGGTGATCCGTCGCACGCTCAGCGCCGCTCGGGCGTGGTCGGCCTTGGCGTCCACCTCCTCGCGCCCGACGAGCTGTTGCAGGTGTCGACTCAGCGGCTCGTAGTTCACTCGCAGACCCTTGGTCATCACGTCCACCGGTTCTGACGTCAGCCGTTCGGTGTTGATCATCGCCCGGAGTGCCGCCCACTGGTCATCGAGTAGCGAGACGTCGGCCAGCTCGGCTTCGCCATCGTCGAGGTGGATGCGTCGCAGAGACGACAGGTACGCCTCGACGGCCGGCAGCTCCCGGTCGTAGAGACGGGACCCGAGACGGGCGCGCGTGGCAGGGCTACGTGCCACCACGAGAGACTGGGTGTCCGCGTAGGCCGCGTCCACCTCGTGCGTGAGCCGGGCGGTGAGGGTCGCGGTCGCCACCTCGTCGGTGGCCAGGTCTGCGGCTGCGTTCGTGGCCGAGTTGACCCCCGCGATGCCGAGTCCGCCGATGATGGCGCCGACCAGGGCACAGAACAAGCACCCTGCCGCGACTGCCACACGGACGCGCGTGGTCTGGGTCACTGTGACTCGTCTCCGGCTGGTCGGGCGCTTGCCGCGGCCACCCGGGTGAAGGCCAGGCGTGTGGCCGCGATGCGTCCCTGCCGGACACATGCCCTCCATTCAGACACACCCACGGCGCCGCCGTACTGGAATTGGCAGAACTGACGCCAGCTCCGCCGGTCGGTCGCCGGGGGTTCGAGAGCTCACCTACCGCTGGCTCGAGCACCGCCGCACTGGGCGATCCCGGCCCGATCAGCTCTTGATGAAGTCGAGCAGGTCGGCGTTGATGACGTCGGCGTGCGTGGTGCACATGCCGTGCGGGTAGCCCGAGTACACCTTGAGGGTGCCGTTCTTGAGCAGCTTGATCGACAGCTCGGCCGAGTCCGCGATCGGCACCACCTGGTCGTCGTCGCCGTGCATGACCAAGGTGGGGACCTCGATCCGTTGCAGGTCCTCGGTGAAGTCGGTCTCCGAGAAGGCCTTGATCCCGTCGTAGTGGGCCTTGGCGCCCCCCATCATCCCCTGGCGCCACCAGTTCCTGACGACCCCTTCGGACACCTCCGCCCCGGGTCGGTTGAACCCGTAGAAGGGACCCGCCGCGACGTCGAGGAAGAACTGGGCACGCTGCGACGCGGTGCCTTCCCGGAAGCTGTCGAACACGTCCATCGGAAGCCCGCCCGGGTTGGCCGCGGTCTGCAGCATCAGCGGCGGGACGGCACTGATCAGCACCGCCTTCGCCACCCGGCCCTCTCCGTGACGGGCGACGTACCGGGCCACCTCGCCGCCGCCGGTGGAGTGCCCGACGTGGACGGCGTCGCGCAGGTCCAGGTGCGCGACGACGGCCGCGGCGTCGGCCGCATAGTGGTCCATGTCGTGCCCGTCGGCGACCTGGGAGGACCGACCGTGTCCTCGGCGGTCATGGGCCACCACGCGGTAGCCCTGCTGGACGAAGAACATCAGCTGCGCGTCCCAGTCGTCCGAGCTCAGCGGCCAGCCGTGGTGGAACATGATCGGCTGACCATTGCCCCAGTCCTTGTAGAAGATCTCGGTGCCGTCCTGCGTCGTCACGAATGCCATGTCGTTGTCTCCTAGGTGGTCGGGAACGGCGCCCGAGGCGGCGCGCGCTGTCCTGGTCCAGCCAAGACCACGCACAGGTGCCACGGCTTCCGTCAGGTGACTGCACCCCCGGGCGCACCGGGCGCAGTCGACCGATTGCAGTCGAGTGACGGATGCCCCCAGCGCACTCCGGTTCCTAGTGTCGAGTTCGGCACCAGGTCGAGAGAGGCGTCCCGATGAGCGATCGGTACGGCGCGGCGGCCCTGCCACCGGGGGTGACGGTGGAGACGGCGGTCCGTGAGCTCGCCGACCGGCTCTCGGTGCCGCCCTACCTGCACCGGTTCCCGGTCGACGAGGCGCGCCAGGCTCTGCTCGAGCTGCAGTCCGGCCCGGTCGCGCTGGCCGCCACCGACGTGGTGGAGCTCCTGGTGCCGGTGGGCGACTCGGCCGTCCCGGTGACCCTGGTGAGGCCGCCCGCCGAGCCCGCACTGCTCCCGGTCGTCGTGTACCTGCACGGGGGTGGAGGGACGGTCGGCTCGTTCGCGACGCACGAACGGCTGGTGCGCGAGCTGGCGTCCCGCTCGGGGCTGATGATGGCCTTCCCCGAGTACTCGCTGAGCCCCGCGGTGCGACACCCCGTGGCACTGCTCGAGTGCCACGGGCTGCTGGGCTGGCTGTCGGCCTTCGGCGAGACCGTCGGTGCGGACCCGCGACGGATCCTGGTCGCCGGCGACTCCACGGGTGCCACGATGGCGACCGCCCTGGCCATGCTGGCGGACGCACACGGGCCGCGAGTCCTCGGGCAGCTGTTGTACTACCCGCTCGTGCGGGCCGACGCGCGGCACCTGACCGGCTCGCCGTACGCCGACTGCCCGTTCCTGCCACGCCGGGCCCTCGTCCTGGCTCGCCGTCACCTTCTCGGCCCGGGCGGCGATGCCGCCGACCCCCTGGTCTCGCCGCTGCTCGCCCACTCGGACCGGCTCGCCGGACTCGGGGCCGCCATGGTCGTCACGGCCGAGGTCGACGTGTCGCGCGACGACGCCGAGGCCTACGCCGCCCGCCTCGCCGACTCCGGTGTCGCGGTGGAGGCCGTGCGGATGCTCGGCACGGTCCACCACTTCGTGGTCGCGGACGCCCTGCGCGACACCGTTGCCGCCCGCCTCGCCGTCGAGCTGGGAGCGGAGTTCCTCCGACGGGCGGCGACGTGACGAGCCGATGATCGCTCGGTCGGGGTCGGGGACCGATCTCGGAGGGTCCGACCCCTCCCGTGACCGGTGCGGTGGTGCGACGATGATCCCGGGCGGCGCGACGGGCAGGAGCGGGGATGATCGGGCGGAGCGGCGAGCTGGAGAGCGTCCTCGCGCGCATGGTGCCGGCCGAGGGCCGGACCGTCGTGGTGCTGGGCGAGGCCGGGGCAGGCAAGACGACGCTGCTGAGCGTGCTGCGGGAGCGGGCCGAGGAGCAGGGGTTCCGGGTGCTGCGGGTGTGTGGCAACCGTGCCGAGACCCCGGTCGCCTTCGCCGTGCTCGCCGACCTGGTGCGGGGCGTCGCCCGGTGGATCCCGGAGCTCCCCGGTCCTCAGCGCGAGGCCATCGGTCGCCTCCTGGGCGTCACCCGTGGCGTGGAGGGGGCCGACGCGCTGGGGCTGCGGCTGGCGACGCTGACCCTCGTCACCGAAGCGGCGAGGGAACGTCCCCTGCTGGTGCTGATCGACGACGCGCACTGGATCGACCACGCCTCCCGCTCGGTCATCGGCTTCGTGCTCCGTCGCCTCGACGGGGATCCTGTCTCGGCCGTGGTCGCGGCCAGGGGGCGGGTGGTGCCGGACGGGTTCGAGCGGGCCGAGGTGGTCGAGGTCCCCCCGCTCGGGGAGACCGACGCCCGGGTCCTGCTGAGCGAGAGGTTCCCGTCCCTGGGCGGCGCCGCGGAGCTGGTGGTGCTGCGTGAGGCGGACGGCAACCCGCTGGCCCTCGTCGAGCTGGGACGGGTCGCTGCCGCGGATCCGCGGGCGGTGGCGATCTTCGACGGCCTTCCTCCGGTCGAGCGGCTCGAGGCGGTGTTCGCAGCGGACCTGACCCAGTTGCCGGTGCCGACCAAGCACCTGCTGGCACTGGTGGCGGCCGGGGCCGACGACCTGGGCACGCTGGCCGCTGCGGCAGGGGACCCCTTCGACCCCGGCGCCCTGACCTCGGCCGAGTCCAGCGGCATCGTGGTCGTGAACAACGGGGACATCAGCTTCCGACACCCGGTGGCCCGGCGCGCGGCCTATCGCAGCGCTCCGGCCGAGGTGCTCAGGGAGGCGCATCTGCGGCTGGCCCGGGTCTTCGCCGGTGATCCGGACCGGCGGGTCTGGCAGGTCGCGGCAGCCGCCGCGGCGCCGGACGAGAGTGTGGCTCGAGAGCTGGAGGCGTACGCCGACCGGGCCAAAGCGCAAGGCGCCACGGTGGAGGCGGCCCGGGCACTGGAGCGCGCGGTCCGGTTCACGGTAGCCGGACCCGACCGGGCCCGCCGTCTGCTGGAGGCCGCGGGGCAGGCGGGCGCCAGCGGACACTTCAGCTGGGTGGAGCAGCTCGCGGTGCAGGTGCGCAGCAACACCACGGACCCGCAGATGCTGACCCTGGCCGACCACCACCTGGCGACCGCGCTGGCCCGGGCCGGGTTGCAGCGGGCGGCTTCGGAGACGCTGGTCCGGGTCGTCGAGGACGCTGCGGCGGTCGATCCCACCATCGGGTGGGCGGCCCTGTCGGTACAGGCGACCCTGGTGTACGAGTGCAACGGGGACCGCGACCTGCTGCGCAGTGGCCTGGCCAGGCTGCTCGCGGCGGAGGACCCCGCACAGCCGATGATGCCCCCGGAGCTCTCGGCTCCGGTGCGGCTGTGGGTGGAGGCCGCCATCGACCCCCTGGACCGTTCCGGAGGGCGGATCGAGCAGCTCGGCGAGCACCTCCCCGCCGCGGCCGCCGTGCCGTCGGCGATCCGCTGCAACCGCGAGCTGCTGCTCGGTGCCGCCGCGCTGCTCCTCGACGAGGCGCACGTCGCCGCGACACGTCTCGGCGCCGCCGTGGAGCTGATGCGCCGGACCCAGTCCCTGGGAGACTCCGGGGGCGCACTCTCCGGGCTGGGCTGTGCCTATCTGGACCTGGGGCGTCTCGACGACGTGGAGCGCACCGCTCTGGAGCTGCACCAGGTCGCCACCATCGAGAGCAAGCAGTACCTGGCCCGCGCGGCCGACCACCTGCTGGCCCGGGCGGCCGCGCTGCGGGGCGACGTCTCGACCGCGCGTCGGCTGGCCGAGGACACCCTGGTCGGCCTCGACCCCCGGGACTGGAGCGCGCTGGCCGGCTGGCTGCACCTCACCCTCGGGCACTGCAGCTGGCACGACGGGGACAACGCCGCCGCCTACACCCACCTCCGCCGCCTGTACGACGAGGACGGCGGCCCGGCCCACTACCACGTGTCACCGCTCGCGATCGCCGACCTCGCCCGAGCTGCGGCCCTGAGTGGACAGGTCGACGACGCCAGGGCGATCGTGACGCTGACCCGGTCGGCGACCGGCAACCGGCGCGCCACCCGCCTCGACCTGCTCGTGCACCACGCCGAGGCAGTGCTGGCCGACGGCCAGGTCGAGGCCGAGCGGCACTGGCGGCTCGCAGTGGTCAACCCGGCGGGTGAGCAGTGGCCGCTGGAACGGGCCCGGGCCCGGCTGGGATATGGCGAGTGGCTGCGCCGGCATCGCCGCCCGACTGACGCCCGTCCCCTGCTGCATGCCGCGGCCGCAGCCTTCGACGCCATGGGTGCCTCCGTCTGGTCGCGTCGTGCCCACCACGAGCTGCGCGCCGCCGGCGTCGCCACCGAGGCACCCTCACCCGGGCCGTTGGCGCAGCTGAGCACGCAGCAGCAGCAGATAGTCCGGTTGGCGGCCGAGGGCTTGAGCAACCGGGAGATCGGTGACCGGCTCTACCTCTCGCCGCGCACGGTCGGCTCCCACCTCTACCGGGTCTTCCCCAAGCTGGGAGTCGCCGCTCGACACCAGCTGCGGCCACTGCTGGAGGCCGCCGAGGCCTCGACCCCCGCCCGCTGAGGCCGCAGCTGGTGCCGGCGACTCGCGGACTGCAGTCGCGTGACGGAAGCCGGCAGGCCGCCGCGCGACTAGCGTCGGAGCTCCCCAGCCGAGGAGTCATCATGTCGCTCACCGCACGTGAACAGGCCGAGATCGCCGCTGCCAACGAGTCCGGTCGCCAGCCCGTCGTGTTCGTGCACGGCCTCTGGCTGCTCTCGAGCAGCTGGGACAGGTGGCGGCGGCTCTGCGAGGAGCGCGGCTACAGCACGATTGCGCCGGGCTGGCCCGACGATCCGGACACCGTCGCCGAGGCTCGCGACCACCCGGAGGTGTTCGCACACAAGATGGTCCAAGCTGTCACCGACCACTACCTCGACGCGATCGGCGGCCTGAACAGCAAGCCTGCCGTCATCGGGCACTCCTTCGGTGGGCTGATCGCCCAGAAGATCGCAGGCGTGGGAGCGTCGGCCGCCACCGTCGCCATCGACCCGGCGCCCGGGCGTGGTGTCCTTCCCCTCCCGGCGTCGGCCCTGAAGGCCGGCTCCCCGGTGCTCGGCAACCCGGCCAACGCCCGCCGATCGGTCACGCTGACGTTCGAGGAGTTCACCTACGGCTGGGCCAACAACCTCGGCGAGGACGAAGCCAGACAGCTCTACGAGGAGTTCCACGTCGCTGCGTCGGGCGTCCCGATCTTCCAGGCCGCAGCGGCGAACCTCAACCCCTTCAGCGAGACCAAGGTCGACTACAAGGCAGAGGACCGTGGGCCGATCCTGATCATCTCCGGGGAGAACGACCACACGGTTCCGCACGCCATCTCCCACGCCGCCTACAAGAAGCACAGCAAGAACAGCGCGGTCACCGAGTTCGCCGAGATCCCGGGCCGGGGCCACTCCCTGACCATCGACCACGGATGGCCGGACGTCGCGCAGGTCGCCCTCGACTTCGTCCGCACCCACATCCCGGCGGTTGACTGACTGCCGAGTCGAACGCACCCGAACGCACCCGAACGCCCCCGAACGCCCCCGAACGCCCCCGAACGCCCAGCCGTCGACCGGGTCGGCGCGCCCGGTCAGCCCGTCGGCCCGGCGAGCGGGCCGGCTCCGAACTCGAACGGTGGCGGGTCGAAGTTGTTGGGCCCCGGGAAGCTCGAGCGGAGCTGGAGCACCCCGTCGACACCGAGGAACTCGACGTACCAGGTGCTGTCGTGCCAGGCGTTGGCCACCAGGGTGTCACCGCGCCAGGCGAGCGGGGTGGCGAGGAATCCACCGTTCGGCATCGCGAACGTGGCCACCGGTTCCAGCGTGGTGGCGTCGAGGATCGACACCGACGTCGGGCCCAGTCCGTCACTGTCGGACGGGAAGCCGTAGACATAGCGGCCGTCCGGGCTGAACTCGCCCAGGGCGTGGTCGCAGGTCTCTGCGACGGACTTGCCGGCCGTGTCGATGACCGCCCAGCACGACGTGCCGTCGTTGTTGTACGACGTCTGCGCCGCGATCCGGTCGGTCACCGCGGAGGAGCCCACCACGGTCAGGAAGGTGCCCGGGATCCGGCGGGTCGAGCCGTCGGGGGAGGCCAGCATGGGGCGCCCGACCCGGGTCTCGAAGACGACCGAGCCGTCGGACAGCAGGCCGGTCGCTCCGGTGCCCTGCTCCGGGGTGGTGGCCCCGAGGTCCCAGGTTCCGCTGTGGGCACCCTTCTCGACCAGCTGCCAGGTGCCGCCGACCTGGGTGACATAGGCGTACGTCGCCCCGTCGGGCGCGACCGCGATCCGGTTCGACGTGGCCGGCGCCGAGGAGAGCACGGTGCCGTCGGGCCCGAACTCCTCCAGCTGGTACTCGCCCTGGGCGAACGTGAAGCCGAGCAGGTGCCCGGTGTCCGGGTCGCGGACGACGTCGTAGACCCGGTCCTTGCTGGTCAGCGTCTCCCCGGCGGGCAAGGACACCTGGCCGTCGAACCAGTAGGGGAGGCCGATCTCGGCGCCCGTGGTGCCCTCGGCCGGCGGGGTGGTGTCGATGTCGTAGACCACCGGGGTGGTCGGGGCCGACGGGGTCTCGCCGGTCGTGGGTGACGGCGAAGGGGTGAGCAGCGTCGGCGACGGGCGGTCGGCCGGCGGCAGCGACTCGGGCGCCCGGTCGGCCAGCACGAAGCCGAGCGGGGCGACGATCGCCACCACGGCGGCGGCGGACACGCCGGCCGCGATCCGGCGACGGCGGCGGATGCCGGTGGCCCGTCCACGGATGTCGTCGAGGGTCAGCGGTGCGTCGTTGAGGTGCTCGACCTGGTGCCGCAGCGCCCGGTCGACGTCGTACTCCGGTCCGTTCATCGTTCCTCCTCCCCGGGGGTGAGTGTGGCGGGTGCGCGATCGCGCAGGGCGGCCAGCGCGCGGCTGGCCTGGGACTTGACCGTCCCGGTCGAGATGCCGAGCGTGTGTGCGATCTCGGCTTCCGACAGCTGTTCGTAGTAGCGCAGCACGACCACGGCCCGCTGCTTGCGGGGCAGGCTCTTGACCAGCTCCCAGACCGCGGCGGAGCGGCCGTCGTCGTAGTCGTCGGGGACGGCGTGGTCGGGCACCAGCTCGGTGGTCACCTCGGTGCGCTTCCACGCCCGACGCCACAGTGAGTTGTTCTCGTTCACCAGGATCCGGCGCACGTAGCCGTCGACCGAGTCGCGGGTGTGCACCTTGTCCCAGCTCAGGTAGAGCTTGGCCAACGCGGTCTGGACGAGGTCCTCCGCGGTGGCCCGGTCTCCCGACAGCAGGTACGCGGTGCGGAGCAACGCCGGCTGGCGTGCTGCCATGTACGCCGAGAACTCGGCGTCGCGCGTCCGATCGGACATCCTGACTCCCGTAGCGACTGCACTGTGCATGGGCCTGATCACCACCTTTCCACGTCCAAGACGCGAAATGCCTCAGGAGGGTTGCATTTGCCGTCGTCGCGCCGTGCGCGCGCCCAGCGGCCCCACCGGGCCGCCCTTGTCACCGGTCGATAGCGTGACCCAGGACCAGTCGCCCACGTCGAGGAGCACCCCATGCAGCAGGTCAAGGCCGTCATCGCCCGGGGCAAGGGCGCCCCAGTCTCGGTGGAGACCATCAACGTCCCCGACCCCGGACCCGGCGAGGCCGTGGTGAGGATCCAGGCCTGCGGCGTCTGCCACACCGACCTGCACTACCGCGAGGGCGGCATCAACGACGACTTCCCGTTCCTGCTCGGCCACGAGGCCGCGGGCGAGGTCGAGGCCGTCGGTGAGGGGGTCACCAGCGTGGCGCCCGGCGACTTCGTGATCCTGAACTGGCGTGCGGTGTGCGGCGAGTGCCGGGCCTGCACCCGTGGCGAGCCGTGGTACTGCTTCGCCACCCACAACGCCACCCAGAGGATGACCCTCGAGGACGGCACCGAGCTGTCGCCGGCGCTGGGCATCGGGGCGTTCGCGGAGAAGACCCTGGTCGCGGCGGGGCAGTGCACCAAGGTCGACCCCGCGGCGCGCGCCGCTGCGGTCGGCCTGCTCGGCTGCGGCGTGATGGCCGGCCTCGGTGCCGCGATCAACACCGGCGCGGTGACCCGTGGCATGTCGGTGGCCGTCATCGGCTGCGGCGGCGTGGGCAGTGCCGCGGTCGCCGGGGCGGCCCTGGCCGGCGCGTCGAAGATCATCGCCGTCGACCTCGACGACCGCAAGCTCGAGTGGGCCCGCAACCTCGGCGCCACCGACACCGTGAACTCCACCGATCTCGACCCGGTCGAGGCGATCCAGTCGCTCACCGGTGGCCACGGGGCCGACGTGGTGATCGACGCGGTCGGCCGACCCGAGACCTGGAAGCAGGCGTTCTACGCCCGCGACCTGGCCGGCACCGTGGTCCTGGTCGGCGTCCCCACGCCCGACATGAAGCTGCCCGACATCCCGCTGATCGACGTGTTCGGACGCGGCGGGGCACTGAAGTCGAGCTGGTACGGCGACTGCCTGCCCTCGCGTGACTTCCCCCTGCTGGTCGACCTCTACCAGCAGGGCCGGCTCGATCTCGACGCGTTCGTGTCGGAGGAGATCGGCCTCGGCGACGTGGAGGCGGCCTTCGAGAAGATGCACCACGGCGACGTGCTGCGCTCGGTGGTGATCCTCTGATGGCCCGCATCGACCATGCCGTGGTCAGCGGCACCTTCTCCCTCGACGGCGAGACCCACCAGGTCGACAACAACCTGTGGGTGGTGGGTGACGACAGCGAGTGCGTGGTGATCGACGCGCCGCACGACGTCGACGCGATCATGGCCGTGGTGGGGGAGCGGACCGTGAAGGCGATCCTGTGCACCCATGCCCACGACGACCACGTGCGGGTGGCACCGGCGCTGCGCGAGCGGGTGACCGCGCCGATCCTGCTGCACCCGTCTGACAAGCCGCTGTGGGGCCTCACCCACGACGACCACCTCTGGGACGTCGACCTCGCCGACGGGATGACCTTCGAGGTGGGGGGCACCACGCTCGAGGTGCGGCACACGCCCGGGCACGCCCCCGGCGCGGTCTGCTTCGTGGCGCCCGAGCTGGGCTGCGTGTTCACCGGCGACACCCTGTTCGAGGGCGGGCCGGGAGCCACCGGGCGCTCGTTCAGCAACGCCGACCTGATCGTCGAGTCGATCCGGGCCCGGCTCTTCGACCTGCCCGACGACACCGTCGTCCACACCGGGCACGGCCCCGACACCACCATCGGGGCCGAGCGCGCCCGGATCTGAATGCCGTCCACGACCCAGGAGTCCCGATGACCGCACAGCAGCAGCAGCTCGCCACCGCCGCCGAGCTGGCCCAGAGCGCCGCGGCGGCCGCGGCCCGGCTCAAGCCCGGCACCTGGGAGTCGGTGCAGGCGCTGGCCCTGGCGTCGATCGCGCTCAGGCTGTCGGCGGAGCCTCCGCGCTCGTCATTGTGACGTCGTCGTTCAGAAGGGGCGCACCAGCAGCGCGGTGCCGGCGCCGGCGATCCGGGTGAGCACCAGGGTCGCCTCGTTGTCCCCGTGGAGGGCGAGCCGCTTGCGCAGCTGCTCGGGCACCGCGTCGACGCCGCGGGTCTTGATCGCCAGCCGACCGATGCTGCGTGCCCGCAGCGCGGCGCGCAGCTGCTTCTCCCGGTAGGGCACCTCCTCGAGCACCTCGAAGCCGCGGGCGAACGGCGTCCGGAAGGACGCGTCGGAGGTGACCCAGGCGATGTGCTCGTCGACCAGCCCGCCGTCGACGCCGGCGGCCACCGCGGTCACCAGGCCGGCTCGGATCACCGCTCCGTCGGGCTCGTAGAGGAACCGGCCCAGGGCCCGCACCGGCCGCTCGCGTCCCTGCCACGGGTCGTCCTCCTCGGTGAGGGTGGCCAGCCCGCCCGCACCGATCACGGTCGCCCGCCGGCTGGCGGTGGACAGCCGACCCGACCAGAGCGCGGCCTCCTTGACGTCGCCGTCGTCGCTCACCCACTCCGCCTCGACACCGTCGGGGACCAGGTCGTGCGGGATGCCGGGCGCCACCTTCACCACGGCTGCGCGAGCCAGCAGGGTCTCCACGAACGACCAGGGCGGGGTCCAGTCGTCGACCCGGAAGGTGCGACCCCGGCCGCTGCGGCGGGCGGGGTCGGCGAAGGCCACCGCGAAGGTGCCGAGGTCGAGGCCGGTGGCGTCGGCGACGGCGACGGCGCCGGGCAGGCCCAGGGCCGCCAGGTTGGCCTCGGCCATCGCCACCCGCACCGGGTCGAGGTCGACCCCGGCCGCGGTGAGGCCGGCCCGGGCGAACGCGACCAGGTCGCCACCGATGCCGCAGCCGAGGTCGACCACGTTGGCCGGCTGGGCGGCGGCGAGCCGTCCCGCCCGGTGCGCGCCTACCCGGCTCCGGGTGGCCTGCTCGAGGGCGTCGGGGGTGAAGTACATCGACACCGCGTCGTCGCCGAACTTCGCGACCGCGCGGGCCCGCAGCTGCACCTGGGTCAGTGCCGCGGCCGCCCGGTCGGCGTCCGCCTCGATCCGGCGTACGGCGCTCGCCGCGCGCACCGGGTCGCCCTCGGTGTCGACGTAGACGTGGGTGGCCCGCTCCAGCAGCCGCTGTCCGTCGGGGGTCAGCAGCCACCGGAAGGTCTCGAGTTCCACCCGGCCATCCTGTCAGCCGATCGGCGTCCGACCGGGCCGGCCGACAACCCGATCCGATTGCGACGACCCGCCTCTGGCACTCCATTGGGGAGAGTGCTAGTTTTGCAATTGGCACTCTCACCCCGAGGGTGCCAGCCGCAAGCGATACGACGTACGGCCCCCGCGACGGCGTACCGAGACATCGCCCGGCACCCAACGTTTCCAGCGAAGTTCGTGCTAGAGAAGTGGAGTTCGACATCGTGTCGGTCAACATCAAGCCTCTCGAGGACCGCATCGTCGTCAAGGCGCTCGAGGCAGAGCAGACCACGGCGTCCGGTCTGGTCATCCCGGACACGGCCAAGGAGAAGCCCCAGGAAGGCGAGGTCCTGGCCACCGGCCCTGGTCGCATCGACGACAACGGCAACCGGGTCCCGCTCGACGTCAACGTGGGCGACAAGGTCATCTACAGCAAGTACGGCGGCACCGAGGTCAAGTACGCCGGCGAGGAGTACCTCATCCTCTCCGCGCGTGACGTCCTCGCCGTCGTTTCCTGATTTTTCCTTGGGTCGTGTGCCTGAGCGAGCGCCCCGGCGCCCGCACGGGCCCACGCCCCCACCCGGTTGAGGAGAGAGATGCCGCAGATTCTTGAGGTAGACGAGCACGCCCCACGCGCCCACG
>JBBQRV010000036.1:0-20797 GCA_038214475.1 Propionibacteriales bacterium | reverse complement strand
ACCCAGCTGGCGTTCTTCACCGTCCTCCAGCTGCTCGTGTACGCCGGCCTGCAGATCCCGGTGGGCGTGCTGCTGGACCGCTTCGGCTCCCGGGCGATGCTGCTGGTCGGCCTGGTGCTGATGACCGCAGGGCAGCTGGCCTTCGCGTTCTCGACCACGTTCACGCTCGCTGTCCTGGCCCGGGCGGTGCTCGGAGCCGGCGACGCGATGGTGTTCGTGAGCGTGATCCGGCTGGTCACCGTGTGGTTCCTGGTCCGCCAGGTGCCGGTGATCACCCAGATGACCGGACAGGTGGGACAGCTCGGCGCGATCGTGGCCGCGGCGCCCCTGTCCTTCGCGCTGCACGAGCTCGGCTGGACGCCCGCCTTCGCGTGGGCGTCGGTGATCGGCGTACCGCTGATGGTGCTGGTGGCCCTGCTGGTCAAGGACTCGCCGTACCGGCGCGGGGAGGTGGTGCGGATCAAGATCCGTGCCGTGGCCCGCTCGGTGCGGCTGGTGTGGGGCAACCCCGGCACCCGGCTGGGGATGTGGTCGCACTTCACGTCGCAGTTCTCGGTGACGGTCTTCTCGATGCTGTGGGGGTTCCCCTTCCTGGTGCGTGGCCAGGGCCTGTCGACCGGCACCGCGAGCACGCTGCTGATGGTGATGACCGGCTGGGTGGTGGTGAGCGGGCTGGTGCTCGGCGTGCTCGTCTCCCGCTACCCGTTCTACCGCTCCTACCTGGTGCTCGGCGTGGTGGCCGCGATGGCGCTGTGCTGGGGCGTGGTGCTGCTGCGCTCGACGCCGTCACCGCTGTGGTTGCTGGTGATCCTGGTCTGCCTGATGGCCACCGGGGGGCCGGCGTCGATGGTCGGCTTCGACCTGGCGCGCAGCTTCACCCCGGTCGAGGTGTCCGGCCGCGCCAACGGCCTGGTCAACGTGGGGGGCTTCTCGGCCTCGCTGCTCACGATGGCGCTGGTGGGCGTGGTGCTCGACCTGCACAGCGGGGGTGGCTCCTACGGCCTGGGCGACTTCCGGGTGGCGATGTCGGTGCAGTACCTCTTCTGGGGTCTCGGCGCCCTGCAGATCCTGCGCTACCGGCACAAGGCGGTGGCTCACCTGCACCGGGTGCACCCCGGCGCTGTGGAGTCGTTGAAGCGTGGTGAGCCCTTCGTGCATCCCGGCTTCTCCGACCGTGAGGGCGTCTGAGCGGTGTCGACGCCTTGACGCCGCGAGCACACTGAGCAGATGAGCTTCGACGTCGGGGCGGAGGCGTACGCCCGGTTCATGGGCCGCTTCTCCGAGCCGCTGGCCACCGAGTTCCTGGGCTTCGCGGGCGTGCAGCCGGGGCAGCGTGCCCTCGACGTGGGCTGCGGTCCGGGCGCCCTCACCGCCCGTCTGGTCGACCTGCTCGGTGCGAGGCAGGTGGCGGCGATCGACCCGTCGGAGTCGTTCGTGGCCGCGGTGGGGGAGCGGTTCCCCGCGGTGGACGTGCGCTCCGGCGTCGCCGAGCACCTGCCGCACGACGACTCCGGGTTCGACGCCGCCCTGGCCCAGCTGGTGGTGCACTTCATGGCCGACCCGGTGGCCGGCCTGGCCGAGATGCGCCGGGTGGTCAGGCCCGGGGGCACCGTGGCTGCCTGCGTCTGGGACCACGCCGGTGGTGGCGGCCCGCTCGCGCTGTTCTGGCGCGCGGTCGACGACGTCCAGCCGGGAGCTCCCGACGAGTCGGGGCTGGCCGGCGCCCGAGAGGGGCACCTGGCCGACCTGTGTGCCGCGGCCGGGCTCCGCGACCCGTCCTCGTCGAGCCTCACGGTGACGGTGGAGTTCGCGTCGTTCGACGCCTGGTGGGACCCGTTCACCCTCGGTGTCGGACCGGCAGGGGCACACGTGGCCGGCCTCGACCCGGCCCAGCGCGAGCAGCTGCGCACCCGGTGCGCCGAGCTGCTGCCGACGGGCTCGTTCAGCCTGGCCGCCTCCGCGTGGTGCGTGCGGGCGCAGGTCTGAGGGTCAGGCCGCGACCGGGACGGGCTCCTCCTCGAGCGGGGAAGGCACGACCCGTCCGGGCAGTGCCGCCAGCGCGGCGAGCGCCCCGGCCAGGCAGAGCAGCCCGATCACCAGGCACGACGTGTGCAGGCCGGCCATGAAGGCGTCCTGCACCGCGGCGGTGAGTCCGGGTGACCCGGCCCCCAGTGCCTGGGCGACCCCCACGGAGTCCTGGGCCTGGGCGAGCACACCGGCCGGCTGGGTCGCGAAGACACCGTCGGCGAGGTGCGCGGCGTACACGGACGAGAAGATCGACCCGACCACGGCCACTCCCAGGGTGCCGCCGAGCTCGCGGGTGGCGTCGTTGACGGCCGAGCCGACCCCGGCGCGGGCAGGTGGCAGCACCAGGAGGATCGACTCGGTGGCGGGCGTGGAGATCAGTCCCATGCCCAGTCCCATCAGGATCATCTGCGGCACGATGACCGTCGCGTACGGCGCGTCGACGGCCACCGTGGAGATCCACAGGAACGAGACCCCGAAGGAGACCAGCCCGGTCGTCACCACGGCCTTGGTGCCGATCCTGGGGGCCAGGAGCGCGCCGGCCACCGACGCCACCGCGATGCTCAGCGCGACCGGCAGGATCCGGGCGCCGGTGGAGAGGGTGCCGTAGCCGCGCACGAACTGGAAGTACTGCGTGATCAGGAAGATGAAGCCGAAGAGCGCGAAGAACGTGACGGTGACGGCGCCGCTCGCTGCGCTGAAACGCCGGTCGCGGAACAGGGTGATGTCGAGCATCGGGTGGGCGACGCGGCGCTCGACGACCACGAAGGTGGCGAGCAGGGCGGCGCTCAGGGCGAACCCGCCGAGGGTCTCCGTCGAGCGCCAGCCTCGCGCCGGGCCTTCGATGATCGTGTAGGTCAGCGCGCTCAGCATCGCCACCGAGAGGCCGAGGCCGGCCAGGTCGAGGCGCGGGACCTGCGGGTCGCGCGACTCGGGGATGATGAGGTACGCCGCGCCGGCGGCCAGCAGCGCGAGCGGGACCAGCGCCCAGAAGACGCTGCCCCAGAAGAAGTGCTCGAGCAGCAGCCCGCCGGTCACCGGGCCGGCGGCCACGCCGATGCCGACCACGGCGCCCCAGACGCCCAGGGCGGCGGCGCGCTCCCTGCGGTCGCGGAAGGTGTTGCTGATGATCGACAGCGTGGTGGGGAAGATCAGTGCCGCGCACATGCCCATCGCCACCCGGGCCGCGACCAGGGCGGTCGCGGAGGTGACCAGGGCGCCGGCGCCGCTGGCGATCGCGAACCCGATCAGGCCGAGGATCAGCGCGGGGCGGCGTCCGTAGCGGTCCGACAGGCTGCCGGCGGCCAGCACCAGGGCGGCGAAGGCGAGGTTGTAGCCGTCGACGACCCACTGCAGCTGACGGGTCCCTGCGTTGAGCTCGGTGGAGATGCTCGGCAGTGCCACGTTGACGATCGTGGTGTCGAGGTTGATGGCCAGCACGGCCGCGCAGACCGTGAGCAGGATGGCGAGCTTGCGGTTCATGGGGGGCACCTCGGCGAGGAAGTGGACAGTGACAACATTGAGTGAAGCACCGAGATGTGACCAGTGTCAACATGCAGATAGGATCGAGTCGTGAGCTCGTCGTACCACCATGGCAACCTGCGTCCCGCCCTCGTGCTGGCCGCGGCCGAGCTGGCGCGCGCCAAGGGGCCCGACGGGGTGGTGCTGCGCGAGGTCGCCCGGCAGACCGGCGTCTCGCACAACGCGGCCTACCGGCACTTCGCCGATCGCGAGGAGCTGCTCGCCGAGGTGGCCACCCTGGCCATGGACCGGCTCGAGGCGGCGATGCTCGCCCGGATCGCCGGGATCGAGTGCGACCAGCCCGACCTCCTGTCCCGGCTCCGGCTCCGCGAGGTCGGCCGCGCCTACGTGGGCTTCGCGCTGTCCGAGCCCGGGCTCTTCGAGGTGGCCTTCGCTGCGCAGACGGCGCACGTCGACGTGCCGGACTGTCCCGAGAGTCCCGCGAGTCCCGAGTCCTCCGACTCGTCGGGCCCCTACGGCGTCCTCGGCGACGTCCTCGACGAGATGGTGGCCGCGGGGGCGATGCCGGCCGCCCGTCGAGACGGGGCCGACGTCGTGTGCTGGGCGGCGGTGCACGGCTTCGCGGTGCTGCACCTGCACGGCCCGTTGAGCGACCTGCCTGCCGAGATACGTGACGTCACCCTGGAGGCACTGCTCGACACCGTCGAGCGCGGGCTGGTCGGCGCCTGACCCGCAGCCGCCTGCACATCCGGATCCTCTGTGGCAACGAATACCTGGTGACGGGAGCTTCGCCCGGAGGCCAGGAGGTGCCCGATGACCAGTACGGCGACCACTGTGATCTGGGCCGGCCCTCCCAGGCGCGCGCTGAGCGACGCCCTGCTCCACCGTCGCGCTGCGGTCGTGGACCGTGCTCCCACCTGCTCCTGCGGCCAGGCCCTCGAGCGGTGCCGCTTCGCGCACTGCCCGCGGTGCGGGGTGACCCGGCAGGTCTGACCGGGTGGGCGACTCCGAGGTGACGGCTTGTGGAAGAACGCTTGTGAATCGAACATGCGTTCGGATACAATGGAAGGGTGAATCTGGACCTCCCCGCCTCGGCCGGCGACACCCTTGCCGAGGTCGATCGCGGGGTGCGCCGCAAGCGCGCGGCCGACGCTAGGCTGTTGGTGCTGGCGGCGCACTGGGCCGACCTGCACCCCGAGGAGCTGCTCGGGTCCCGCCCGGTCCCCGGCGCGGAACGGGCGGTCGAGCTGGGAGGTGAGGGGACGCCGCGGGTGTGCGAGTTCGCCCCCGTCGAGCTCGGCCTCTCGCTGCAGCTGCACGCCCTGTCCGCCCGCAACCTGATCGCCGACGCGCTCGACCTGCGACACCGGCTGAGTGCGCTGTGGGCGCTGACTGTCGACGACCTGGCGCTACCCGACTGGGTGGCCCGCAAGATCGCCGCGACGACCCGACGGCTGACCTGGAGCCAGGTGCGTGAGGTCGACGAGCGACTCGCGGACGTGGCGGCGACGCTGCCGCCGAGCCGGTTGCTCCGGCTGGTCGAGGCGATGGTGCTGGCCGCCGACGAGCAGGCCGAAGAGGCCCGGGAGGCTGCGCTGCGGGCGCGGTTCGTCACCGTCAACCAGTCCACCGAGCTCGGCACGAAGGGCGTCTACGCCCGTCTCGACGTGGCCGATGCGGTGCGTCTCGACGCGGAGATCGACCGGCTCGCCAGGGTGTTGGCCAGCCGCGGTGACGGGTCCACCCTCGACGTACGACGCAGCCGGGCGCTCGGACTGCTGGCCCGGCCCGCCGCGGCCCTGCGCCTGGTGGCCGAGGCCGAGCCGGACGCGCTGGACCCTGACCTGGCCGAGGCGTTGCGAGGCCTCGACCCGGCCCACCTGCGCCCGCGTGCCCAGCTGGTGATCCACCTGACCGAGTCCGACTTCACCCGTGATGGGCACGGCGTGGCGCGCTTCGAGGGCGGCGGGCCGATCACCCTCGCCCATGCCCGCACGATCCTCGGCCACTCGTTCGTCACGGTCCGCCCGGTCATCGACCTCGCCCACCAGCTCCCGAGCGACGCCTACGAGTTCACCGGGAGCCTCCGCGAGAGTGTGCTGCTGCGCACCCCCGCCGACTGCTTCCCCTACGGCGTCTCCACCAGCCGCCGGATGCAGCTCGACCACACCCAGCCCTTCGACCCGCACGGCCCGCCCGGCCAGACCCGGGCCGGCAACGGCGCCCCGATGACCCAGCGACATCACCGGATCGCCACCCACGGGAGGTGGCGACGCAGCCAGCCGCGGCCAGGTCTCGTCGTCTCGTGCTCGCCGCACGGTCGCCACCGGATGACCGACCACCGGGGCACCCACACCATCTCCGCACGCGCCGGCGAGGCCGTCCTCGAGGGCAGCCGCGTCGCGCGGAGGCTGGCGCTGCTGCTCCTCACCACCCCGCGCTGTGACGAAGCCCAGCCGTCGGGCCGCGTTGCGCTGGAGTTCACCGCCGCGTAGACCCCGCTCCCTAGGGTCGGCCCGTGCTGACGAGGGGGTTCACCGGATCACTGTGCGTGCTCGCCGGAGGGCTCGTGGTGTCCGCGCTGCCGTCCTCGACCCCGGTGCTCCGGGTCGAGGCCCTCAGCCTGCTCCGGGAGCACGAGACCGGCCGGATGCTCGGCCTCGCCGTGGTGATGGCCGGCCTCGGCCTGCTCGGAGCGGCCTGGCTCGCGCTCTGTCGCCAGGTGCGGGAGTCGGACCCCGTGGAAGCCCTCGACCTGGCCCGGTACGCCGCGCTTCTCTGGTCGGCGCCCCTGCTGCTGGCACCGCCGCTGTTCTCCCGCGACGGCTGGAGCTACGCCGGGCAGGGGATGCTCACCTCGGTCGGCATCTCCCCCTACGAGCACGGCCCGATCGTGCTCAGCGGCCCGATCGTGCAGGCCATCGACCCGCGCTGGCTGGCCACCCCGGCGCCGTACGGCCCGCTGCCCCTGGTCCTCGGCGGCTGGGGGGCCGACCTGACCGGCAACCCCTGGCTGCTGGTCGTCGGCCACCGCCTGGTGGCGCTCGTCGGCCTGGTCCTGCTCGCCTGGGCGGTGCCCCGGCTGGCCGCCTGGACCGGCACCAACCCGGCACTGGCCACCGCGATCGTGATCGCCTCCCCGCTGATGCTGGCCAACGGAGTGGGCGGGCTGCACAACGACCTGCTGATGGCCGGCCTGATGGGCGCCGCGCTCGTCGTCGCCGCCGAACGCGGCTGGGTGTGGGGAGCAGCCCTCGGTGGCGCAGCCGCCGCCGTCAAGCTGCCCGGTGGCCTGGTCTGCCTGGGCGTCGCCCTGCTCGCGGCGCCGGTCGGGGCGGCCCTGCTGGTCCGGCTCCGGCACCTCGCCGCCGTCGCCACCGCGGCCGTCGGCACCCTGCTCGGGCTCGGGCTCGCCGCAGGGCTCGGGACCGGGTGGGTGCACGCGCTGGGGGTGCCCGGCACGGTGACCACGCCGCTGTCACTGCCCACCGTGCTCGGAGGCCTCCTCGATCTGCTTGCCGGCTGGTCGGGCCAAGGGCCGGCCCCGGCCACCTTCCTCGACCTGACCCGCACCGTCGCCACCGCAGTGGCTGCGGCCCTGCTGGTGCGGCTCGCGCTGGTCACGCCCACCGGCGACCACGCCGCCGCGCTGCGGTCGGTAGCGGCGGCCGTCGGGGCGTCGCTGCTGCTCAGCCCGGTGGTGCACCTGTGGTACCTGCTCTGGCTGGTGCCGTTCGTCGCCCCGCTGCGGCTCCCGCAGGCGGCCCAGGTGGCGCTGGTGGGCGGCTCGCTGGTGATGGGGCTGGTGGCCCCGCTCGACTCCTCGCTGCACGGTGCCTACCACGCGATCGTGTTCGGCATCCTGACCTGTACGGCGCTCACCGCAGTGCTCCTGCTGACCGAACGCGCGCGGTCCCACCTCGAGCGGATCGTCAGTGACCCGCGTGCTCGGCTCCGAGCAGCAGCGAGCGCGCCTGCTGCAGCTTCTTCCACGAACTGAGGTCGACGGTGGCCCTCGCGCTGCGGGCCGGCGGCAGCCCGTTCGCAGCCGTGCGGCCGGGCTTCCTGGCGGTGTAGAGCCACACCCGGAAGAAACGGGTGAGCTCCTGCCCGGAGACCCGCTCGGCCAGCGCGGTGAACTGCGGGATCGAGCCGTTGCCCCCTGCGTGGTCGGCTGCCCAGGTGCGCATCACCTCGAAGAAGGCCGGGTCGCCGATCCGGTTGCGCAGCGCCTGGAGTGTCATCGCACCCCGGTCGTAGACGGCCCCGTCGAACTCGTTGCCCTTTCCGGGGTTGCCGATCTTCAGCTTCCAGAACGAGTCGGAGCCGGGGTAGCTGCGGTAGTAGAGGTCCAGCAGGTCGGCGGCGGAGGTCTGGCCGTGCTTCTCGGACCACAGCCACTCGGTGAACGACGCGAACCCCTCGTTGAGCCAGATGTCGCGCCAGTTCTTCACCGACACCGAGTCGCCGTACCACTGGTGCGCCAGCTCGTGCACCACCACGTAGACGTTGCGTCCGCCCGACCAGAACAGCCGGCTGTAGACGGGGCGGGTCTGGTTCTCCAGGGCGAAGCCGAAGTCGGCCGCCGGCGCCACGCCACCCATCTGGTCGAACGGGTAGTCACCCCACTGCCGGGCCTCCCAGTCGATGATCTCCGGTGTGCGGGCCAGGTCGGCCTTCGCCCGGGCGGCCTCGCGCCCTCCGTTGGCCGCCACCGCGTTGAGCACCGGGATGCCGCCGGACGACCGCCCGCGGGTGATGTCGAACTGACCGGCCACGAAGAACGCCAGATAGGTGGCCATCGGCTCGGCCATCCGCCAGTGCCAGGTCTGGTGGCTGCGGTGCCACGTGCGCGACACCAGCGCGCCGTTGCCGAGCGCCTCCACGCCCCGGGGCACGGTCACCCGGACATCGAAGGTGGCCTTGTCGCGCGGATGGTCGTTGCTCGGGAACCACCAGGCGGCGATCTCGGGCTCACCCAGGGCGGCGGCCCCGTCGCCGGTGCGGATCCACGGGGAGGACCCGTTCACCTTCTGCTTCGCGGGCAGGCCGGCGTACCGCACGTCCACGTTGAGCGCCTGACCCTGCGTCAACGGCGTACGAGGCGTCACCACCAGCTCGTGCGGGGTCTGGGTGAACCGGGCGGGTGCGCCGTTGACCTTCACCGCCGAGGCGCGCAGGGCCAGGTCGAGGTCGAAGCGGCGCAACGGCTGGGCCGCGGTGCCGCGGATCCGGGTGTGCCCGATCAGCTTGTCGGTGCCGGGCCGGTAGACGACGTCGATGCCGTAGTGCCGCACGTCGTACCCGCCGTTGCCGTACGTCGGGTAGTACGGGTCGCCGATCCCCGGCGAGCCGACGCCCGGTGCGGCGGCCGGTGCGGCCAGCGAGGCGCCGGCCGGGATGACCAGGGCGGTCGCGAGCAGCGCGGCCAGCCGGGTCGAGAGCGTGCGTCGAACCATGATGGTGTCCCCCTCATCACTGCGGCCGCCCGAGTCGGCGCCGCGCCGATCCAGACAACCACATCCGGGGCGGGGAGTGAACCCCTCAGGGGACGGCCGGCAGGACCCTCCCCGCCACCTCGCCCAGGGTGATCCGGCCGCCCGAGGCGCTCGGCGCGGAGTAGCGCAGCACCACCTCGTCGCCGTCCTCGAGGAAGGTGCGGCCCTCGTCGAACGGCTGAGTGCCACCCCAGCTGAGCTCCAGGAACGAGCCCCGCTCGCCCGGGCCGGAACCACTGATGGTGCCCGAGCCGAAGAGGTCACCCGGGCGGGTGGAGGCGCCGTTCACGGTGAGGTGGGCCAGCATCTGGGCCGGCGCCCAGTACATCGACGCGTACGGCGGGCGACTGACCACCTCACCGTTGAGCACCACCTCGACGGCGAGGTCGAGCCCGGCCGGTCCCTCGACGTGCAGGTAGGGCAACGGCTCCGGCTGCTGGCCCGGGAGGTCCACCCAGGCTGCGTCCAGGGCGCCCAGCGGGGTGACCCAGGCCGACACCGACGTGGCGAACGACTTGCCCAGGAACGGCCCCAGCGGCACGTACTCCCAGGCCTGGATGTCCCGCGCCGACCAGTCGTTGAGACCCACCACGCCGAACACGTGGTCGGCGAAGTCTCCCGTGCCGATCCGGCTGCCCAGCGCGGAGCCGGCGCCGACGACGAAGCCCAGCTCGGCCTCGATGTCGAGGCGCTGGGTCGGGCCGTAGGTCGGCGCCTCCTCGGTCGGCGCCTTGCGCTGGCCGCACGGCCTGACCACCGGGGTCCCGCTGACCACGACGGTGCCGGCGCGGCCGTGGTAGCCGACCGGCAGGTGCCGCCAGTTGGGCAGCAGCGGCTCGGCATCGGGCCGGAAGATCCGGCCCACGTGGGTGGCGTGCTCGAGCGAGCAGTAGAAGTCGACGTAGTCGCCCACCTCGAACGGGAGGTGCAGCTCGACCTCGTCGAGGGGGTGTCGTGGGGTGGCGGCGGACTCCGCCATCGCGCGGACCTCGGCCCGGACCTCTGCCCAGGCCTCGCGGCCCAGCGCCAGGAACGGGTTCAGGCTGTCGGCGGCGAGCTCGGCGCGACCGGTCGCCGCGGCCAGGTCGAGCACGGTGTCGTCGAGGCGCGCGCCCACGCGCCGGCGCCCACCCGACACCGAGAACACGCCGTAGGGCAGGTGGTCGAGCCCGAATCCGGTCACAGCAGTCCCATCCGCAGCAGGTCGTCGAGCGGTTGCCGGACGTCGCAGGAGCCGAAGGACGTGAACCAGGTGCGGACGCCCGGCCCGAGCTCGCGGGCAGCGGTCGCCACGACGGCCTCGTCACGCTCAGCGAGGGCCGCCACCGGGTCGCCGCCGTCGAGCGCGGCGCGGGTCGCCAGCAGTACGTTGACGAAGCCGTGGTGCTCGAGGTCGGTCTCGGTGTGCGCCACCGCGTGGTGCAGGCCCGCGGTGCACTTGAAGGGGGTCTCCCGGTCGAGCGCGGCCTCGATCCACCCGGCCAGCCGGGCCGAGGTCGGGAACGCCGGCGGCTCCTGACCGCCGGTGCGGAACTTCAGTCGCAGGCCGCGCTCGGCGACCACGTCGGCCGCCGCCAGCCAGGCGTGCGTCGGGTCCTCGGAGGGCAGCTCCACGTGCACGGGCGTGTCCTCGTCGACGGCCCCGGCGTCGAGCGCCTCGTCGAGAGCGGCCACCACCCGCCTGGCGTTGCCGGACAGGTCGCCCGGGTCGCGCAGCGCGAGCTCGACCCCGGCCACCGTCAGGCCAAGGCGTCGCGCCAGCGCCAGCGGTCCGGCCAGCTGCCCGGCTCCCCCGGTCACCACCACCGACAGCCGGGCCGTGCTGCCGCGCACCAGGGGCAGGTCGGTGTCGCGGAGCACGAACGTGCCGACCAGGTCGGCGTGCTCACGTGCGCGGCGCGCGGTGTGGGCGGCGGTGGCCTCGTGCAGGGGGACGTCGCCGGGCGGGAAGATCGCCGCATCGTCGACGAGCCCGTGCCAGAGGTCGGGCAGTGGGCTGGGCACGCAGTCACCCTAGCGACGAGGCGGTGCGCCGGGGACCCTGCCGGGCGTAGCCTGCCCTCGTCGGTCCGTCGAAAGGTCGCCCGTGATGCCCCCGGTTCAGCCCGTCTCCCCGGTCCCTCCCGCACCGCTCGACTCCGACCAGGTCGCGCTCTCCCTGGCGCCGTTCGGGACCAGCCGGATGCTGCCCCGCGAGGCCTACCTGGATCCGGCGGTGCTGGCCTGGGAGCGTGAGCACCTCTTCGGTGGGTGGGTGTGCGTCGGCCGCTCCAGCGACGTCTCGTCGTCGGGCATGGCCGCCCACTCCCTGGGCGACTACGGCGTGCTGCTCACCCGCGACCGTGACGGCGAGCTGCGCGGCTTCGAGAACGCCTGCCGGCACCGCGGCCACGAGCTGCTCCCGTGCGGCGGGTCGAGCGAGGGCGTCAAGGCGGTCGTGTGTCCCTACCACGCCTGGTCGTACCGGTTCGACGGAAGCCTGCTCGGCGCTCCGGGCTACAAGGGCGCCGAGCTCGACAAGGAGGCGTTCGGCCTCGCGCCGGTCGCCGTCCGCGAGTGGCACGGCTGGGTCTTCGTCGACCGCACCGGCCGGGCCCCGGCCTTCGAGGAGCACATCGGCGACCTCGAGGGCATCGTCGACGGGTACGACGCCGCCTCTCTGGTGACCCCGGTGATCCACGAGTACGACGTGGCCGCGAACTGGAAGGTGGTCATCGAGAACTACCAGGAGTGCTACCACTGCTCGATGATCCACCCGGAGCTGTGCCGGGTGAGCCCGCCGGACAGCGGGGACAACCTCGAGCTCCCCGGCAACTGGGTCGGCGGCTGGCTCGACCTGCGCGAGGGCGCGGAGACGATGTCGTTCGACGGGCGCAGCGCCGGGTCGGCGATCACCCGGCTCGACGAGCAGCAGCGGCGCACGGTGATGTACGTCGCGGTGCTGCCCAACCTGCTGATCAGCCTGCACCCCGACTACGTGATGACCCACCTGCTCACCCCGCTGACCCCCGACCTGACCCGGATCCGCTGCTCGTGGGGGTTCCCGGCCGACACGGTGGCCGCCGACGACTTCGATCCGTCGTACGCGGTGGACTTCTGGGACCTCACCAACCGCCAGGACTGGGCCGCCTGCGAGTCGGTGCAGCGGGGCATGAAGGCACCCGGCTACCGGGCCGGACCGCTGGCGCCCGACGAGGACGGCGTCTACCACTTCGTCAGCCACGTGGCGCGGGCCTATCGCGGCGGCTGAGGCTTCGTTAGGCTGGGAGCAGATAACGGACCAGTGTGTCCGGTTATCGGATCCTTGGAGGTTGAGATGGCCCACTACCGCGTCGTCGGCGAGGTGCCGCCCAAGCGGCACACCCAGTTCCGCGACCCGTCCGGCTCGCTGTACCGCGAGGAGCTGATGGGGGAGGAGGGCTTCTCCTCGGACTCCTCGCTGCTCTACCACCGTGGCGTGCCCTCGGCCATCGTCGACGCCGAGGCCTGGGAGCTGCCCGACCAGTCGCGCACGCCCAACCACCCGCTCAAGGCGCGGCACCTGCGCCTGCACGACCTGGTGACCGAGCCGGACCCGGTGACCGGACGCCGGCTGGTGCTCGGCAACAACGACGTCCGGATCTCGTACGTCGTCACCGGCACCGAGCCGTCGCCGTACTACCGCAACGCGATCGGCGACGAGTGCGTCTACGTCGAGTCCGGCTCGGGCACGCTCGAGACCGTCTTCGGCACGATCGGCTACCGCGGCGGCGACTACGTGCTGGTCCCGCGGGCCACCACGCACCGCTGGGTGCCCGCCGAGGTGTCGCGGCTCTACCCGATCGAGGCCAGCTCCCACATCGTGCCGCCCAAGCGCTACCTGTCGCGCTACGGGCAGCTGCTCGAGCACGCGCCGTACTGCGAGCGCGACCTGCACGGGCCGGGGGAGCCGTTCCTCGTCGAGGGCAGCGACGTCGAGGTGCTGGTCAAGCACCGGACCTCGGCCGGCGTGGTCGGCACCGCGATGACCTACGCCACCCACCCCTTCGACGTGGTCGGGTGGGACGGCTGCCTCTACCCCTACACGTTCAACATCGACGACTACATGCCGATCACCGGCAAGATCCACCAGCCGCCGCCGGTGCACCAGGTCTTCGAGGGCTGGAACTTCGTGATCTGCAACTTCCTGCCCCGCAAGGTCGACTACCACGAGCTCGCCATACCGGTGCCCTACTACCACTCCAACGTCGACAGCGACGAGGTGATGTTCTACGTCGGCGGCGACTACGAGGCCCGCAAGGGATCGGGCATCGGCCTCGGGTCGATCTCGCTGCATCCGGGCGGTTACGCCCACGGCCCGCAGCCGTCGGCGATCGAGGCGTCGCTCGGGGCCGACTACTTCGACGAGTCGGCGGTCATGGTCGACACCTTCGCGCCGCTCGACCTCGGCGAGGGCGGGCTGGCCGTCGAGGACCCGGCGTACGCCTGGACCTGGGCGGGACGCGGGCCGGACGGGCCGCACGACGGCGGGGAGCCGGCCGTATTCTCCAACTCGTGACGGACCCCCGGTTCACCTTCGCCAACGAGCGCACCTTCCTGGCCTGGGTGCGCACCGCCCTGGGCATGATCGCGGGTGCGGCCGCCCTGCACGCCCTCGACACCGGCTGGCCGGACGCCGCGGTGCGGGTGATGTCGGCGGCGCTCGCGCTCACCGCGGGGGCGGTCAGCGTGCTCGCGTGGCTGCGCTGGCGGCGCGCCGAGGCGGCCATCCGAGACGGCGTGGAGGTGCCTCCCACCAGCGGGCACGTCGTCATCGCCGGCGTGCTGGCCGGCGTCGCGCTGATGACCCTGGTGCTGGTGCTGACCTGAGTCAGTCGGCGTCGTGGGCCGGGTAGTCGGTGTAGCCCTCGGCCCCGCCCCCGTAGAACGTGGCCGTCACCGGCTCGTTCAGCGCCAGCCCGGCCTCCAGCCGGGCCGGGAGGTCCGGGTTGGCCAGGAAGGTGCGCCCGAAGGCGGCGGCGTCGATGAGACCGGCGTCGAGCAGGCGCACCGCCTTGGCCGCGTCGTAGTTGCCCGCCCCGATCAGCACCCCCGGGAACGCCTCGCGCAACGCCACCCGGAAGTCGTCCTCGAGCTGCGGCCCGCCGGCCCAGTCGGGTTCCGAGAGATGCAGGAACGCCAGCCCCCGGGCATCGAACTCGCGGGCCAGGTGCAGGCCCATCTCCAGCCCTGCGGTGTCGTCGAGGCCGTTGAAGACGCCCAGCGGCGAGATCCGGATGCCCACGTGCTCGGCGTCCCAGGCCTCCACGACCGCGTCCACGACCTCGAGGGGCAGCCGGGCCCGGCCGGCCAGCGACCCGCCGTACCCGTCGGTGCGGTGGTTGCTCTCGGCGGACATGAACTGGTGCAGCAGGTAGCCGTGCGCGCCGTGGATCTCGACCAGGTCGAAGCCGGCCTCGTGGGCGTTGCGGGTGGCGCGCCGGTAGTCCTCGAGCAGCCGCGGCATCTCGTCGAGCTCGAGGGCCCGTGGCGTCGGACAGTTCACCCGGGTGGGCCGCCCGTCCTCGCCGCGCACCGTGGTGCGGTTGCGGTAGGGCAGGGCACTCGCCGACACGGGCGGCCGACCGTCGTGGAACGACTCGTGCGACACCCGGCCGGTGTGCCACAGCTGGCAGGCGATCCGGCCACCTGCGCTGTGCACCGCCTCGGTGACGGCGCGCCAGGCGACCACCTGCTCGGCGCTGTGGATGCCTGGGGTGTCCATGTAGCCCTTGCCCTCGGGCGAGATCTGGGCCCCCTCGGAGAAGATCAGCCCGGCGCTCGCGCGCTGGACGTAGTAGTCGCGCATCAGGTCGTGGGGCAGGTCCCCCGGCTGTGCGGCGCGCATCCGCGTCAGCGGTGCCATCAGCACCCGGTGGGGCGCCTTGACGGCGCCGAGGACGAGCGGGTCGAAGAGCGAGGGCATCCGCCCATTGTTCAGGCCGAGGTTCGGCGCCGTCGGCCAGGGCCCCGGATCGGGGGTTCGGGCTAGGCCGATTTTGGGTACGGGGCGAAGATGGACTTCATGACGTCTCGCGCACCCGACCACGACATCGACGAGTCCGAGCTCGAGGTGGGGGGCCCGTCCCACGCGGCCGCCGGCATGACGGCGGTGGCCGTCTCGATGAAGCACGCGATCAGCCGGATGGGGCTCAGCCGCACCGCGCGCACCCTGCTCAGGCTCAACCAGGCCGACGGCTTCGACTGCCAGGGCTGCGCCTGGCCGGATCCCGACCCGGAGCACCGGCACACGGCCGAGTTCTGCGAGAACGGCGTGAAGGCCGTCACCGAAGAGGCGACCAAGCGCCGGGTCGACCGGAGCTTCTTCGCCGCGCACCCGCTGGCCGAGCTGCAGGAGCGCACCGACTACTGGCTGGGCCAGCAGGGTCGGATCACCGAGCCGATGGTGCTGCGCGACGGCGGCACCCACTACGAGCCGATCAGCTGGGACGACGCGTTCGCGATGATGGGGCGGCACCTCAACGCCCTCGACTCGCCCGACCAGGCGATCTTCTACACCTCGGGCAAGACCTCCAACGAGGCCGCGTTCACCTACCAGCTGTTCGCCCGCGCCTTCGGCACCAACAACCTGCCCGACTGCTCCAACATGTGCCACGAGTCCACCTCGGTGGCGCTGGCCGAGACCATCGGCATCGGCAAGGGGTCGGTCAGCCTCGACGACGTCCACGACGCCCAGCTGATCGTGATCGCAGGGCAGAACCCCGGCACCAACCACCCGCGGATGCTCACCGCGCTGGAGCAGGCCAAGCACAACGGCGCCAAGATCCTGGCGATCAACCCGCTCGAGGAGACCGGGCTGGTGCGGTTCAAGAACCCCCAGACCGTGCGCGGCATGGTCGGCCCCGGCACCGGCATCGCCGACCTGCACCTCCCGGTGCGGATCAACGGCGACCTGGCGCTCTTCCAGGCCATCGGGGCGCTCCTGCTCGAGTGGGACGCACTCGACCGCGACTTCATCGACACCTACACCCACGGCTTCGACGACTGGGCCGCACACGTGCGTGACCTCGACTGGGACGCCGTGCACCGGGCCACCGGCCTGTCCCGGCAGGTGATCGAGGAGGCCGCGCTGATGTTCCTCAACTCCTCGGCCACCGTGGTGTGCTGGGCGATGGGCATCACCCAGCACCGCAACTCGGTCGCCACCATCAAGGAGATCGTCAACGTCGCCCTGCTCCAGGGCAACATCGGCAAGCCCGGCGCCGGTCTCTGCCCGGTGCGTGGTCACTCCAACGTGCAGGGCGACCGCACGATGGGGATCTGGGAGCGGGTGCCCGACCACTTCCTCGACTCCCTGCGCGACGAGTTCGGCTTCGAGCCGCCCCGCGAGCACGGCTTCGACACCGTCGACTCGATCCGAGCCATGCGCGACGGCAAGGCGAAGGTGTTCTTCGGCATGGGCGGCAACTTCGTCTCCGCCACCCCCGACACGGAGGTCACCGAGAAGGCGATGCGCAGCACCGACCTGACCGTGCACGTGTCCACGAAGCTCAACCGCTCGCACGTGGTGGCCGGCCGCGAGGCGCTGATCCTGCCCGTGCTGGGCCGCTCCGAGAAGGACCTCACCGGCGGCCGCGAGCAGCGGGTCACCGTGGAGGACTCGATGTCGGCGGTGCACGCGTCGAAGGGGCCGCTCAAGCCGGCGTCGCCGCACCTGCGCTCCGAGGTCGACATCATCTGCTCGCTCGCCGAGGCCACCCTCGGTGAGCGGGCGACCACGATCCCCTGGAGCGAGTTCCGCTCCGACTACACCCAGATCCGGCGCCGGATCGCGAGGGTGGTGCCGGGCTGTGCGTCGTACGACGAGAAGGTGGACCTGCCCGGTGGCTTCGTGCTGCCGCACCCGCCGCGGGACACCCGCACCTTCCAGACCAAGGTCGACAGGGCGATCTTCAGCGCCGTCCCGATCGACGTGCTGGAGGTGCCCGAGGGGCGACTGCTGCTGCAGACGCTGCGCTCGCACGACCAGTTCAACACCACGATCTACGGCCTCAACGACCGCTACCGCGGCATCTCCGGCGGTCGCCGGGTGGTGTTCGTGCACCCTGACGACATCACCGCGCTGGGCCTGTCGGCGGACCAGATGGTCGACCTGGTCAGCGAGTGGGGCGACGGCACCGAGCGCACCGCGCCAGCCTTCCGGGTGGTGCCCTACGACCAGCCGCGGGGCTGCGCGGCGGCGTACTACCCGGAGACCAACCCGCTGATCCCGCTCGACTCCACCGCCGAGGGCAGCAACACCCCGACCTCCAAGTCGGTGGTGATCCGTCTGGAGCCGGCCGCCGCCGAGGAGCAGGGACTGCACGGCTCGGACGCGGGGCGGGTCTCGTCGGTCGAGACCGGCAGCAAGCGGGCGACGAACCCGGTGCACCTGAGTTGAACCGGTGCGCGACACTGGCGCCGTGGAGATCCTGACCCCTCGCGAGGTGCCGCTCGGCGGACTGCGCGCGATGACGGTGCGGCGTACCCTGCCGCAGCGCCAGCGCTCGTTGATCGGCGGCTGGTGCTTCGTCGACCACTACGGTCCCGACGACGTCGCCGAGACCGGCGGCATGCTGGTCACCCCGCACCCGCACACCGGCCTGCAGACGGTCAGCTGGCTGTTCACCGGGGAGGTCGACCACGTCGACAGCGCGGGCCACGCCGCCACGGTCCGCCCCGGTGAGCTCAACCTGATGACCGCAGGGCGGGGGATCAGCCACTCGGAGGTCTCGACGGCGCCCACCACGACGCTGCACGGCGCCCAGCTGTGGGTGGCCCTGCCGGACGGCTCGCGGTTCGTCGAACCGGACTTCGAGCACTACGCACCGCCTCTGGTGCGCGGTCACCGGTGGGAGGCCCGGGTGTTCCTGGGCACGCTCTTCGGCTCGGCGTCGCCGGTGACGACGTACTCCGCACTGCTCGGCGCCGAGCTGGTGCTGGCCCCGAGCGCGCGGCTGGTGCTGCCCGTCGCCACGGCCTTCGAGCACGGGCTGCTGCTCGACACCGGCGACCTCGCGGTCGACGGCGTCGAGGTCGCCGAGGCCGAGCTGGCGTACGTCGACCCCGGGGCCACCTCGCTCACCCTCACCTCCCGCCGGGGCGCCCGGCTGCTGCTGCTCGGCGGTGAGCCGCTGGGCGAGCAGATCGTGATGTGGTGGAACTTCATCGCTCGCTCCGACGAGGAGATCCGGTCCTTCCGGGCCGCCTGGCAGGCCCAGCTCACCGACGACGGGATCGTCGACGGGGACTTCGGAGTCGTGTCCGGCGGCCTGCCGCCGATCCCCGCGCCGGCGCTGCCCAACGCGCGGCTCAAGAGCCGGGGCTGACGTCAGACTTTCGTCACCGCTGGGATCTTGCCGGGACCGGGCGCCTGGAGCAGAGTCGGGCCATGAGCGAGTGGGACTTCACCGGCCTCAAGGCCACCTACGTCAACTGCACCCTGAAGAAGAGCCCGGAGCCCAGCCATACCCAGGGCCTCGTCGACGCCAGCGCGGCCCTGATGCGCGAGCACGGTGTCGAGGTCGACGTGATCCGGCTCATCGACCACGACGTCGCCACCGGCGTCTACCCCGACATGCGCGAGCACGGCTGGGAGAGTGACGCCTGGCCGGAGCTGTATCCCGGCATCCTGGCCAGCGACATCCTGGTGGTCGCCGGACCGATCTGGCTGGGCGACAACTCCAGCGTCACCAAGCGCCTCATCGAGCGGATCTACGCGCTCAGCGGGATGCTCAACGACAAGGGCCAGTACCTCTTCTACGGACGGGTCGCCGGGTGCCTGATCACCGGCAACGAGGACGGCATCAAGCACTGCGCGCAGAACGTGCTCTACAGCCTCCAGCACGTGGGCTACACGATCCCGCCGAACGCCGACGCCGGCTGGATCGGCGAGGCCGGCCCCGGACCGTCGTACCTCGACGAGGGGAGCGGTGGGCCCGAGAACGACTTCACCAACCGCAACACCACGTTCATGACCTGGAACCTGATGCACCTGGCCACCCTGCTCAAGGACGCGGGCGGCGTCCCCGGCTACGGCAACCTGCGCTCGGAGTGGAACGCCGGCAACCACTTCGGCTGGCACAACCCCGAGTACCGCTGACCTGTCGCAGATGTACGCCTGATCCCGCCCTGACCCGTCGCGGATGTACCGGGGTCCCCTGTACATCTGCGACAGGTCAGCGTTCGGGGCACTCCTCAGGCGTGGACGAGGGGACGTCGTCCCGAGAAGGCCACCAGCCGCTCGAGAGCGGGAGCGTCGTCGGCCAGCGGGACCTCCGCACCGAAGGCGCCGCCCTCGCGGCCCTCGGGGATCAGCTGGCGCAGCCTGTCCAGCACGTACGTCGTGAGGTCGTCGTGAGCGCTCAGCTGCTGGCCGCTGGTCTGGGCGAAGTCCCAGGCGTGGATCAGGAACTCGACCGACAGGATGCTGACCGCGAGCGAGGCAGGGAAGTCGGCACCCCCGGGGCCGGGAACGGTGCCGTCGACGCCGCGGGCCCGCCAGGCCTCGAGCGCCTGCCCGGCCATGGTGCTGACCCGGTCCTCCAGCGACCCCTCGTCGGGCTGGGTGACGGTGGCGCCGGCCATCGAGGCGATGCCGGTGATCGAGCCCATCAGGTGCTCCGCCAGCGCGTGCCCGTCGTACTCGCTGCACGGCGTCTGCCGGGTCCGGTCCTCGGTGGTGAGCCCGCGCAGCACCGGCTGCAGGATCGCCAGCGTGGCCTCCGCGCTGGACAGCTCGTCGATCGGGTCGGGCAGGGCGTTCCACTCGTCGGGTGCCACGTCTCCGGTGGTGGCCAGCTCCTCGAGCCGCTCGAGGTGGTGGTCCCAGCCGATCGCGTGCTGGGCCGCCTGCTCGTCGGTGAGTCCGGTGTGGGTCAGGGTCACCTCGCTGCCGCTGCCGCTGCCGGCCGGCGTGATGGTGAAGGTCACCGTCGACTCGTCGGGGGCGAGGTCGGACGAGCCCTCCCAGCCGAAGCCGAGCACGAGGTGGCGACCGGGGTCGATCTCGTGCACGGTGCCGGCGGCGACGTGGCCGGGCGCGACGGTCCAGCGGAAGCTGCCGCCGGCGTGCAGGTCGACCCGGGCGGTGACGGCCTGCCAGCGGCGCAGCCGCTCGGGCTCGGTGAGCAGGGCGAACGCCTCGTCGGGGGAGACGGGCAGGTGCACGGTCTTGGAGTAGTTCATCGGTCTTCCTTCGTTGCGTTGAGGGCGTGGGCGTCGGCGACGAGCTGGTCGAGCTCGTCGGTCCAGAACCGGTCGATCTCGGCCTGAAGGTCGCGCAGGCCGGCGGGTCGGACCCGGTAGATCCGTTGGCGGCCGACCTTCTCCGCCGTGACCAGGCCGACCTGCTCCAGCACCAGGAGGTGCTGGGACACCGCCGACCGGGTCACCGGGAACTGCGACGCGATCTCGGTGACGGTGCGGGGCTGCGGGGCGAGGAGCTGCAGGATGCGTCTCCTGGTCGGTTCGGCAGCGGCCGAGAGGGCGTCGATCACGCCTAATACGTTAGCCACCACTAACGCATTAGGCAAGTGTGAGGATGGGGGGATGACGGTGATCGGAGAGGACGGTGTGCCCCGCTGCGCGTGGGCCGCCGCCCCCGGCGTGATGCGCGACTACCACGACGGCGAGTGGGGAGTGCCGGTGCGCGGCGACACCGCGGTCTTCGAGCGGCTCACCCTCGAGGCGTTCCAGTCCGGGTTGTCGTGGTTGACCATCTTGCGCAAGCGCGAGGCCTTCCGCGCCGCCTTCGCCGGCTTCGACGCCGAGGT
>JBBQRV010000035.1:0-21114 GCA_038214475.1 Propionibacteriales bacterium | reverse complement strand
CGTCCATGTAGTCGTCGTGGACCAGGGCGCTGGCGTGCAGCACCTCCAGGGCGGCGCAGGCCCGCAGCAGCGCTTGCTCGTCGGGTACGTCTGCGGAGACCGCCCGGAAGCCCCAGTAGCAGAACGCCGCGCGCAGCCGTTTGCCCCCCGAGACCGAGCGCCGCGCCTCCGCGAGGAGCGCCGCCGCGTCGGGTCCCAGGGCCGCCAGCCGCTGCGCCTGCTCGTCGAGGAACTCGTCGAGGACACCCTGGATGCGGGCCGGGAACGCCGCCGCGGACGGGTCGGTGTCGGCGGCGGCAGTCACGGGTCGAGCGTATTCCCATGTGGAACGTGCGGCCCCGGGTGGGGGCGGGTTCCTAGACTGGGGCCATGACTCACGAGAACCGTCGCGGCATCGGGCAGCGCATCCGCGAGGGGGAGCGGTCGTTCTCGTTCGAGTTCTTCCCGCCGAAGGACGCCGACGGCGAGGAGCAGCTGTGGCAGGCGATCCGTGAGCTCGAGCCCTACCGGCCGACGTTCGTCTCCGTGACGTACGGCGCGGGGGGGACCAGTCGCGACACCACCGTCCGGATCACCGGGAGGATCGCCCGCGAGACCGCGCTGCTGCCGCTGGGACACCTCACCTGCGTCGGGCACACCCGGGGCGAGCTCGAGGAGATCCTGACGTCGTACGCCGCGGCCGGCGTGCACAACGTGCTGGCGCTGCGCGGCGACCCCCAGGACGGTCCGCGGGCATCCTGGACCCCCACCGAGGGCGGGCTCACCTATGCCAGCGAGCTGGTCGAGCTGGCCTCCGGCCGGTTCTCGGTGGGCGTGGCCGCCTTCCCCGACGGGCATCCCTCGGCGCCGTCGCTGCAGCGCGACGCCGAGGTGCTGCTGGCCAAGCAGCAGGCGGGGGCCGAGTTCGCGATCACCGACATGGTCTTCCGGGCCGCCGACTACGCCGCGCTGGTGCGCCGGTCTGCCGCCGTCGGGGTGGAGATCCCGATCCTGCCGGGCATCATGCCGATCCTCAACATGGGCCAGGTCCGGCGGATGGCCGAGCTCTCGGGTCGCGAGATCCCGGCCGACGTGGTGGCCCGCATCTCCGCCCATGCCGACGACCCGGTCGCGCTGCGCGCCGAGGGCATCGCGATGGCTGCCGAGATGTGCGAGGAGCTGCTCGAGGGCGGCGCACCCGGGCTGCACTTCTACACGCTCAACCGGTCCCGGGCGACCCGGGAGATCTTCGCCGCCCTGCAGATCACCGTCTGACGGGCACGACCGGCCGGGGGCGCACTACGCTCACCGGCATGGCTCGCACCGTCACCGTCACCGGACACGGCTCCGTGCAGGTCGTCCCCGACCGGGCGGTGGCCCGGCTGTCGGCCGTGGTCCGTGCCGGGTCCGGCTCCGAGGCGCTGGCCGGCGTGTCCTCGGTCGTCGACACGATCACCGCCAGGGCCCGTGAGCTGGTGGACTCGGCACAGATCGGCTCGGTCGACCTGCACCTGTGGCCCGCGCACGACCACGAGGGTCGCCCCGTCGGCTTCGAGGCTCGGCACACCCTCGTCCTCGGCTGCCCGAGCCTCGAGGTCGCCGCCGAGCTGGTCGGCGCCCTGGTCGCGGCCGGCGGCGACGCGGTGCAGGTGGAGGGGCTCTCGTTGGAGACGACCGAGGTGGCCGGACCGAGTGCCGAGGCACGGGCGGAGGCCTACCGCGACGCGGTCGCGCGGGCCACCCACCTGGCCGGCCTCGGCGGCGACGACCTGGGTGAGGTGCTGGCCCTCTCCGAGGGACCGACCGACCACCTGGGTGAGCGGGACGCGCGGCCTGCGGCGATGGCCAAGAGCATGCGCCTGGAGCCCGGCGAGCGGGCGCTCACCGCCGAGCTCACCGTCACCTTCGCGCTGGTCGGACCCGCGGCTCAGGCCGGTCCGACGACCTGAGCCACCAGCGCGGCCGACAGGCCGACGAACGGCACCCCGGCGCCCGGGGTGGCGTGGGCGCCGGCGGCGTACACGCCGGCGACGGGGGTGCGGGGTCCCAGCCGGGCCGAGACCGTGCCCCGTCCCTGCCACAGCACGCCCTCGGGTGACCCGCCCCAGGCCTCGACCAGCTCGCGGGGGCTCCGGTCGACGCGCACCCGCACCCGGTCGCGCACGTCGACGCCGTAGCGCACCAGGGTGGTCACCAGGTCCTCCTCGATCCGCCCGCGCGCATGCAGCGTCCACGTGTGGCCGCCGTCCGGCGCCGCGCCACCGGTGCGCACCACGATCGTCGGATCACCGTGCAGGACGGTCTCGTGGGTGAGGTCCGGCACGTCGCCGCTCAGGCCCAGGTGGGTCGTGGTGGGGGGCAGCGCGGGCATCGTGCGCGCGACGTACGGCGCCAACGCGGGGAGCCGGCGCGGGTCGACGGCCACCACCACCACGTCGGCGTCCACCGGACCGGCGGCAGTGGTGACGGCGACCACCCGACCCGCCCGCACGACCAGGTCGGTGGCCGCCGTGCCGGTGCGCACCTGGACCCGGCGGGTGCCGAGCCGCTGCGCCAGCAGGTCGGCGAGCGTGCCCAGGCCGCCCTGCAGGGTCCAGGCCCCGAACGCCTGCTCCAGGTAGGCCGTCATGCCCGCCCAGGCCGGGAGGTCGCGGAGCCGCTGTCCCCCGAGCTCGGCAGGGAACCCGGCCACCAGCCGCTGCCGCGGATCGGGGAGGGCGCGCCGGACCCGGCGGTGCAGCGACTGGCGGGTGTGCAGCAGGCGGGTCGTCGCGCGCGGGGCCACGTCGGGCGACCAGGGGCGCTCGAGGTAGTCGCGCCGGAGCAGCTCCCAGTCGTCGGCGCACTCGTCCACGTAGGCGCACCAGGTGCGGCCCAGCCCCGGGCCGAGGTCGTCGAAGGCCGCCAGCTGGTCCGCACGGGATCCGCCGGGCAGCAGCAGCCGGCTGTCGTCGGCGAACCGGTGCTCGCGCACATGGGGGAGTGCGACCAGCTCGGCCTCGCGCTCCAGCGGCCGCCCGGACTTGCGGAACAGGTCGCGCAGCACCGCGGGCAGGAGGGTGTGGCCGCCGTCCCAGCGGTGGCCCTCGTGCTCGTACGGCGCCAACGCCCCGCCCAGCCGGTCCGACTGCTCCAGCAGCGTGACCTCGTGCCCGAGCTTGGCCAGCCTCGCCGCCGACGCCAGGCCACCGAGGCCGCCGCCGATCACCACCACCCTCGCCATGCGCCGAACCCTAGTCGGGCGCTACGGGTGGTCCGGCAGGGCTGCCAGGGCCAGGCCCGCATGCCAGCCCGGGGCCCGCCCGCCGGCCGGTGGGGCGAGCTCGTGCACCGGGTGGCCGGTGCGGGCCAGCAGCCAGGAGACCACCGAGTTGGAGTTCCACATCTCGCCCAGGTGCAGCTCGTCGCGACCCCAGGTGAGCGCCGGCACCTCGGGCACCAGGTCGAGCAGCAGCCGGGCCCGGGCGGCGTCGTACGGGAGCGCGACGGGGCTCTCGACAGCCTCGTCGGCGTCGGGGATGGTGCCGCCGTGCCAGCGTCGCACCTCGTAGCGGAAGAGCGCCGAACGACCGAGCAGCCGGGCCCCGACAGGTCCGACGACGACGCCTGCGTGGTCGTCGGTGTCGCCGCTCCACACCGGGGCCATCTCGATGACGACGACCTCGTCGTCGAGCGTCACCTCGAGCGCGGAGTGGTAGAGGTCGCAGCGGGTGCGGTGCTCGTGGCGGGCCACCAGTGCCTCGAAGATCCGGCCGTTCCAGCGCACCGAGTGCCCGCCGGCCCCGAGCGGGAGCCAGTACAGCCGGACCCCGGAGGTCATGCCGGTCCCGGTCCTGCCGGTGCCGGTCATGCCAGTGCCGGGGGCCGGTCCCCGCCCTTCCAGCGGCGCCAGCCGCGCCGGACCAGCCGGGCCACGAAGTAGAGCGCCACCAGTCCGAACGCGAGCAGCAGCGCGGCGACCGCGGCGGCGGCGCGGGGGTGGTCGATCGCGAACCACACCACGGCCAGCACGGTGGCGTCCTCTGCCAGGCTCGCGGCGATGTTGGTGACCGGCTCGGGCGAGGAGTTGATCGCCAGTCGGCTGCCCATCTTCACCAGGTGCGAGGCCAGTGCGGTGCCACCGCCGACGACCCCGGCGACCGCCTGGTCGAGCGAGGTCGCCTCGCCGGCCAGCAGCACCCCGATGACCGCGCCCACGGTGGGCCGGATCGCGGTGGAGATCGCGTCCCAGGTGGAGTCGAGGAAGGGGATCTTGTCGGCGACGAACTCCATCGCGTAGAGGAACGCCGCCACGGCCAGGACCTCCCACCTGCCCAGCACGTCGGGGACCTGGCTCAGGTGCCCGATCCGGTCGGCGATGCCGAGCACCAGGACCACCAGGTAGCTGTTGACCCCACTGGCCCAGCCGGTGGAGAAGACGAGGGGGAGGCTGTCCACGCGCTCAGCATAGGGAGCGCGGGTGAGTACGCGTGCGGATTCGGTTGTCGGTGGTGCAGGGCAGCATGACGCGGGCAGGCAGCAGGCCGGCCCGGGCTCCGCGGGGGAGAGGTACCGGGCCGGCCCGGCTGCTCAGTTGACGGTGATCTCGGCGGCGCCGGTCAGTCGGAGCAGCTCGTCGTACGTCGTGGAGAAGACCGCGGCGGGGTGGCCTGCGGCGGCCCAGATCACGTCGTACCCCCGCAGCGCGGTGTCCAGCCAGGTCGGCACCGGCGCCGGGTGGGCGAGGGGGGAGACGCCTCCGATCACCTGGCCGGTGTGGGTACGCACGAACTCGGGGGTGGCCCGCTCCAGGGGGCCGGTCGTCTCGGCGACCAGCGCGGTGTCGACCCGGTGCGCCCCCGAGGTCAGGATCAGCACGGGGGACCCGCCGGAGTCGAAGAGCAGGCTGTTGGCGATCGCGCCGACCTCGCAGCCGAGCGCCTGCGCGGCGAGCGCGGCCGTGTGCACCGAGTCGGGGAGCACGACGATCTCGCCGGTGCCGCCCAGGGCGGCGAGCCGGGTCCGGAAGTGCGTGATCGAGGGGTGTTCGCTCATGTCCCCGAGCCTAGGAGATGTCGTCCACGGTTTTGTCCCCCGAGGGATTGACGCCCTGTCGGAGGGGAGGTGTACCTTCTACAGTGTTCGAACACCTGTTCGAACACTGCTCCGGCGGGGGCGACCTCGACCCCCGTCCCCGCCGGAGCTGCCAGGGGTCGGCTGACGAGGTGCTCTGGGGAAGGAGCAGGCGATGCGGAGGTACGACGACCCCGTGGACGTGCGCAAGGGCGTGGTGAGCGGTCGGGCCGGCGGCCCGGAGCTGGAGGCTCCCACGCAGTTCCTGTGGCGTGGGCGGCTGTGGAAGGTGCGCGACGTGCTCGCGCACTGGGTGGAGACCGGCCCCTGGTGGCAGTCCGGCGGGGTCCGGGCGGTGCTCGGCTCCGACGAGGGGGAGCGCACCGCGGGCACCGACCTGCTGGCCGAGCGCGAGCTGTGGCGGGTCGAGGCCGGGGTCGGCCCGGGCTCCACCGGCGTCTTCGACCTCTCCTTCGACTGGTCCGACGGCCACTGGCAGCTCGTCGGCTGTGTGGACTGAGGTGCCCGTGATGAGTCCGCCCGCGATCCTGCCCGCGACCACCCACTCCTATCTCGCCCGGGCCGCGGAGTCGCTGCGCGAGGCGATCACCGCGACCGACGTACCGACCCGCTACGCCTGTGCACACGTGTCGGCGCTGCGGGCGACCGCCGCTCTCCTGGCCGCCCGGGCCCACCCGGCCCCCGCCCGGCGCAAGGCCCAGCGCTCGGCCTGGGTGCTGCTCGCCGAGGTGGCGCCCGAGCTCTCGGAGTGGGCCTCGTTCTTCGCCGCGGGAGCCGGCAAGCGGGCGGCCGCCGAGGCCGGCTCGCGGCGCGCGGTCACCGCCCGCGAGGCCGACGACCTGGTTCGCGACGCCGACCGGTTCCTCGCCGTGGTCGAGACCACCCTGGGTCTGGTGGCCCACGTCTCCTTCGAAGAGCAGCTGCCCTGGCGTGCCGCGGAGGCGGCGGCCCGACCCGCCCGCTCTGCCCGTGGCCCCCGGCGGGGGGACCTGAGTGCCTGACCCGTTCGTCCATCTGCACGTGGCGTCGGGTTACTCGCTCCAGTACGGCGCCTCCCACCCCCACGTGCTCGTCGCCCGTGCCGCCGAGCAGGAGATGGACACCCTCGCCCTGACCGACCGTGACGGCACCTACGGCGCGGTCAAGCACGCCAAGGCCTGTCTCCGGGCCGGGATCCGACCGGTGCTCGGCGTCGACCTGGCCCACACCCCGACCGGACTCCCGGGGCTCGCGGGTGCCCCGTCGACGGCCGGACCTGTGCGCAGGTCCCCGGCCCGCGGTGGCGCCTTCCGGGAGCCCGTCGGCGGGGAGCTGCCCCGGGTCACCCTGCTGGCCCGTGGCCGAGCCGGGTGGGCGGCGATCTGCCGGCTGGTCTCCACCACCCAGCTGGCCGGCGAGCGGGGTCGCCCGGTGCTCTCCCTCGACCAGGTCGCCGAGCACCTGTCCGGGGGCGACGTGCTCGTGCTCCTCGGTCCCGCCTCCGAGCTGGGCGCGGCGGCCACGCTGCGCCGTGACGACCAGGCCCGGGCGGCTCTCGCCCCGTGGCGCGAGGTGGTGGCGCGCGAGGACCTCCTGGTCGAGGTGGTGTCCCACCGCCGCCCGCCCGCCGGGGCCTCCGGGGCCTCCGGGGCCTCCGGGTGGGGCCCGGGGTCCTCACCCCACGCAGCCCGGATGACCGGGCTGGCCCGCGACCTGGGCCTGGGGGCGGTGCTCACCAACGCGGTCCGCTACGCCGACCGCCTCGACGCGCCCACGATCGACGTCCTCGACGCGGCCCGACGACTGGTCCCGCTCGACCGGCGCCACCTCGACCGTGGCAATGCCGAGGGCTTCCTCAAGTCCGGCAAGGAGATGCACGAGGTCGCCGACGAGATCTGCCGGCTCGCGGGACTGGGGGAGCGCGACGCCCGCGACCTGCTGGCCCGCACCCGCACGGTCGCCGACCGGTGCGCCCTCGACCCCCGCCGCGACCTCGGGCTGGGGGAGGTGCACTTCCCCGAGTTCGACCTGTCCGGTGCGGCAGGCGGGGCCGACTCGGCCGACGCCCTGCTGAGGGTGCGCTGCGAGGGGGCGATCGGTGACCGCTACGGCTCGGCCCCCCGGCAGCGGATCTGGAAGCGCCTCGACGACGAGCTGGAGATCATCGCGAAGCTCGGCTACGCCTCCTACTTCCTCACCGTCGGCGACGTCACCGACCTGATCCGCGAGATGCGGGTGCGCTGCGCCGCGCGGGGCTCGGGGGCGGGCAGCCTGGTCAACTACCTGCTCGGCATCTCCGGGGTCGACCCGATCCGGCACGGCCTGCTGATGGAGCGCTTCCTCTCGCCGCTGCGCCAGGCGCTCCCCGACATCGACGTCGACGTGGAGTCGGCACGCCGGCTCGAGGTCTACACCGCGATCCTCGACAAGTACGGTGGGGAGCGCTGCGTCTGCGTCTCGATGATGGACACCTACCGGGTCCGGCACGCGGTGCGCGACGTCGGCGCGGCCCTGGGCATGCCGCCGGGCGAGGTCGACGCCATCGCCAAGGCGTTCCCGCACATCCGGGCCCGTGACGCCCGGATGGCGCTGCGCGAGCTCCCCGAGCTGCGGGCCAGTGGCCTGGCCGAGGAGCGGCTCGACCTGATGTTCGGCCTGGTGGAGCGGCTCGACGGGCTGCCCCGCCACATCGCCGTGCACCCGTGCGGGGTGCTGCTCTCCGACGCGACCCTGCTCGACCGCACCCCGGTCGAGGCGAGCTACGCGGGCTTCCCGATGAGCCAGTTCGACAAGGACGACGTCGAGGACCTCGGCCTGCTCAAGCTCGACGTGCTCGGCATCCGGATGCAGTCGGCGATGGCGCACGCCCTCGAGGAGATCGCCCGGGTCGACGGCCCGACGATCGACCTCGACGACGAGGCCCAGGTGCCCTTCGACGACGCCGCCACGTACTCCATGATCAGCCAGTCCAAGACCCTGGGCGTCTTCCAGATCGAGACGCCCGGCCAGCCCGAGCTGGACGGCAAGTCCGGCATCGAGAGCTACGAGGACATCATCACCGACATCTCGCTGTTCCGGCCCGGCCCGGTCAAGAGCGACATGATCACCCCCTACCTCGACGCCAAGCACGGCTGGAAGGCGCCGGCCTACCTCCACGACGACCTGCGCCCGATCCTGGCCCAGACCCAGGGCGTGGTGGTCTTCCACGAGCAGGTGATCGAGATGATCGCCCTGTTCACCGGCATCTCCTACGCCGAGGCCGACGAGAAGCGGCGGGCCCTGGGCGACCCCGACGGGATGGCCGAGACCAAGGTGTGGTTCTTCCCCCGGGCGCTGGCCCGTGGCTATCCCACCCGGGTGGTCGAGCAGATCTGGACGGTGCTGGCCGCCTTCGCCTCCTTCGGGTTCTGCAAGGCCCATGCGGCGGCGTTCGCACTGCCCACCTACCAGTCGGCCTGGCTCAAGGCGCACTGGCCGGCGCACTTCCTGGCCGGGGTGCTCACCCACGACCCGGGGATGTACCCCAAGCGCCTGATCCTCGACGACGCCCGGCAGCTCGGGATCGCCGTGCTCGGGCTCGACGTCAACAGCAGCCAGAAGACCTACACCGTCGAGCCGATGGGTCCGCTCGACGAGCCGCCGCCGTCGGTGCTGGGGCTCGACCCCCGGGAGCGGCCCGACGACGCCCTCCCCGACGGCCGGCGCTGGGGGATCCGGCTCGCGCTGGCAGAGGTCAAGGGCATCAACGAGGCCGAGGTGGAGCGGATCGTCGCGGCTCGCCCCTACCGCTCGCTCACCGACTTCTGGCACCGGGCCCGGGTGTCGCGCCCGGTCGTCGAGCGGCTGGTGCTGGCCGGGGGCTTCGACTCCGTCTACGGGCTCGGCTCCACCCTCGGCGTACGCCGCAGGGGAAAGGTCACCCGTCGCGACCTGCTGCTGCAGGTGGCCGAGCTCGACCGGCACGCCCGGGCCGTCGAACGCTCCGGCCGAGGCCGCGGGCTGGCCGCCCGCCGGGTCGCGTTCGCCGCCCCCGAGACCCGCCCCGCCGACGTCACCGCGGCCACGGCGGGGGAGCGCAACAGCAGTGACCCGCTGATCCGGGAGGCGGCCCCGGCCCGGGAGACCGGGTTCGTCGACGGCCGTCCGGCGCGCGACGGCGTGTGGGCCCGGGCCGCGGCCCAGTCGCGGGCCACCCGGACCCCGCCCCCGGTCACCTCGGTCCAGCTCACCCTCGACCTGGGCGACGAGCCCGGCGAGGGGGAGGTCAGCGGCCTGCCCGAGATGGATGCGGAGGAGCAGATGCGCGCCGAGCTCGAGATCCTCGGCCTCGACGCCAGCCGGCACGTCGTGGAGTCCTATGCCGAGTTCCTCGACGCGCTGGGGGTCACCCGCAGCAAGGATCTCCTGACCCGGCGGAGCCGGTCCGAGCTGCTGGTCGCCGGGGTCAAGGTCGCCACCCAGACCCCACCGATCCGGTCGGGGCGGCGGGTCATCTTCCTCACCCTCGACGACGCCACCGGCCCGGTCGACGCGACCTTCTTCGAGGACGCCCAAGGCCCCTACGCCGCCACGGTGTTCCACTCCTGGCTGCTGGTCGTGCGCGGTGAGCTGCGCCGCACCGGGCGGCGCGGGGTGTCCCTGCGGGCCACCGGCTGCTGGGAGCTGCCCGAGCTGCACGCGCTCTGGCGGGCCGACTCGATGGCCGCGGTCCACGCGCTGATGGCCGAGGTGCCCGAAGGCTTCGGTGGCGTCGGGGTCAGCACCGAGGCCATCGCCGGTGCGGCGCAGAGCCACAGCTCCCGGCCGGTGATGGCGGACCCCTCCGGCCCCTCCGGCCCCGCCGGCCTCGTCGGCCCCGCCGACCCTGCCGACCCCGAGGCCCCGAGCGCGGCCGGCGGCATGGGGCGGCGCCGGGTGCTGGTGCACTCCAGCGGCTTCAAGCTCTCGCCCTACGCCGACATCAAGCCGGCCGGCGAGGACACCGCTGCGGTGGCCCGCAAGCTGTGGCACCGCAGCCCGGGGAGCGCCGGGTGAACGGGCGGGTGAACGGGCGGGTGAACGGGCGGGCGTCCCGGCCCGTGGCCTCAGTAGGGTGGTGCCCATGTCGAGCGACCGTTCCGCCAGTGAGCGCCGAGGTGCCGCCCGCACTGCCGTCGTCTGGAATGCCCTGTACCCGGTGCTGGCCGCCGGGGATCCCGCGGGTGACCCTGCGGGTTCCCCTGCCGTCCACGACGTCCTCGACATCGGAGGCGGCACCGGTGGGTTCGCGGTCCGGGTCGCCGAGCTCGGGCACCGGGTGGTCGTGGTCGACCCGAGTCCCGACGCGCTCGCCGCGCTCGGTCGTCGGGCCCAGGAGCACGGCGTCTTCGACCGGGTCACCGCCCGGCAGGGCGACGCCTCCGACCTGCTCGACGTGGTGGCGCCCGGCAGCGCCGACGTGGTGCTCTGCCACGGCGTCCTCGAGTACGTCGACGACCCCGTCGCCGCCCTCACCTCGATCGCCGAGGTGCTCCGTCCCGGGGGCACCCTCAGCCTGCTGGTCGGCCAGCGGCACGCGGCCGTCATCGCCCGGGCGATGGCCGGCCACTTCCAGCAGGCCCGCGCCCTGCTCGACGGCGACCTGCCCTCGGCCGGCAAGGGAGCCGGCCGACGGTTCACCCGCGACGAGCTCACCACCCTGCTGCCGGAGGCGGGGTTCAGTGTCGCCGCGGTGCACGGCGTCCGGGTGTTCGCCGACCTCGTCCCGGGGGCGCTGCTCGACCTCGAGCCGGGTGCCGCGCAGGCCCTGGTCGAGCTGGAGCAGGCGGTCGCCGAGCGTAGCGAGTACCTCCCGCTGGCCACCCAGCTGCACGTCATCGCCCGGCGCTAGCGACCACCCCGCCGGGGGGGTGTGGTGAACCCCCGCGAGGCATCGCGCGAGTGCCACGTCCTGCACGTCGACATGGACGCGTTCTACGCCTCGGTGATGGTCCGCGACCGCCCCGAGCTGCAGTCGGTGCCGGTCATCGTCGGTGGCGGCAACCGGGGCGTGGTGCTCTCGGCCAACTACCTCGCCCGCCGCCACGGTGCCCGCTCGGCGCTCCCGATGACCCGGGCCCGCCGGATGTGTCCGCAGGCGGTGGTGATCGCGCCCGACTTCGATGTCCTGGCCCTGGTCTCGGCGTCGGTGATGGAGAACTTCCGGCAGGTCACCCCGCTGGTCGAGGTGCTCTCCCTCGACGAGGCGTTCCTCGACGTCCGGGGCTCGACGCGCCGCCTGGGCACCCCCTACGACATCGCCGAGCACCTGCGGGCCAAGGTCCACGACGAGCAGGGGGTGACCTGCTCGGTCGGCCTGGCCGCCTCGGTGTCGGTGGCCAAGCTGGCCAGTCGCCGAGCCAAGCCCGACGGGCTGGTGGTGGTGCCGCCGGCCGCGGTCACCTCGTTCCTGCACCCGCTCGACGTGGGTGAGCTGTGGGGGGTGGGGGAGAAGACCCGGGCGATGCTGCACCGGCTCGGGCTGGTCACCGTGGGCGACGTCGCGCACACCCCGTTGCCCACCCTCCAGCGCGCGGTCGGGTCGGCCCTGGGCAGCCAGCTGCACCAGCTGGCCTGGGGCACCGACCGCCGGGAGATCACCCCGCGCCGGGGCACCGAGGAGCCCGACAAGAGCATGGGGGCCGACGAGACCTTCGGCCGTGACATCGACGACCGCGAGCTGATCGTGCGTGAGGTGCTGAGGTTGACCGCGAAGGTGACCGGCCGGATGCGGATGGCAGGGGTGGCCGGGCGCACGGTCACCCTCAAGGTCCGGTTCGCCGACTTCACGACCCTGACCCGCTCACGCACCCTGGCCGAGGCCACCGACGTGACCCAGGAGATCTATCGCACGGCCACCGGTCTCTACGACGCCCTCGGGCTGCAGCGGGCCCGGATCCGGCTGGTCGGGGTACGCGTCGAGGGCCTGGTGCCACGCACCAGCGTGCAGCGGCAGCTGGTCCTGGGCGAGCGCGAGCGTGGCTGGGCGGAGGCGGACCGGGCCGTGGACCGCGCCGTACGTCGTTTCGGTGCCGCCGCAGTGCGTCCTGCGAGCCTGATTTCCTGACCGTTGCACAATTTTTTTCGGTCCGGGTACCCCATCCGTGCCTCGCCTGCCTAGACTTGACACACGCCCCGCCCGGGGCGCACGTCCCCGTAGCAAGGCGGGCATCACACCCGGGGAGGAAGAAGTGCCACTCTCGGAAGAAGAGTTGCGACTGCTCGAGCAGATGGAGCGCGCGCTCGTCGAGGAGGACCCCAAGTTCGCTTCGACCTTGCGAGGAACGTCGTTCCGACGTTCGGCACGTCGGCGCGCCGTCGTGGCAGGCGTCGTGTTCGTCCTCGGCGTCACCCTCCTGATGGCCGGGGCCATCCTCCGGATCACGCCGCTCGGCATCGCCGGCTTCGTGGTGATGCTGCTCTCCGCGACCGTGGGCCTCACCGCGGTCCGTGGTCAGACCCAGCGGGCCGCCGCCGCCGACGCGGGAGAGAACCACCCGAGCATGCGCGGCACCAACGCGGGCCGCGACCGCCGGCCGCGCGCCAAGGGCCCCAGCGCCTCCTTCATGGAGCGGATGGAGCAGCGGTGGCGGCGCCGCCGCGACGACGGCTACTGAGCCGGCTCGAACCGCCCAGCACGACAGCACCGACCGAGACCAGCCCGGCCAGCACGACTGCGGCCGGGCTGTCTGCTGCTCAGGACTCCATGCCGGCGACCTCGCCGCGCGGCAGCCGTCGGCCGTCCCCGAGCAGCGACGCCGGGAACCAGTCGGCCCGTCGGCGGGCCCGTTCGGAGACGCCGGCCCGCAGCGCAGCCACGCAGGCGTCCACGTCGCGGCGCAGCTGCCCCGGGTCCGCCGGGTCGTCACGCACGGCGTAGCGCGACAGCTCGACGGCGCGCACCAGCCGGTCCAGGGCCGCCACCGCCTCCGGGTTCGTGTCGCGGCCGCGCACCGGGATCGACAGCTCGCTGGGAGCGGCGAACCACTCGGCCAGCACCTCGCCGGTGGCCCGGGGTGAGATTCCCCGCGGCCAGAGCAGCCCGAGGTCGGTGCTGCCCGCCCGCAGCTCGGCCCAGGCGGCCTCGGGGCCGCCGGACTGCCAGCGCGCCTCACCACGCAGGCGCCGCAGGGTGCGGGGCACGAGCAGTGCCAGGGCGACCAGGGCGACCACGAACAGGGTCACGAGCACCGGCCACCACGGGAAGCCCCCACCCGAGCCGGCCCCTGCGCCGGCCGCGTCCGAGGAGGTCCCCTGCGACGGCTGGTTGGGGTTCGTCTGCGAGGGCTGGTCGGTGGCGGACTGGCCGGCGCTGGGGTCGGTGCTGGCCGCCTCGGTCGGCAGGTTGCCGCGGGTGTAGCTCGGCGGCTGGCCGGTGCGCCCGTTCGGGCCGCCGGGGGTGGGCTCGAAGCGCACCCACCCGGAGCCCTCGAAGTACAGCTCCGGCCACGAGTGCAGGTCGCGGGTGGAGTAGACGAAGGTGTCGGGGCCGATCTGGTCAGGGCGCAGGAAGCCGACGGCGACCCGGGCCGGGATGTTGAGCTCGCGGGCCATCACCGCCATCGCGGACGCGAACTGCTCGCAGTAGCCGGTCCGGCCGTCGGGGCCCTCGGTGAGGAAGGCCTCGAGGGCCTGCGAGCCGTTGCCGCTCGGCGCCCGGTCGAGGCTGTAGGTGAACGCGCCGGCCCCGCGGAACCAGTCCTGCAGCGCTACCGCCCGCCCGAAGTTGGTGGTCTGGCTCCGGGTCACGTCGAACGCCAGCCGCCTCGAGATGCCCGGGACGTCGGCCGGCAGGTCGGTGTAGACCGAGGTCAGCGGGCCCGGCGCGCGGCCGGCCACCACGAGCCGCTCGGGAGTGACGTCGAGGTCGAGCCCGGTGGCGCTGTAGGTGAGGCCACTGGCGTACTCGTCGTCCCCGGAGATGAAGTCCATCGTCGTGACGTCGTACTTCCACACCCCGGGGGCGTCCACCTCCAGGGCCGGCGTCGGCACCGGGAGCCAGCGGGACTTGAAGTCGTCGCTGGCGGAGTACGTCGCGGTCCAGCTCTGTCCCTTGACCGACGACGCGACACCCTGGGGCGACGGGAGGGGGCTGCCGTCGGCCACCTGGTCGTCGGGGATCGAGCGGTTGCCGGTGGTCCACTCGTTGCCGTTGAAGTTGGTGAGCACCGCGTAGCGCAGGTACTCAGGCGTCGGCTGGTTGGTGGTCACGGTCAGGACGTCGGTGTCCGGGCCCTGCAGCAGGTCGCGGCGCAGATCGGTCATCGGGTTGACGATGGTGACCCCGCCGTTCCCGCCCGGCCCGTTCCCGCCGAACAGCTCGAGGCCCAGGGTGGGGACCAGCAGCGGGACGACCACGGCGCACGCGGTGGCGGCGCCACCCATGGCCAGGGCGTTGCCGCGCGCGCTGCCGGTGCGCGCGCCGAAGGCGGCCGGCTCGTCGGTGCCGTCGCGGGTGATCTCGCGGCCCCACTGCGAGAACCGTTGGTCCTCGCGGAGGAAGAGCATCACCATGAAGCCCAGTGCGGACAGCACGAAGACGCCCCACGGAACCGAGATGGCGGCCACGGTCACGGGGACGCTGTAGACCAGGAGCAGCACCAGTCCCGAGAGCGGCACCCGGCCCAGCCCGCCGGCGAGCAGGTCGAGCATGATCAGGGCCACGGCGCCGCAGGTGATCAGCAGCGGCGCCAGGGAGGGCGCGGACTGGGGCACCGGTGCGCGGAACTGGTTGGACGTGTCGAGGGCGTCGCGCAGGGCGGTCAGCACCTGCTGCACCGCGCTGGTGTCGACCGCCGGGTCCACGGCCGGCGTGCCGCCGTACAGCGACACCAGCACCACGCCGACCAGGGCCAGCTGCGCCAGCGGTACGACGAAGACCGGGACCCTCAGCCAGCGCAGCAGCGCGCCCATCAGGGTGAGACCGAGGGCCAGCAGCAGGAGGGGCCGCAGGTACTCGCCCCGGTTGTCCGCGAACCCGCCCCAGGTGAGCAGCGTGAACCAACCGGTGAGCGCGGTGGCGAGCGCGAAGCCGAGACCCTGGCCCAGGGTGGTGCGCGAGCGGCTCATCGGACCGCCTCCGGCTCGGCGGTCGGCTCGGTGCCCGGGATGCCTGAGCGGCCGGCTCGCCCGGAGATCCGGCCGAGGTCCTGCCAGACCGAGGCCAGCGAGTCGCGGGGCGCCAGCGGCACCGCGCGCCAGCCCTGCTGTGCCAACCAGGCGGCGGTGCCGGGCCGGCCGGTGCTCGCGCCGGCGCGGGTGCCCCACTGCTCGACGTCCAGGCCGACCGCCAGCGCGGAGCCGGAGTGGTGCAGCATCCGCCGCAGCACCGGCCGGTCCGCGTCGCTGAGGGCGCCCAGGACGGCGACGGTGAGACCGGTGTGGCTGCTCTCGGCCAGCCAGGACGTGTCCAGCGCGGGCTGGGTGGTCTGCTCGAGCACGGCCAGCCCCTCGAGCAGCGGGGCGGTGTTCATCGCGGCGGACCGGTCGTGCCACACGGTGCCCGGGTCCTCCCCGTGCGCGGTCACCAGGCGCACGGAGAACCCGCGTCGGGTCAGGTGCACGGCGATGGAGGCGGCTGCGGTGACGGCGGTCTCGAGCGAGGAGGCGACGCCCTGGCCGCGGTGCGCCGCGGCCCGGTTGTCGATGAACAGGGTGGCGCGGGACTGCCAGGGCTGCTCCTCGCGGCGCACCATCAGCTCCCCGGTGCGGGCACTGCTGCGCCAGTGCACTCGGCGCAGGTCGTCGCCGCGGCGGTACTCGCGCACGGTGACGTCCTCGCTGGAGCCGCTGGTGAACGACCGGGGCCGGTTGTCGCCGGAGCCGGTCAGCGCGCCGCTGAGGGGGATCGGCGGCAGCGCCACCGTGCGGGGGGTGACCACGAAGGGCACCGTGGTGGCGAACGAGCGCCCGAGCTCGACGAGGCCGAACGGGTCGCTGACCCGCACCGTCATCGGGCCGATCTCGAAACGGCCGCGGACGTCGGAGCGCACCTGGTAGGCGACATGGCGCCGCCAGCCGTGCGCGATGCCCTCGAGCACGAAGCGGGGGCGGTTGCCCAGCACGTAGGGCAGGTGCTCCTCCAGGAGCAGCACGCCGGTGGGGGCCCGGCCCTCGTTGATCAGACGCAGGTCGACCCGTGCGCTCTGGCCCGCCTCGACGATCTGGGGGCTGATCGTGCGGACCAGCGAGAAGCGGTAGCGCGCGCGGCCGATCACGAAGGCGCTGACCAGGGCCAGCGCGATCACCAGCACGCCCACCCGCATCAACGCCGGCTGTCCGAGGACGACCGCGCAGACGACCGCGGAGACGCCGGCCGCCAGGAAGGCCCGGCCCCGGGTCGTCAGTCCCGCCAGTCCGTTCCTCACCCCGTCACCACCCCGTCACCCCGTCTCGCCGAACCGCGTCACTGCCGCGCTTCGGGGACCGGCACCGACGCGATGATGTTGTCCAGGATGGAGGCGGCGCTGCGACCGCCCATGGCGGCCTCCACGCCGGGCAGCAGTCGGTGGGTCAGCACCGGTCGGGCCAGCGCGTGCACGTCGTCGGGCAGCACGTAGTCGCGCCCGTCGATGGCCGCGGAGGCCTTGGCCGCGCGGATCAGGTGCAGGGTGGCCCGCGGTGAGGCACCCAGGGTGAGGTCGCTGCTGCGCCGGGTGGCGGTGGTGAGTGCCACCGCGTAGCGCTGCACCGCCGTGGACACGTGCACCCGGGTCACGATGCCCACCAGCTTGCGGATCTCCGAGGCGTCGGTGACCGAGTCGAGGTCGTCGAGCGGGCTGACCCCCGTGTGGGTGGTGAGCATCGCGATCTCGGCCGCCTCCAGCGGGTAGCCCATCGAGACCCGGGCCATGAACCGGTCGCGCTGGGCCTCGGGCAACGCGTAGGTGCCCTCCATCTCGATCGGGTTCTGGGTCGCGATCACCATGAACGGCGCCTCGAGGCGGTAGGTCATGTTGTCGACGGTGACCTGACGCTCCTCCATGCACTCCAGCAGTGCCGACTGGGTCTTAGGGGAGGCCCGGTTGATCTCGTCACCGACCACGATGTTGGCGAACACGCCACCCGGCCGGAACTCGAACTCGCGGTTGTTCTGGTTGAACACCGAGACGCCGGTCACGTCGGAGGGCAGCAGGTCGGGCGTGAACTGGATGCGCCGTACCGAGCAGTCGATGGAGCGGGCCAGGGCCTTGCTCAGCATCGTCTTGCCCACGCCGGGCACGTCCTCGATCAGCAGGTGCCCCTCGGCGAGCAGCACCACGAGCGCGGTGGTGATCACGTCGCCCTTGCCCTCGATCACCTTCTCGATGTTGGCGCGCACCCGCTGGGTGATCCGGGCGAGGGTGTCGAGGTCCGCCCCACCGGAGCGGGGGTCCGGACGCGCATCGGCGGGGGTGGCCGCGTGGGTCCCCGAGGCTGCTGCGGGCGTGGTGTCCGTCACGTCGTGTTCCTCCGTCTGCCGCGAGCTCGGCCCTCGCGTCGTTCGTCCAACCGTATGTGTCAGGGCAAGAGGCCCAGCCTGTGCCCCTCCCGGTGGCGAGTCCTCCACCAGACGCTCCACTTCTCCCCACCCGACCCGTGCGCACCGTCCGGGCCCGGCGGACGGGTGCCGGGCAGAGGACGCCCGAGACGGTGCTGACCTGCACCGATGTCCATTGTGCGCCCGGTACGCCGCCACGCCCACCCCTGTGTGCCGACCGGCTGACAGCGACCGCCTCCGACGCCGAGAGGGGTGCGAAACGCGCGGAATATGGTTGACGGTGGATGAAAGTGGAGTAAGGTGGAGCGCAGTGGAGGACAGACGTCCGTCAGGGGGAGGTGCCGAGTGTTCTTCGGCACCTACACGCCCAAGCTCGACGACAAGGGACGGCTGTTCCTCCCGGCGAAGTTCAGGGACGAACTGGCGGAGGGGCTCGTGGTCACACGTGGGCAGGAACGGTGTCTCACCGTCTGGTCCAACGCGGACTTCGCGCTGCTCACGTCGCGGCTCAACGAGGCATCGCTGACGAACAAGAACATCCGGAACTACGTGCGAATGCTGTTCTCGGCGGCCTCGCAGGAGCTTCCGGACAAGCAGGGCCGGATCTCCATCCCGTCGGTGCTGCGCGACTACGCCGGGCTGAGCAAGGACGTGATGGTCATCGGTGCGATGAACCGGATCGAGATCTGGGACCCGGCGTCGTGGCAGCAGTACTCCGAGGAGCAGGAGCAGGAGTTCTCCAACCTCAGCGACGAGGTCTTCCCCGGCATCTGAGGCAGCACCCAGCAGCACCCAGCAGCACCCAGCACGACAACTCAACACCGGATTCGCAGGACGAGGTCTCGAGCCCGCTTCCCGCCCGTCATCTGTTGCACCTTCCCCGGCGCCAGACGGCACTTCCCCGGCAGGGGAGCGGGCAGGGACCTGGTTCGGCGAATCCACCGCAGCACCCGCCGTCCAGCAGCACCCATCCAGCGCAGTCATCGGGGTCGAGACCATGAGCATCACGCCAGTTGTGCAACCCGCGCCCGGGTCGCGCCGGGTGCGCCACCAGGCGCGCGACGCCGTGGTGCTGATGTCGTTCTCGGCCGGCACGTCGCTCGTCCTGGCCGCCCTGCTGACCTTCCTCTCGAACGCCGGCCGGTAGCGCGCATGCCCGGCCCCAGCCACGTCCCGGTGCTGCTCGACCGGGTCGTCTCGCTCGTGATGCCCGCCCTCACCGCTCCCGGTGCGGTGCTGGTCGACGCCACCCTCGGCCTCGGCGGCCACAGCGAGGCGGTGCTCGAGGCCTGCCCCCAGGCCCGCGTCATCGGCATCGACCGTGACCCCCACGCCCAGCGGCTCGCCGGCGAGCGACTGGCCCGCTTCGGGGAGCGGTTCAGCGGCGTCCAGGCCGTCTACGACGCGATCCCCGACGTGCTTGAGGACCTGGGGCTCGCCGAGGTGGCCGCGGTGTTCTTCGACCTGGGCGTCTCCTCCATGCAGCTCGACGTCCGCGAGCGCGGCTTCGCCTACGCCGAGGACGCGCCGCTGGACATGCGGATGAACGACGGCGAGGGCCTCACCGCTGCCGACGTGCTCAACACCTACGCGGTGGGCGACCTCACCCGCATCCTGCGCGAGTATGGCGAGGAGAAGTTCGCCCTGAAGATCGCCCGGGCCGTGGTGGCCGCCCGCGACACCGCACCGTTCACCCGCTCCGGCCGTCTCGTCGAGCTGCTCTACGCCACCATCCCGGCCCCGGCCCGCCGTACCGGGGGACACCCCGCGAAGCGCACCTTCCAGGCGCTGCGGATCGAGGTCAACGACGAGCTCAACGCGCTGCGCCGCGCGATCCCGGCGGCCATCGACTCGATCGGGGTCGGGGGCCGGGTGGTGGTGGAGTCCTACCAGTCCCTGGAGGACCGGATCGTCAAGCACGCCTTCGCGGACGCGACCCGCTCCGACGTCCCTGTCGACATGCCGTTCGTCCCCGCCGGACACGAGCCGACCCTGCGCCTGGTCACCCGGGGCGCCGAGAAGGCCGACGCCGGCGAGATCGAGGCCAACCCACGTGCCGCCAGCGTCCGGCTGCGCGCCCTCGAACGTGTCCGCCCCGAGCCCCGCACCCCTTCAGGAGCCCGCCCATGAGCAGTCCCGCACCCCAGCTGCGCAGCCGGATGCCGCGCCTCGCCGAAGCGGCGGTCGAGCGGGTCCGGCTCACCGTCGTCCCGCGCACCCGCAGGCGGGCGCCGCGGGTGCCGTTCGTGACCCTGGTGACGCTCGTGCTGCTGGGCGGCGTGGTCGGCCTGCTGCTGTTCAACACCTCGATGCAGCAGGCCTCCTTCGCGGCCACCGCCCTCGAGGGCCAGGCCGACAGCCTCGGTGCCCGCCAGCAGACCCTGGAGATGGAGCTGGAGTCGCTGCGCGACCCGCAACGGGTCGCGCACCGGGCCGAGCGGATGGGCATGGTGCGCTCCGACACGCCGGTGTTCCTCGACCTGGGCACCGGCAAGGTGCTGGGCACCCCGGTGCCGGCGGGTGCGGAGGACCCGCTGCGGGTGGCGCCGTACCCGGCCCGCAAGCCGGCCTCCCTGGTCCCGCCTGTGCACATCGTGCACGCCCCGGCGCCTGCGCTGCCCGGCACGCCCGAGGAGGGCGGCACCCAGAACGCCCAGAACGCCCAGAAGGGGCAGAAGGGGACGAAGGAGCACCAGCAGGCGGGCCAGACGCACGGCCAGACGAACGGCCACCAGCACCAGCAGTCCGACACGGCGTCGACGTCGAACCAGAACGGCGCCCCAGGAGGTAGAAATGCCTGAGGCCGGTACGCACGCGCCCGCCCCGAGCGGAGGAAACTCGTGAGCACGCATCGCCCCCGGGGGCGACAGGGAGTCCCGTCGGACGGGTCCGGGCGCGGCTACCGCGGCGGTGCCCGTGGGTCCTCGATGCTGCGGCTGCGCTTCGGCTTCGTGGTGATCGCCATGGTCGTGTCCGTGTTCGCGGTCCGGCTCTTCCAGCTGCAGGGCCTCGACCCGCACTCGTATGCGGTCGCGGCCGCCCAGGAGGGCCTCGTCGACGCGGTGCTGCCGGCCAAGCGCGGAGCCATCCTCGACCGCAACGGCGAGCCGCTCGCCTCGTCGGTCGACGGCCTGATGGTGGTCGCCGACCCGCAGCAGACCCGCCCCCGGGCCGCCGACCTGGCCAAGCTCCTCTCCCGCCGGCTCGGCATCGACTACGTCGACACCCTGGCCAAACTGAGCAAGGCCGACACCCAGTTCGCCTACATCGCCCGACGGGTGCCCTCCACGCTGGCCACCGAGGTCGTCGACCAGGTGCGGTCGCAGGGGTTCATCGGCATCTCCACCCGGCCGGACGCGGTGCGCACCCATCCGGCGCACGACGTGGCCGCCAACATCGTCGGCTTCCTCGGTGAGCCGGACACGGACGGCGGCAACTACGGCGCGGGCATGGAGTACAACTTCAACTCGCTGCTCTCCGGCACCGACGGGTCGGAGAAGTACGAGGTCGGCGGCGGCAACCGGATCCCGCTGGGCGAGAACGTCACGGTGGAGCCCCAGGACGGCACCGACCTGCACACCACGATC
>JBBQRV010000034.1:0-21217 GCA_038214475.1 Propionibacteriales bacterium | reverse complement strand
CATCGTGTAGATGCGACCGTCGGAGGTGGTGGTGCGACGGGTGGTGGGGTCGAGCGTCGCGAACAGGGAGTCCTCGACGAGCACGCCGGCGTCGGTGAGCCGGTTCAGCAGCGAGGACTTGCCGGCGTTGGTGTAGCCCGCGATCGCCACGGACGGGATCTCGTGGCGCTTGCGCTCGGAGCGCTTTGTGTCGCGGGTGGTGCGCATGTGACTGAGCTCGCGACGGAGCTTGGCGATCTTGGTGTTGATCCGCCGCCGGTCGGTCTCGATCTTCGTCTCACCGGGACCGCGACCACCGATGCCCCCGCCCTGGGAGCCGACGCGGCCGCCGGCCTGGCGCGACAGGTTGCCGCCCCAGCCGCGGAGCCGCTGCTTCATGTACTGGAGCTGGGCCAGCTCGACCTGGGCCTGGCCCTCGCGGCTCTTGGCGTGCTGGGCGAAGATGTCGAGGATCAGCGCGGTCCTGTCGACGGTCTTGACCTTGAGCTTGTCCTCGAGGTTGCGCAGCTGGCTGGGCGCCAGGTCGCCGTCGAGGATCACCGTGTCGGCGCCGGTGGCCTGCACGATCTCGCGCAGCCCGTCGACCTTGCCGCGCCCGATGTAGGTGGCCGGGTCGGGCTTCTGGCGGCGCTGGTAGATCGCGTCGAGCACCTCGGAGCCGGCGGTCTCGGCCAGCAGCGCGAGCTCGGCCATCGAGTTCTCCGCGTCCGCGATGGTGCCCTCGGTCCACACCCCCACCAGGATCACCCGCTCCAGGCGGAGCTGGCGGTACTCGACCTCGGTGATGTCCTCGAGCTCGGTGCGCAGACCCACCACGCGGCGCAGGGCATGGCGCTCGGCCAGGTCCTGCTCGCCCGCGGTCAGGTCGTCGAGGTCCTCGGGATCCGCCTCGTCGACGTACCCGGAGACGAAGCCCTGCTCGTGCGTGGGCTCGTCGGTGGGGTCGTCCCAGTCGTCGGTGGCGTCGAGCGCCTCATCGAGGGAGAAGTCCTTTGCGTTACTCATACGCCCTCAAGAGTAGGCCGCGCACGATGGCCACGCGAATGGATTGACCCGGCACACCGGCCGGGGCACTAGATTGGCCGCCGTGCGCGTGGTCGAGGTGTCCCCCGACGGGCGGGAGCTGGCCCGGGAGCTGGCCGACCTGCTGGCCGAGGTTCGGGCCGAGGTTCGGGCCGAGGTTCGGGCCGGACGGACGACCGGGGAGCCCCGGCCGGCCCTGCTCGGGATCTGCGGCGCCCCCGGGTCGGGGAAGTCCACGCTGGCAGCCGCGCTCGGGCACCCGGTACTGCCGATGGACGGCTACCACCTCGCCGACGTCGAGCTGCGCCGGCGCGGGCTGCTCGACCGCAAGGGCGCCCCGGAGACGTTCGACGACCACGGGTACGCCGCCCTGCTCGCCCGACTGCGGTCCGGGCCCGACCACGTGGTGATGGCCCCCGGGTTCGAGCGCGACCTGGAGCAGCCGTTGGCCGGGGCGATCGCGATCCAGCCCGGGGCCGAGCTCCTGGTCACCGAGGGCAACTACCTGCTGCTCGACGAGCCGGGCTGGAGGGCGGCCCGGGCCCAGCTGGACCGGGTGTGGCACGTGCGGGTCGACGAGGAGCTCCGGCTGGCCCGGCTGGTGGCGCGGCACGTCGCCTTCGGCAAGACGCCCGCCGTCGCCGAGGAGTGGGTGCGCCGGGTCGATCAGCCGAACGCCCTCCTCGTGGAAGGGGCAGCGGAGCGCGCCGACCTGGTGCTGGACACCACCCGCTGGGCGGCGGCTACTTCGGGGGCATCCTGATGCCGCCGTCGACGCGCACCACCGACGCGTTGACGTAGGAGTTGGTCACGCACTCCAGGACCATGCTGGCCAGCTCGTCGGGCTGGCCGAGCCGCTTCGGGAACAGCACACTCTCGCCGAGCCGGGCCTTGAACTCCTCGGCCTGCTCGCCCTCCCCGTAGATCGGGGTGTCGATCAGCCCGGGGGCGACCGTGTTCACCCGGACGCCGATAGCCGCGAGGTCGCGCGCCACGGGCAGCGTCATGCCGACGATGCCGCCCTTCGAGGAGGAGTACGCCGCCTGGCCGATCTGGCCGTCGAACGCCGCCACCGAGGCCATGTTGACCACGACGCCGCGCTCCCCCGACTCGGTGGGCTCGAGGTGGCTCATCGCGGTGCCGGCGATCCGGGTGCAGTCGAAGGTGCCGATCAGGTTGATCGCGATCACCTTCTTGTACAGGTCGAGGTCGTGGGCCGCCTCGTAGGTGCCGTCTCGGCCCACGGTGCGCTGGGCCGGGCCGATGCCGGCGGAGTTGACCAGCACCCGCAGCGGGCCCAGCTCGCCGGCCTGCTCGACGGCCGCCTTGATCTGCTCGGTGTCGGTCACGTCGACGAAGGCGAAGACGCCGCCGATCTCGGCTGCGAGGGCCTCGCCCTTGTCGGCCTGCACGTCGGCGACGACCACGCGGGCGCCCTTCGCGGCGAGCTGACGGGCGACCGCGGCGCCGATGCCCGAGGCCCCACCGGTGACGAGTGCGCTGGCTCCTGAGATATCCATGCGGCGAGCATAGAGGCCGCCCTCGGTGAGCCCGCATGGAAGGCTGGGTGCATGTCCGCATCGTTCTCCCGCTCCGCCGAACGCACCCCTGGCTGGTGGCGCTCGGCCGTCGTCTACCAGGTCTATCCGCGCTCGTTCATGGACAGCGACGGCGACGGGGTCGGCGACCTCCCCGGCCTGACCAGCCGGCTCGACCACCTCGCCACCCTCGGGATCGACGTGCTCTGGCTGTCTCCGGTCTACCGCTCGCCGATGGACGACAACGGCTACGACATCAGCGACTACGAGGACATCGACCCCCTCTTCGGCTCGCTCGCCGACCTGGACGCCCTGATCGCGGGCTGCCACACCCGCGGCATCCGGCTGGTCATGGACCTGGTCGTCAACCACACCTCCGACGAGCACCCCTGGTTCGTGGAGTCGCGCGACCCCGCGTCCCCGAAGCGGGACTGGTACTGGTGGCGCCCCGCCCGGCCTGGGACCACCCCCGGCACCCCGGGTGCCGAGCCCAACAACTGGGCCTCGGTCTTCTCCGGCCCGGCCTGGGAGTACGACGAGCGCAGCGGCGAGTACTTCCTGCACATCTTCAGCCGCAAGCAGCCCGACCTGAACTGGGAGAACCCCGAGGTCCGCGAGGCGGTGTACGCCATGATGCGGCGCTGGGTCGCGCGTGGCGTCGACGGCTTCCGGATGGACGTCATCAACCTGATCTCCAAGGACGTCTCACTGCCCGACGGGACCCCGGTCCCGGGGCAGTCGTGGGCCAACGCCGAGCGCTCGGTCGCCAACGGCCCCCGGCTGCACGAGTTCCTGGCCGAGATGAACCGTGCGGTCGGGCTCTCCGAGCAGCACCTGCTCACCGTGGGCGAGATGCCCGGGAGCACCGTCGAGCTGGCCCGCGACGTCACCGACGCGTCCCGCGACGAGCTCACCATGGTGTTCACGTTCGAGCACGTCGGCCTCGACACCCAGCCCGGCCTGGGCAAGTGGGCACTGGCCGAGCTGTCGCTGCCCGCGCTGAAGCAGAACCTCGGCACCTGGCAGCAGGGCCTGGCAGACGTCGGCTGGAACTCGCTCTACCTCGACAACCACGACCAGCCGCGGGCCGTGTCCCGCTTCGGCGACGACAGCCCAGAGCATCGGGTCGCCTCGGCCAAGACGCTGGCCACGGTGCTGCACCTGCACCGCGGCACGCCGTACGTCTACCAGGGCGAGGAGCTCGCGATGACGAACTCGCCGTTCACCGCCATCGCCGACTACCAGGACCTCGAGTCGGTCAACTGGTTCCACGAGTCCCTCGCCGCGGGGCGCGACGAGGCCGGGCTGCTGGCCGCGCTCGCGGCGCGCAGCCGCGACCACGCCCGCACCCCGATGCACTGGGACGACTCCGAGCACGCCGGGTTCACGACCGGCACCCCATGGTTGCCGGTGAACCCGAACAAGGACACCGTCAACGCGGCCGCCGCGGTCGCCGACCAGGGGTCGGTCTTCCACCACGTGCGCCGCCTCATCGAGCTGCGGCACGCCTCGGCGACGGTCGTGGACGGACGCTTCGAGCTGCTGCTGCCCGACGACCCCCAGCTGTGGGTGTTCACCCGTACCCTCGACGACGAGGTGCTGCTGGTGCTCGCCAACTGCTCCTCGGCGCCCGCGAGCCTGCCGGCCGGGGCGCTGCCCGACCTGGCCTGCGCGACCCTGCTGCTCGGCACCCATGACCACGCCGGGCCGGACCTGGCCCCCTGGGAGTCGCGGATCCTCCGGCTCGCCTGAGCCCACCCGGCAGAGCGGGCGCAGCGCTGCTTCAGGGCGGAGTCAGAGGGAGGTGCTGCCGCTCGCGACCAGCACGGCAGGGCCGGTCAGCAGCACCCGGTCGTCGGCGGTCCAGGTGAGGGTGAGCTCGCCGCCGGGCACGTCGACGCGGTAGCACGCCGTACCGGGGCCGGCGCCGTCGGCCAGGGCGGTGGCCACCAGGACCGCGCCCGCCCCGGTGCCGCACGACCGGGTCTCGCCCGAGCCGCGCTCGTGCACCCGCATCGCGACGTGCCGCGCGCCCCGACGGGCCACGAACTCGACGTTGACGCCGTGCGGGTAGACGGCCCGGTCGTAGTCGGGCTGGTCGAGGAGGTGGCCCGCGTCGTCGAGGGAGTCGACGAACGCGACGGCGTGCGGGTTGCCCATGTCGACGTGCGTCGTCGACCACGTGTGCGCCTCGACGCTCACCGTCGAGTCGCCCAGCACCCGGGGGCTGCCCAGGTCGACGGTGATCCGGCCGTCGGCCTCGAACACCACGGCCTTCACCCCGTCGCGGGTACCGACCCCGAAGTCGCCCCGCACGCCCTCGACGTCGGCCAGGTAGCGGGCGAACACCCGCAGCCCGTTGCCGCACATCTCCGAGAGCGACCCGTCGGCGTTGCGGTAGTCCATGAACCACTCGCTGTCGCCGGCCAGCCCTGGGTCCACGTCCATCGCGGCGCTGCGCACCACCCTGAGCACGCCGTCGCCCCCCAGGCCTGCGCGGCGGTCGCACAGGGCGCGCACCCGGGCCGCGGGGAGGTCGCCGTGCCGGGTGCCGTCGGGGTCGGGCAGCAGCACGAAGTCGTTCTCCGTGCCGTGGCCCTTGACGAACGGGTAGTCACTCACCTGCACAGTGTGGCAAACCCCGCCGCGGACGGCGGTTCAGTAGAGCTTCTCGGCGTACGACGAGCCGTAGTAGGCGTCCAGCTCCTCCACGGTGTCGTCGGGCGCGTCGAGCTCGTGGGCGAGCACGGCGCGCCGTGGCACGGCCGCCTCCGGGTCCCACGTCTCCGGCTGCCACAGCTGCGAGCGGAGGAATGCCTTCGCGCAGTGATGGAAGATCTCGTCGATCTCCACCACCATCGCCAGCAGCGGACGCTTGCCCTGCACCGCGAGCGCGTCGAAGAACGGCGCGTCGGACACCAGCCGGGCCCGGCCGTTGATGCGCAGGGTGTCGCCGCGGCCGGGGATCAGGAACAGCAGCCCGACGTGCGGGTTGGCGAGGACGTTGCGATAGCCGTCGGCACGGCGGTTGCCGGGGCGCTCGGCCAGCGCGATCGTGGTGTCGTCGAGCACGTGCACCAGCTCGCCGGCGGGGTCGCCCTTGGGGGAGGCGTCGCAGCTGCCGTCGGCTCCGGCGGTCGCAAGCACGCAGAACGGCGCGGCCGCGAGCCAGTCGCGGTCGCGCTGGTGCAGCGCCGACCGGGCCTTGTCGCGCACCCGGGGCACCGGTTCGCCCAGCAGCGCGACCAGGGTGTCGACGTCGTCGATCTCGCTCCACTCGTCCATGGGTCGAGGGTAGGCCTCAGCGCACCACCGCGAACCCGGCACAGGCGAGCTCGCCGGTCTGGGCCCGCTCCTCGCGTCGGAGCTCGAGGCGCCGCGGCAGCACGGGCGCACCGGCTCCGAGGGTGACCGGCGCGTACTGCAGCCAGACCTCGTCGAGCAGGCCACGGTCGGCGAACTGGCCGACCAGGTCACCCCCGCCGACCAGCCAGACGTCCTTGCCCGCGGCGGCCTCGACCATCTCGCGGTGCACGTCTGCGACGTCGGCGGCGGTGATCCGCACGTCGCGACCCTCGGGCGACGTGATCCCGCGATGGGTGAACACCCACACCGGCACGTCGTAGAACCACTCGTCGGGATGGTTCTCCTGCAGCCACCGGTAGGTGCGGGCGCCCATCGCCAGCGCGCCGACGCCCGCGATGAACCCGTCGTAGCCCATCGGCCCCGCCGAGTCGACGTCGCGGGTGAGCAGCCAGGACAGCGAGTGGTCGGCGTCGGCGATGAAGCCGTCCAGGGAGGTGGCGGTGTAGTAGATCGTGCTCATCGCACCATGGTGCCCCCGCGCACCGACACCGGACAGCCTCAGCGCCGGTCGTGCACCACCAGCGCCGACCCGCCACCGCGCCGTACCGGCTCCGACACCGCGGTGAGCAGGCCGTGCGGCCCGAACTCGATCGCGGTGGCGGCCCCGATCTCGTCGGCGGTGGTGAGTCCGTCGCCGGCGCGCACGAAGGTGTGGCCGTAGCCCCCCAGCTCGGCGCCGTAGGCGTCGATGAAGGGCTGCTCGGCGGTCACCGTCGCGGTGTTGCGCTGCGAGGCCCGCGGCGCCGCGATGGCCTCCTGCACCGTCATCCCGCGGTCGATCCGGTCGAAGAGCAGCTGCAGCACCGTGGTGATGATCGTCGAGCCGCCCGGCGAGCCCAGGGCCAGGAACGGCCGGCCGTCGCGCAGCACGATCGTGGGCGACATCGACGATCGCGGCCGCTTGCCGCCCTCGATCCGGTTCGGGTCGGCGGGGTCGAAGACGCTCGAGAAGTCGGTGAGCTCGTTGTTGAGCAGGAAGCCCCGGCCCGGCACCACGATCCCGGAGCCACCGGTCTGCTCGATGGTGAGCGTGTAGTCGACGACGTCGCCCCAGCGGTCGGTCACGGTGAGGTTGGTGGTCTCGACGTTCTCGGTGTCCTCGGCCGCGCGGCCGCTGCGGGTCGCCGCGTCACACACCCCGTCGTACGACGCCACGTCGCCGGCCGGGACCGGCTTGGCCGCGGCGGTGGTGGGGTCGATCAAGCAGGCGCGTTCCTTCGCGAAGGTGTCGGAGAGCAGGTCGGTGAGCGGCACGTCGACGTACGCCGCGTCGCCGAGGTAGGCGCCCCGGTCGGCGAAGGCGAGCGCGCTGGACTCCAGGTAACGGTGCAGCGCGTCGGCGTCGTCCATCGACGGCAGGTCGGACTGCTCCATGATGTTCAGCGCCTCGCCGACGGTCGAGCCGCCGCTGGACGACGGCGCCATCCCGTAGACGTCGTAGCCGCGGTAGCCGACATGGGTGGGCGCCTGGTCGAGCACCCGGTAGGACGCCAGGTCGTCGAGGGTCATCGACCCGGGAGGCACCGGCAGCCCGGGGTCCGGGACGGTGGGCGGGTCCTGCACCGCGGAGACGATCTCGCGGCCCAGGCGGCCGGAGTAGAACCAGTCGGTGCCCCGCCTGGCCAGGGTGCGGTAGGTGTCGGCCAGCTCGGGGTTGCGGAACCGGCTCCCCACCGCCGGGGCGTCGCCTCCGCGCAGGAACAGCCGCTTGGTCGCGGGGAAGGCGCTGAACCGGGCCTGGTTCTGCAGCGTCTGGCTGCGGAAGGTGTCGTCGACGACGAAGCCCTTGCGGGCCAGCCGTTCGGCCGGGGCGAGGGCCCGACCCAGGGACGTGCTGCCCCAGGTGTCCAGGGCCCGTTCCCAGGTGGCCAGGGTGCCGGGCACGCCGACGGAGACGCCGCTGGTGACCCGCTCCGGGCTGAACCGGTACGGCGCGCCTGTGGCCGGGTCGATGAAGGCGTCGTGCGGCATCGCCGCCGGCGCGGTCTCGCGACCGTCGAGCGTGGACACCTCGCCCGTGCCGGCGTCGTAGTGCACGAAGTAGCCGCCACCGCCGATGCCGGCGCTGAACGGTTCGGTGAGGCCCAGGGTCGCGGCTGCCGCGACCGCCGCGTCGGTGGCGTTGCCGCCCTTGCGGAGCACGTCGAGGGCGATCTTCGAGGCGTCCGGGTCGACGGTGCTGACCGCGCCGCCGTACCCGATGCTGGTCGGCACCTTCGGCGGCGCCTGTGGTCCCCCGTGTCCGTGCCCGTGTCCGTGCTCGTGTCCGTGCTCATGATGACCTCGTGGCCCTGCGGCCAGTGCCGGGGCGGAGAGCGCGGCGACCCCGAGCGAGCCGGCGAGCACGGCCGCCAGTGCGGCGCGGCGGGCAGAGGTGGGGCGAGTGAACGTGTTCATGGAGCCTCCCGAGTCGAGTCCTGGCGTCCACCCTGCCCCGGCAGGCCGCGGCTTGTCGAGGGGCGCGTCTCAGTCGCCGGTGACGATCGCCAGCGCCCGCTCGACCCGGTCGGCGGCGTCGTGGTCGACCCAGTGGATCCGGGGATCCTTGGTGAACCAGCCGTCCTGGCGGCGCGCGAACCGCCGGGTGGCGGCCGCGGTCTGCGTGATCGCCTCGTCGCGGGTGAGCTCGCCCCGCAGGTGGGCGGCGACCTCGCGGTAGCCGATCGCGCGGCCCGCGGTGCGGCCCTGGGCCAGTCCCTCCTCGAGCAGCCGCTGCACCTCCTCGACGAAGCCGCCGTCGAACATCGCGGCGACCCGCTGAGAGATCCGCTCGTCGAGCGTGGGCCGGTCGATCCGCACACCGATCTGGTGCGCGCCCGCGACGGCGTACTCCAGGCGCGGCAGGCTCGCGCTGTAGGGCCGGCCCGTGAGCGCGACCACCTCGAGCGCCCGCACCACCCGGCGACCGTTCGCCGGGATGATCCGGGCCGCGGCCTCGGGATCGGCCCCGGCCAGCCGGGCGTGCAGGGCGCCAGAGCCCAGCCGCTCGAGCTCCTCCTCCAGCCCGGCCCGCACGTCCGGGTCGGTGCCGGGGAACTCGAAGTGGTCCAGCACCGCCCGCGTGTAGAGCGCGGACCCGCCCACCAGCACGGCTGGGCGGCCGGCCTCCTGCAGCGCGGCGATGACGCCGCGGGCCCGCCCCTGGAACTCAGCGACGCTGGCCGACTCGGTGACCGACAGCAGGTCGAGCAGGTGGTGCCGGATCCCGCGGCGCTCGGCAGGGGGGAGCTTGGCGGTGCCGATGTCCATGCCGCGGTAGAGCTGCATCGCGTCGGTGTTCACGATCTCGCCGCCGAGCCGCTCGGCCAGGGCGAGCGACAGCTCGGTCTTGCCGGAGGCCGTCGGCCCCACGACCGCCACCACTGGAACCGACGCCATGAGCGCTAGTCTTCCAAATGAGTCAGCAGGCCCGGGACCGCCCGGGTCGACACACCCCTGAGGACTGACATGGGATTCCTGGACGACGCCAAGGACAAGCTCAGCGACATGGTCGACAAGCACGGTGAGAAGGTCGCCGACGGCATCGACAAGGCTGCCGAGACCATCGACGACAAGACCGGCGGCAAGTACGCCGACAAGATCGCCAGCGGCAGCGAGAAGGCCAAGGACGCCCTCGACTCGCTGGACGGCAAGGACGACGACATCGCCTGAGCCGACTCGCCACCTGATCGACGACCCTCTCGGAGGCCCCTCGTGACCACACCCGACACCCCGCAGGGCCCCGTCGAGCCGCACGGGCCCGGCGCGATCGACGCCGCTGCGCCCCCGGGTGGCCCACAGCGCACCGACTCGCCCGACGACAGCTCCGACGAGCCCGAGGACGACGTCCAGGTCGAGAACGCCGAGACCTCGCTCGACCAGCCCTCCGACGGTGGCGGATCGTGAGCGACCACGACCGGTTCGTGGTGGTCCCGGCCTCCTACGTGTTCCTGGTCCGCGAGCGCGACCTCGACCTCGAGGTGCTGCTCCAGCTGCGCCGCAACACCGGCTACATGGACGGCCACTGGGCCGCGGCGGCAGCAGGTCATGTGGAGCGCGGCGAGACGGCGTACGACGCGGCAAGGCGCGAGGCCCGCGAGGAGATCGACGTCGACGACCTGCGCCTGGAGTTCGTCACCGCGATGCAGCGCACCCGCGGTGGCGAGCCGATCGACGAGCGGATCGACTTCTTCTTCACCGCGCGCGGCTGGAGTGGGGAGCCCAGGATCGTGGAGCCGGAGAAGTGTGCCGAGATCGGCTGGTTCCCGCTGTCGGCGCTGCCCGACCCGGTGGTCCCGCACGAGTTGACTGTGCTCGAGGGGCTGCGCGACGGTGGACTGACGCCCTACTCCACGCACGGCTTCGACTGAGAGGAAGACCGATGACCGACGACCTCGGCAAGATGCCCGACGCGGTCGCGGAGGAATCTGAACCCGCCCCGGGCGGTGTCGACTCCGCGGACAACCCGAAGTACGGCTACTCCCCCGACGAGCCGACGACGCCCGACGGCAACCCCTCGGACAACCCGGCGGTCGACGACGTCAGCCCTGCCGAGCTCCGTGAGCCGGAGGTCACCAACGAGGGAGCCAGCACCGACGGCGCCAGCGAGCCCGAGTCGGAAACCCCTGCCTGAGGGGCCTCACCTCACCGGCGGCTGGGTACGGTGGCCAGATGGCCACTCACGAGCAGGAGACGGATCCCCGGGAGTCGAACCCCAACGCGAACGGCCCGCAGGGCGCCCGTGGCGACATGGGCGTCAGTAGCGAGCGCACCGGTCCGACCGGGCCGGGCCAGCACTCCACCGACGGCGTGCGCCCGACCGCCGACGACGACACCGACGAGACCGACCGCTCGGAGGAGCGCGCTGCTCCCGCCGAGCAGCGCGCGGGTGGCGAGGAGACCAACCCCGAGGGCCTGCCCCCCAAGGCCGGCTACTCCTCGAAGGACCCGCGCAGCAACTGATCACCCACCGTGGTCGATCTGACGCACCGGGTGCGTCGGATCAACCGCACCGGGTCAGCGGCAGGCCGGGGCGTCCGGCAGGGGCGCCGGCGCGCCGAGCGTGGGCATGCCCAGGCTGACTCCGCTGGGGGTCGAGGTTCCCTGACGAGCCTCCCAGGCATCCCCGGCGCGGGTGCGGCGTACGTCGAGCGGTCCGCCGTCGGCGACCAGGTGGTGCGGGGCGGCGTAGGTGACCTCGACGGTGACCATGTCGCCGGGGCGGATCTCGGCGTCACCAGGAGCGAAGTGCACCAGCCGGTTGTCACGGCCGCGGCCCGAGAGCCGGTGGGTGGCAGCGTCCTTGCGACCCTCGCCCTCGGCGACCATCAGCTCGACGCTGCGACCGACCAGCGCCTGGTTCTCCGCCCAGGCGATCTCGTCGACGACCTCGATCAGGCGGCCGTAGCGGTCCTTGACCACGTCGGGCGGCACCTGGTCGGGCAGGGTGGCTGCGGGGGTGCCGGGGCGCTTGGAGTACTGGAAGGTGAAGGCGGCCGAGAACCGGGCGGCCCGGACCACGTCGAGGGTGGCCTGGAAGTCCTCCTCGGTCTCGCCGGGGAAGCCCACGATGATGTCGGTGGTGATCGCGGCTTCGGGCATCGCGGCCCGCACCCGCTCGATGATCCCGAGGTACTTCGACTGCCGGTAGGAACGACGCATGTCCTTGAGCACCTTGTCGGAGCCCGACTGCAGCGGCATGTGCAGCGAAGGCATCACGTTGGGCGTCTCGGCCATCGCCTCGATCACGTCGTCGGTGAACTCGGCAGGGTGCGGCGAGGTGAAGCGCACCCGCTCCAGGCCCACGACGTTCCCGCAGGCGCGCAGCAGCTTGGAGAACGCCTGCCGGTCGCCGAACTCCACGCCGTAGGCGTTCACGTTCTGGCCCAGCAGCGTGATCTCGGTGACCCCCTCGGCCACCAGCGCCTCGATCTCGGCGAGGATCTCGCCGGGTCGCCGGTCCTTCTCCTTGCCCCGCAGCGCCGGGACGATGCAGAACGTGCAGGTGTTGTTGCAGCCGACCGACACCGCCACCCACGCGGCGTACGCCGACTCACGCCGGGTCGGCAATGTCGACGGAAACACGTCGAGGGACTCCAGGATCTCGACCTGGGCCTCCTCGGCGATCCGGGCCCGCTCCAGCAGCACGGGCAGGGACCCGATGTTGTGGGTGCCGAACACGACGTCGACCCACGGGGCCTTGCGGGTGATGGTGTCGCGGTCCTTCTGGGCCAGGCAGCCGCCGACGGCGATCTGCATGCCGGGGTGGCTCGCCTTCACCGGCGCGAGGTGGCCGAGGTTGCCGTAGAGCTTGTTGTCGGCGTTCTCCCGCACCGCACAGGTGTTGAACACGACCACGTCGGCCTGGCTGTCGGCAGGCGCCGCGGCGTACCCGGCCTCCTCGAGCAGACCGGTCAGCCGCTCGGAGTCGTGGACGTTCATCTGGCACCCGTAGGTGCGGACCTCGTAGGTGCGGGGGATCGCTGCAGTCATGACCGGACAAGGGTACGGCGCCGCGCCGACCCGCCGGAATCGCCACCGGCTCGGTGGTCACGATTGGGTCGCGATCCGGGAAGGCTGAGCGCACCGAGATGGCACGCCCGTGCGAAATGTGGCTAGGTTGAAGCGCATGACTGCGCAGGAAGTGGAGAATCGGCCGGCCGAGAAGGGCGAGCCGCTGGTCGTCCTGGACGGCGTCAACAAGTGGTTCGGCGACCTGCACGTGCTCCAGGACATCAACCTCACCATCCACCGCGGTGAGGTCGTCGTGGTGATCGGGCCGTCGGGCTCGGGCAAGTCCACGCTGTGTCGCGCGATCAACCGGCTCGAGACGATCGACCGGGGTGAGATCACGCTGGACGGGCAGCCGCTGCCCCAGGAGGGCAAGGCGCTGGCCAACCTGAGGGCCGAGGTCGGCATGGTCTTCCAGAGCTTCAACCTCTTCGCCCACAAGACCATCCTGGAGAACGTCACGCTGGGCCCGGTCAGGGTGCGCAAGAAGAAGAAGGCCGAGGCCGACGCGCGGGGCAATGAGCTCCTCGATCGCGTCGGGATCGCCCACCAGGCCTCCAAGTACCCCGCCCAGCTCTCCGGTGGCCAGCAGCAGCGCGTCGCGATCGCCCGGGCCCTGGCCATGGAGCCCAAGGTGATGCTCTTCGACGAGCCCACCTCGGCGCTGGACCCCGAGATGATCAAGGAGGTCCTCGACGTGATGGTCGACCTCGCCGAGCAGGGCATGACCATGGTCGTGGTCACCCACGAGATGGGCTTCGCGCGCACCGCCGCCGACCGAGTCATCTTCATGGCCGACGGCGCCATCGTCGAGGAGAACACCCCCGAGGAGTTCTTCACCAACCCGCAGTCGGATCGGGCCAAGGACTTCCTCGGCAAGATCCTCAAGCACTGACCCCACAAGACCTGACCAGTCCGGAACCACCCGGCGGAACGAGGAGAAGCAGATGCGATTGAAGAAGACGAAGGCAGCCCTTGCTGCACTGGGACTGGCGGCCGCACTCAGCGCCTGCGGCGGCAGCTCGGGCGGCGAGGTCAAGGTCGACGTGAAGGCGGCCGACAACCTCACCGGTGTGCCCGCGCAGCTGTCCGAGGCCGGCAAGATCAAGATCGGTGTCAAGAAGGACCAGCCGGGCATCGGCTTCGAGGCCCCGGGTGCGGACGCGCCGGAGGGCTTCGACATCGAGATGGGCCGCATCCTGGCCGCCAACCTGGGCATCTCCTCCGACAACATCGACTGGGTCGAGACGGTCTCCGACAACCGTGAGCCGTTCCTGCAGAACGGGACGGTCGACCTGGTGCTCGCGTCGTACTCGATCACCGACGACCGCCGCCAGGTCGTGGGCCAGGCCGGCCCCTACTACCTGACCGGCCAGCAGCTGCTGGTCCGCAAGGACAGCGCGGACCAGATCACCGGCCCCGACGCGCTTTCCGACGTCAAGGTCTGCTCGGTGTCCGGATCGACGTCGTTGCAGCGGGTGGAGGACGAGTACGGCGCCAAGCCGGCGCCGTTCGCGACGTACTCCGAGTGCGTCGAGCAGCTGTTGAACAAGACCGTCGACGCGGTGACCACCGACGGCGCTATCCTGCTCGGCTACGCAGCCGAGCACCCGGACGAGCTGACGGTCGTGGGCGAGCCGTTCTCGGAGGAGCGCTATGGCGTGGGCTACCAGAAGGACGCCGCCGGCATGTGCGACTTCATCAACGAGACGCTGCAGAGCTCGTTCGACGACGGCAAGTGGGCCGAGGCCTTCCAGGCGACCCTGGGTGGCCCGGACGTCGAGACCCCGAGCGTTCCGACGCTCGACGCCTGCCCCTGAGCCGATCCGGTGGGTGGCGGCAGATCCGCCACCCACCGGCACCGGCTCGACACCGCTGAGGTCCGCACCGAGGAGGACGCGTGGAGGTATTCCGCGATAACTGGCACCAGATCCTGCAGGCATTCGGGGTCACCGTCGAGATGGTGATCTGCGCCGGGACCCTGGCACTGCTGGTCGGCTCGTTGATGGCAGGTCTCCGTGTCTCCCCCATCGCCCTCGGACGCGGCATCGGCACGGTGTACGTCTACACCGTCCGCAACACGCCGCTGCTGCTGATCATGCTCCTCTTCGCCTTCGGCATCCCCCAGCTCGGCATCCGCCCCGAGGTCCGGCTGGGCAGCGCGGACCTGCTGAACTTCAACGTCTTCTTCATCTTCGCCACCACCGCACTGGGCCTGTACACCGGTGCGTTCGTGTGCGAGGCCCTGCGCTCGGGTATCAACGCCATCCCCTTGGGCCAGGCCGAGGCAGCGCGCTCGATCGGGATGACCTTCGGCCAGACCCTCACCCTGGTGATCCTTCCCCAGGCGTTCCGGACCGTGCTCCCGCCGTTGGCGAGCGCCCTGATCGCAATGACCAAGAACTCCTCGGTGGCGCTCGGGGTCGGAGTCACGGAAGCGACCTTCGTGATGCAGAAGCTGACCAATGACAACCCACAGTCGCTCTACACGATCTTCATCGGGTTCGCCCTGGGCTACATGTTCCTGGTGGGGATCATCGCCCTGACCTCGTCCCTCATCGAGCGCAAGGTGCAGGTGGCCTGATGGCGGCAAGCGTCCTGTTCGACCAGCCCGGGCCACACACCCGGGCGCGACACCGGATCTACTCCGTGGTGTTCGCCGTCATCCTGCTCGGCTTCCTCGCGTGGGTGATCTACAAGTTCAACCAGGCCGGGCAGTTCGAACCTCGGATCTACGAGAAGCTCTTCGCCTCCAACGTGCTCAGTGCGATCTTCGACGGGCTGCTCGCCACCCTGAAGGCAGCCGCCGTCGCGATCGTGACCTCGGTCTTCGTCGGCTTCTTCCTCGCCGTCGCGCGACTCTCCGAGCACGCGTGGATCCGCATCCCCGCGGTGACGATCATCGAGTTCTTCCGGGCCGTGCCGCTGCTGCTGCTGATCATCTTCTTCTTCTTCTTCATCCAGAGGCAGCTGCCGGACCTGGGCCGTGAGACGACCGCGTTCGTGTCCCTGGTCGGGGGCCTCACGCTCTACAACGGCGCCGTGCTGGCCGAGGTCTTCCGGGCCGGCATCGGTGCCGTCCCGAAGGGTCAGTCGGAGGCGGCGTACGCGATCGGCATGCGCAAGTACCAGGTGATGACCGGGATCCTGACCCCGCAGGCGGTGCGCTTCATGCTGCCGGCGATCATCAGCCAGTGCGTCGTGGTCCTCAAGGACACCTCGCTGGGCTTCGTGGTGGTCTACACCGAGCTGCTGCGCGCGGCGAAGAGCATCGCGACCTACGTCGGCAGCAGCCTGATGACGTACCTGCTGATCGCCGTCATCTACATCGCGATCAACTCGTTGCTCTCCATGCTCGCCACCTGGCTCGAACGCCGACTCGCGAGCCGCGGTGGCGATGCAGCCGCCGCCGTCAAGGACGTCGACAAGGCGCTGCCGGTCGGCTGACCGGTCTCACGACGGCCTGTCAGCGCAGTGGGTCGATGACGTACGCCAGATCGCCGAGGGTGAAGGCGGCGGCCGGGTCGGGCGGCTCGGTCCCGTCGTCGGTGAGCGCGAAGCCGTAGGCGTCGGCAAGGGCCTTCGCCGCCGCGCCGCCGCCGGGGCCGGCACCGATCAGGGCGTCGGCACAGGCTTCGGACAGGTCGGTGAGGGTGCCCAGTGACCGGGCGTCGGCGAGGTCGCGCGACACCCGCACCTCCGCCTGCGTCGACGCGTCGGCGGTCGAGCCGAGCGCCAGCTGCTGCGCGAGCGCCGCGGTGGCCACCGCCTGGACCTGGGCGCTCAGGTCGGTCCCGGGCGGCACGTCGGCCTCGATCGCAGCGGCCAGGGTACCCAGGGTGAGGACGGCGACGTCCGCCCGACCGGCCCGGACCCAGCTCACGGCCTGGGCGGCCGACGCCGTGCTGGCCACCAGCAGCGAGCCACCGAGCTTCTCGAGCGCGGCCCCGTAGTAGCGACCGAGCGCCACGCCGACCCGGGTGTCGGGCACCAGCAGCCGGAGCCTCCCGGCGCGACCGGATCCGGTGACGTCGGAGACGGCGACCTTCAGCGTGCCCTCGAGCTTCGCGGGTGGCGCGTCGAGCACCGCCCTCAGGTCTCCGGATCCGAGTCCCGGGTGGCGGTGTCGAGCGGTGCGAGCCGGGCCCGGAAGTCGCCCTTGGCCGACACGACCGTGACCAGGTTGCCGGACGGCAGCACCCCGCGGTCGTCGGCCAGCACCGTCGTGGTCGCTCCCGATCCGGGTGTGCAAGCGGCCGCGCTGTCGTCCTCGCTGCCGCTGCACCCGGCCACCAGTCCACCCACCAGGCCACCCACCAGGGTCACGACCAACGCGGCGGGCACCCTACGTGCGGGGCGCCGTACGCTCACCGGTCCTCCTGCTTGCGGCGACGCAGCAGCGGAACCCCAGCGGCGGTCAGCAGCAGGCCGAGCACCAGGAGCTCCAACCGGGGGCCACCGGTGTTCGGCAGGCCCGGCTGCGGCGTGCCGCCGCCCTGCGGGGTGCCGGTCGGCTGCGCCGGCACGGTCGGCTGGGTCGGCTCGGCGGGCGTCGCCGGGCCACCCGGGTGGACCAGCCCGGCCGGTACCCGAACGACGACCGTGGCGGTCGCGTCGTTGCCGCAGGCGTCGGAGACCCGGTAGTCGACCGGGGTGGTCGGACCGTGGAAGCCGGCCTCGGGGGTGAAGGTGACGGTGCCGTCGGCGTTGACGCTCCAGGTGCCCTCGCCGTCGACGACCAGGGTCTTGCCGCCGTCGGTCGCAGCGGCCGAGGTGAGCACGAGACTGTCGAGGTCCCAGGCACAACCGCTGGCCGGGGTGTCGTTGTCGAGCACCGGCACCGTGACCGGTACGCCGGGACCGCTGCCGGTGGCCTGGTCGGACTCGGCCGTCGCGCCGCCGCGGACGACCGGCTGGTCGACCTCGAGCGAGATGGTCGCCTCGGCGCGGGTGCCGTTCTCGTCACGCACCTCGTAGTCGACCGGAGTCACCTGACCGCTGAAGCCGTCGGCCGGGGCGAAGCCCACGGTGCCGTCGGGGTGGACGCTCCAGGTGCCCTCGTCGGCGACCACGAGCTCGGTGACCCACTCGTCGCTGGCGGCGTCGAGGAGCCGCACGGTCGAGGCCACCAGCGCCACGTCGGCGGCACCGGGGGCGTCGTTGGCCAGCACGTCGACGACGACCGGGGTCTCGTACGCCGTGCGGCCACTGTCGTCGGCCGCGACCGGCGTGACCGGCGTGACGATGACCGTGATCGTGGAGTCGGCCGGTTGCCCGAACTGGTCGCGGACCCGGTAGTCGACGGGAGTCGCGGCGCCGGTGAACCCGGGCTCGGGGGCGAAGGTGACCAGGCCGGTGTCCGGTGCGACGGTCCAGGTGCCCTGGCCGTCGACCACCAGGCTACGACCGGCGTCGGTCGCGGCGCTGCTCGTGAACCGCACCGACGTGGCGTCGAGGAGCACGCCGTCGGCCGCCGCGTCGCTGACCAGGGGGTCGAGGGTCACCGGCGTGTTCTGGCGGGTGGTCTCGGTGTCCGGAGCCGCGGTGGGGCCGTCGGGCAGGCCGACGGTCACGACCACGGTGGCGCTGGTCGTCGTACCGTTCGCGTCGGTGACCTGGTAGCTCGTCGCGACGGTGTCGCCGGCGAAGCCGGGCTCCGGCGCGAAGTCGAGCGTGCCGTCGGCGTGGACGCTCCAAGTGCCCTGACCGTCGACGACCAGGGTGTGCCCGGCGTCGGTCGCGTCGGTGCTGGTGAGCACCACCGTGCTCGCGTCGAGCGGGGCGGAGGCGTCGCCGGCCACGTCGTTGTCGAGCACCACGACGGTCACGGCCGTGGCGTACGGCGTGGTCGCGGTGTCGTCCTCGGCCACCGGAGTGACCGGCGTGACCACGACGGTCACGGTGGAGACCGCCGAGTTCCCGAACGAGTCGGTGACCAGGTAGGTGCCGGTGACCGCGCCCACGAAGCTGCGCGCGGGGGCGAAGGTGACCCGACCGGAGGGCTCCACCGTCCAGAGCCCCTCAACGGGCACCGGGACCGACGTGGCCCAGGCGCCGGCGCTCGGGTCGTACATCCGCACCGAGGTGGCGTCCAGGGAGCCCGCGACGCCCTCGCCGTCGAGACCGGCGGCGTCGTTGTCGGTCGCGGTGACGGTGACCGCGACACCCTGCGGAGTCGTGGTCTCGTCGGGCCGGGCCACCGGGGCAGAGCCGACCGTGACCGTGATGGTGGCGGTCGCCGTGGTGCCGTTGTCGTCGGTGACCCGGTAGGCCACGGCGGTGGTGTCGCCGTCGAAGGCCGGCTCCGGCACGAAGGAGACCGTGCCCTCGGGGTTCACCGTCCAGGTGCCCTGGCCATCGACGACAAGCGTGTGACCACCGTCGGTCGCGTCGGTGCTGGTGAGCACCAGCGTGCTCGGGTCGAGCGGGGCAGACGCGTCCCCGGCCGCGTCGTTGGCCAGCACGTCGACCGTGACCGCGGTGGCGTGCGGCGTCGTGGCGGTGTCGTCGCCCGCGGTCGGGACGATCGGGGTGACCGTGGCGGTGACCCGCGCCGAGGCGGTGTTGCCGTCGGAGTCGGTGACCCGGTAGTCGACCGTCGTGTCGCCGGTGAAGCCGGGCTCCGGGTCGAGGGTCAGGGTGCCGTCGGCGTTGACCGTCCAGGTGCCCTCACCGGGCACGGTGACGCTGGAGCCCCAGTCGCCGGTGGCCGGGTCGAGGAGCTGCACCGTCGCGACGTCCAGGCTGGCGCCGGTGCCGGCGTCGTCGTTGGCCAGCGGGTCGAGGGTGACGTCGAGGTCCTGCCGCGTGGTCACCTCGTCGGGCCGGGCCACCGGCGCGGAGCCGACGGTGACGGTCACCGTCGCGGTCGCGGTGGTGCCGTTGTCGTCGGTGACCCGGTAGGCCACCGCTTCGGTCTCGCCCTCGAAGCCCGCCGCGGGGGTGAAGCTGACGCTGCCGTCGGCGTGCACCGTCCAGGTGCCCTGGCCGTCCACGACCAGCGTGTGGCCACCGTCGGTCGCGTCCGCGCCGATGAGCACCACCGAGGTGGCGTCGAGCGGCGCGGTGGGGTCTCCGGCCGCGTCGTTGGCGAGCACGTCGACGGTCACTGCGGTGGCGTACGGCGTGCTGGCGGTGTCGTCGCCCGCGGTCGGGACGATCGGGGTGACGGTGACCGTGAGCGTCGAGGACGCCGTGCTGCCGTAGGAGTCGGTCACGGCGTAGTCGACCGCACCCGTGACCCCGGTGAAGCCCGGACGCGGGTCGAAGGTGACGGTGCCGTCGGCGTTGACCGTCCAGGTGCCCTCACCCGCGACGACCAGGGTGTGACCGGCGTCGGTCGCGTCCGCGCCGGTCAGCACCACCGAGGAGGCGTCGAGGGTGCCGGGGGTTCCGGCACCGTCGAGGCCGGCGGCGTCGTTGGCCAGCGGCGTCAGCGTGACGTCGACGTCCTGGCGCGTGGTCGCGGTGTCGGGCCGGGCGACGGCTGCGGAGCCGACCGTCACCGTGACGCTCGCGGTCGCGGTGGTGCCGTTGCTGTCGGCCACCCGGTAGCCGACGGGGGTGGTGTCGCCGTCGAAGCCCGGCTCGGGAGCGAAGCCCACGCTGCCGTCGGCGTCGACCGTCCAGGTGCCCTGGCCTGCGACCACCAGGGTGCGGCCGTCGTCGGTCGCGTCGGTGCTGGTGAAGCGCACCGTGCTCGGGTCGAGCGGCGCGGACGCCGCACCGGCGACGTCGTTGGCGAGCACGGAGAGGGTGACCGGGGTGCCGGCCGGGGTGGTCGCCGCGTCGTCGTGAGCGGTCGGGGTGATCGGGGTGACGGTGACGGTGATCGTGGAGGCGACGGCGTTCCCGAACGAGTCGGTCACGGTGTAGGTGACCGACGCGTCGCCGGTGAAGCCCGGACGCGGGTCGAAGGTGACCTCGCCGGTGTCGGGGTCCACGGTCCAGCTGCCCTCGCCGGGAACGGCGAGCACGGTGACCCAGGTGTCCGAGGTCGGGTCGAACACCTGCACGGTGGTGCGGTCGAGGGTGCCGGTGACGCTGGGGCTGTCGTTGGTCAGCGGGGTGAGCGTGACCGCGGTGGCCTGCGTGGTGACGGCGGTGTCCGGCTGGGCGTCCGGGCCGGCGCCGACGGTGACGGTGACGGTGGCGGAGGCGGTGGTGCCGTTGCCGTCGGCCACCGAGTAGCCCGCCGGCGTGGTGACCCCGACGAAGCCGGCGGCGGGCACGAAACGGACCGACCCGTCCGGACGGACTGTCCAGGTGCCCTCGCCGTCGGCGACCAGCGTGTGACCGCCGTCGGTGGCGTCGGCACTGGTGAACCGCACGGTGCTGTGGTCGAGCGGAGCTGAGCCGGCACCGGCGGTGTCGTTGTCGAGCACGTCGACCGTGACGGGCGTGGCGTACGGCGTGGTCGCCGCGTCGTTGGTGGCCGTGGGGGTGATCGGGGTGACTGTCACCGTGAGGGTGGAGGTCGCGGTGTTGCCGAACGAGTCGGTGACCGCGTAGCCGACCGCGGTGGTGTCGCCGGTGAACGCCGGGCGGGGGTCGAAGGTGACCGTGCCGTCGGCGTTGACCGTCCAGGTGCCCTCGCCGGCCACCACCAAGGTGTGACCGGCGTCGGTCGCGTCCGCGCCGGTGAGCACCACCGAGGAGGCGTCGAGCGAGCCGGGCAGGCCCGCACCGTCGTCACCGGCGGTGTCGTTGTCCAGCGGGGACAAGGTGACGTTGACGTCCTGCGGCGTGCTGTCCGCGTCCGGCCGAGCCACCGGGGCGGCCCCCACGGTGACCGTCACGAC
>JBBQRV010000033.1:0-21589 GCA_038214475.1 Propionibacteriales bacterium | reverse complement strand
GGGCGCCCCCCCCTGCTCGTGGCGGACGTGGACGTGGTGGTCGGCGGCCTCGCCGGCGTGCCCCCCCCCCCCGGCCCGGGCCCGGGCGGCGTCGGGCGGCATCGCTGCCAGCTCACGGGTGTAGGCGCCGAGGGCCGCACCGAGCTCGGCGGGGCGACCGAGGGTGTCGCCCTTCCAGAACGGCAGTCGCCCCGGCACGCCGGGAGCGGGGGTCACCAGGACCCGGTCGTGGGTGATGTCCTCGATGCGCCACGAGGTGGCCCCGAGGGCGAAGACGTCACCGACCCGGGACTCGTAGACCATCTCCTCGTCGAGCTCTCCCACCCGGCGGCCCGGTCCCTCCCCACCGACCAGGAACACGCCGAAGAGCCCCCGGTCGGGGATGGTGCCGCCGCTGGTGACCGCGAGCCGCTGGGCCCCGGGACGACCGGTGAGCTGGCCGGTGACCCGGTCCCAGACGATCCTCGGCCGCAGCTCGGCGAACTCGTCGGACGGGTAGCGCCCGGCCAGCAGGTCGAGGGTGGCATCGAACGCGCTGCGTGGCAGGCCCGCGAAGCTGGCGGTGCGCCGGAGCAGGGCGTAGAGCTCGTCGACGTCGAGCGCCTCGAGCGCGACGGCCGCCACCACCTGCTGGGCGAGCACGTCGAGCGGGTTGGCGGGCACCCGCAGCGACTCGATGTCGCCACTGCGCATCCGCTGCACCGCGACCGCCGTCTGGGCCAGGTCTCCGCGGTGCTTGGGGAACAGGATGCCCCGGGACACCTCGCCGACCTGGTGCCCGGCCCGCCCCACCCGCTGCAGGGCGCTCGCCACACTGGGCGGCGACTCGATCTGGATGACCAGGTCGACGGCGCCCATGTCGATGCCGAGCTCGAGGCTGCTGGTCGCGACCACGCAGGGCAGCCGGCCGCGCTTGAGGTCGTCCTCGATGAGGGCGCGCTGCTCCTTGCTCACCGAGCCGTGGTGGGCCCGGGCGATCACCGGCGCGGCACCGTCGGACCGGCCCGACTGGGCCATGATCTGGGCCGGCGCCCAGCCGTCGACCTCGAGCACGACGCCAGCCTGTTCGGCTGCGATCTCGTTGAGCCGGGCGGTGAGCCGCTCGGCGAGGCGACGGGAGTTGGCGAAGACGATCGTGGAGCGATGCCGGCCGATCAGCTCCGCGACCCGCTCCTCGACGTAGGGCCACAACGACGTACGACGGGGGCCGGCGGCGGCCGAGCCGACCGGGCCGACCGGGCCGTCGAGGTCGTCGACCGGTTGCCCCAGCTCGGCCATGTCCTCGACCGGGACGACCACGGAGAGGTCCCACCGCTTGGCCGACGGCGGAGCCACGATCTCCACAGGAGCCGATCCACCCAGGAACCGGGCCACCTCCTCGAGCGGGCGCACCGTGGCGGACAGCCCGATCCGCTGGGCCGGCCGGGCGAGCAGGGCGTCGAGGCGCTCGAGCGAGATCGCCAGGTGGGCGCCGCGCTTGGTGCCGGCCACCGCGTGCACCTCGTCGACGATCACCGTCTCGACGCTGCGCAGCGTCTCGCGGGCCTGCGAGGTGAGCATCAGGAACAGCGACTCGGGGGTGGTGATCAGGATGTCGGGCGGCGTCGTCGACAGTCGGCGGCGGTCGGCGGCGGAGGTGTCACCGGAGCGCAGGCCCACACTGATCTCGGGCACCTGGGTGCCGAGCCGCTCGGCCGTGTGCCGGATGCCGGCGAGCGGGGCGCGCAGGTTGCGCTCGACATCGACGGCGAGGGCCTTGAGCGGCGACACGTAGAGGACCCGGCAGCGCTGCTGCTTCGGGGGTGGGGGAGCTCCGGCCAGCCGGTCGAGCGACCACAGGAACGCCGACAGGGTCTTGCCCGAGCCGGTCGGTGCCACCACGAGCGCGTGCTGTCCGCGCGAGATCGCGGCCCACGCACCGACCTGCGCCGGCGTCGGTTCGGCGAAGGCGGCCTCGAACCAGGTGCGGGTCGGCTCACTGAAGCCGGCGAGAGGTCCGGTGACGGTCACGTGCCCATCCTTGCGTACGCGACCGACACGGGCACCGGTCCAGCGTGCGCCCAGCTCATGGTGGGACGGTCGCGGGTCAGGGCAGGACGGCGTCGAGCTCCACCTCGACCAGCCAGCGCGGATCGAGCAGCCCGGCCACGACCACCATGGTGCTGGCCGGTCGTACCGCACCGAAGACCGCACCGTGCACGGCGCCGACCGGCTCGGCGAGGTCGGCTCGGACGACGTACTGACGGGTCCGGACCACGTGCTCGGGGCGGCCGCCGAGCTCGCCCAGCGCGGTCAGCGCGATCTCCCAGCACCGGCGTGCCTGCACCGAGGGGTCGGGGTCGACGTGGCCGTCGGGCCAGACCGGGGCGGTCCCGCTGACCGCGACGAGCTGGCCCGCGCGGACCGCGCGACTGAACCCGATGGTCTGCTCGTACGGCGAGCCGGAGGCCACGCGACGGCGCTGCATGGGCACACGCTACGGCGGCACCCGGCACCGGTCGAGGGCCGCTCGGGAAAACCGGTCGAGGGCTGTCGGCGGTGCGGTCTAGGGTCGGGCGACGTGACCGACTCCATGATCCACGCCTCGGGGCTGCGCAAGTCGTTCGGTGACTTCGAGGCGGTGCGCGGCATCGACGTCGACGTCCGGCGCGGCGAGGCCTTCGGCTTCCTCGGGCCCAACGGCGCCGGCAAGTCCTCGACGATGCGGATGATCGCGGCGGTGTCGCCACCCTCCGGTGGCACCCTGCGCATCCTCGGCCTCGACCCCACCGTCGACGGGCCTGCGATCCGCAGCCGGATCGGGGTCTGCCCCCAGGAGGACACCCTCGACACCGAGCTCAACGTCCGCGACAACCTCTACATCTACGGCCGCTACTTCGGGCTGCCCAAGGCGGAGGTCAACGACCGGGTCGACGAGCTGCTCGAGTTCGTGCAGCTCACCGAGAAGGCCAGGGCCCGGGTCGACGACCTCTCCGGCGGCATGAAGCGCCGGCTCACGATCGCCCGCTCGCTGGTCAACCGTCCCGACCTGCTGCTGCTCGACGAGCCGACCACGGGCCTCGACCCGCAGGCCCGGCACGTGCTGTGGGACCGGTTGTTCCGGCTCAAGCAGGCCGGGGTGACGCTGGTCATCACCACCCACTACATGGACGAGGCGGAGCAGCTCTGCGACCGGCTGGTGGTGATGGACAAGGGCGAGATCGTCGCCGAGGGATCGCCCCTGGAGCTGATCCGTGCACACTCCACCCGCGAGGTCGCCGAGCTGCGCCTGGGCATCGCCGCCGCCGGCACGACGCACGAGGGGGTGGCCGAGCAGATCGCCGACCTCGGCGAGCGTATCGAGGTGCTGCCCGACCGGCTGCTCGTCTACACCGCCGACGGCGAGGAGGCCATCGCCAAGGTGCACGAGCGCGGGCTGCGACCTGTGGCCGTGCTGGTGCGCCGCTCCACGCTCGAGGACGTCTTCCTGCGTCTCACCGGCCGGACTCTGGTCGACTGATGGCCGGGTCCACGCTCACGGCGACCGGCACAGGGCTCACCCGCGCCCAGGGGATCGGGCGTCAGGTCGACTACTGGCTCACCGTCTACCGGCGCACCTGGAAGGGGTCGGTGATCTCGTCCTTCGTGTCCCCGCTGTTCTACGTGCTGGCCATGGGCGTGCTGCTCGGCGGCTTCATCGAGGCCGACGCCGAGACCCTGGAGGGGGCCACGTCCTACCTGGCGTTCATCGTGCCCGGGCTGGTGGCCGCGCACGCGATGCAGACCGCGGTCGGCGAGGCCACCTGGCCGGTGATGAGCATGATCAAGTGGCACAAGGTCTACGACTCGATGCTCTCCACCCCGCTCCAGGTCCGTGACCTGGTGGCGGCACACCTGCTCTTCGTCGCGTTCCGGCTGGCGACCACCTGTGCGGTGTTCATGGCGGTGCTCGCGCCGTTCGGGGTCTTCGAGTCCTGGTGGGGGCCGTTCCTGGCCTTCGGCAGCCAGGTCCTGGTGGGCATGGCCTTCGCGACCGTGGTCTACGGGCTGTCCACCCGGATGCGCTCCGAGGAGGGGTTCGGGGTGATCTTCCGACTCGGGGTGTTCCCGCTGTTCCTGTTCTCCGGCGCGTTCTTCCCGGTCGCCAACCTCGGCCCCGTCGGCGCGTGGGTGGCCCGCTGCACGCCGTTGTGGCAGGGCGTCAACCTGTCGCGGATGTTCTGCCTCGACCAGGTCGACTGGCCGGTCGCGGCCCTCAACGCAGGCGTGCTGGCGGCGATCACCGTGCTCGGCTGGCGGTGGTCGGTCACCGGGCTGACGAAGCGGCTGGTGAGCTGACGTGGCGACCGTCGCCCCTCGACCGCTCACCGCGGGCCAGGCCACCCGGCTGCTGGTGCTGCGCAACTTCGTCGTCTACCGGGCCGCGTGGAAGCTCTTCCTCACCGGCTTCCTGGAGCCGGTCTTCTACCTGTTCTCGATCGGCATCGGGGTGGGTCAGCTGATCCCGACCTTCGAGTTCAACGGCCAGGTCATCCCCTACGCCGAGTTCGTCGCGCCCGGGATGCTGGCGGCCTCGGCGATGAACGGGGCCCTGCTCGACAGCACCTTCAACGTGTTCTTCAAGCTCAGGTTCGTCAAGCTCTACGACCAGGTGCTGGCGACCCCCCTGAGCACGGCCGACATCGCCCGGGGCGAGGTCACCTGGGGCCAGCTTCGCGGTGGTTCCTATTCCGCCGCCTTCCTGCTGGTGATGACCGCGATGGGACTGGTGCACTCGTGGTGGGCGCTGCTGGCCCTGCCCGCGGCGCTGCTGATCGGCTTCGCGTTCTCCGCGGTGGGCATGGCCTTGACCACGTACATGACCAGCTGGCAGGACTTCGAGAAGGTCACCCTGGTGCAGCTGCCGCTGTTCCTCTTCTCCGCCACCTTCTTCCCCGTCAGCAGGTTCCCCGGCGCGGTGCGCTGGCTGGTCGAGATCAGTCCGCTGTACCGCGGGGTGGTGCTCTGTCGCGAGCTCACCACCGGCGCGCTCACCTCCGCGTCGCTGGTGTCGGTGGCCTACCTGCTGGTGATGGGCCTGGTGGGGCTGCTCGTCGTACGACGGCGCCTCGACAGCCTGCTGCTCACCTGACCGGCCCAGGCACGCGTCGCGCACGCGGTCGCGGTGAACGCCCGGCACTGGTGCGATGCTGGGGGAAAGGTTAGGCTTGGCTTACTTCGGGTCGCGCCGCGCGGCCTCTGGTCGCGAGGAAGGCTGCTCATGTCGATGGTGTCCGCCCACCTGGGCCGCCGCGTCGTGCAGCCGCACGCGGTGCCGGACGACACCGCCGTGTCCACCCTGGCCGACCTCCGCCGCGGCACGACCGCGCGCATCGTGGGCATCTGCGAGACCGCCGACCCGGCCACCTGCCGGCGGCTCTTCGACCTGGGCTTCGCACCCGGCACCGAGGTCGAGATGCTGCGCCGTGCACCGATGGCCGACCCGGTCGTGTTCCGGATCGCCGGCTACGAGATCGCGCTGCGGCGCGAGCAGGCCTGCTGCATCCGGGTCTCCGCGGACCAGTGAGCGGCGCGCACCACGGGCACGGTGCGACGACCAAGGTCCACGAGGGGACCAGGATCGCACTGGTCGGCAGCCCGAACTCGGGCAAGACCACCCTGTTCAACGCCCTGACCGGCCTGCGGGCCAAGACCGGCAACTACCCGGGGGTCACGGTCGCGCGCTACGAGGGCGTGACGACGCTCGACGACGGGCAGGTGGTGATCGAGGACCTGCCCGGCACCTACAGCCTCGACCCGATCAGTCCCGACGAGCAGATCGTGGCCGACGTCCTCGACCCCCAGCACACCGACACCCCCACGCCGGACGCGCTGGTGGTGACCCTCGACGCGACCACGCTGCGGCGCTCGCTCGGACTGCTCACCCACGTGCTGCAGACCGGGCTCCCGGTGTGTGTCGTGCTGACCTTCACCGACGAGCTGACCCGGCGCCAGGGCTCCCTCGACGTCGACCTGCTGCGCAGGGCCCTGGGCGTGCCGGTGCTGGCCGTGGTCTCCGGGCGCCGCCAGGACCTCGGCCGGCTGCGTGACCTGCTGGCCACCGCACAGGACTGGGCCCGACCGGCCGTGCTCCCGCCGACCGGGACGACCGAGGTGAGTGCGTGGATCGCCTCGGTGCTCGCCTCCGCGCACTACGACGTCCCGCTCCTCGACGAGCGCACCCGACGCGCCGACGCGGTGCTGCTGCACCCGGTCTGGGGCACCTTGGTCTTCTTCGCCACGATGTTCGCGTTCTTCCAGGTGATCTTCACCGTGGCCGCACCGGCGCAGGCCCTGATCGAGCGGTTCTTCGGCTACCTCGGCTCCTGGGTGACCACCCACCTGCCCGAGGGCTGGGTCAGCAGCTTCCTCTCCGACGCGATGCTCGGCGGTGTCGGCGGCGTGCTGGTGTTCCTGCCCCAGATCGCACTGCTGTTCGTGCTCGTCTCCCTGCTCGAGGGCGTCGGCTACATGGCGCGCGCGGCGTTCCTGATGGACCGGGTGATGTCGCGCGCCGGCCTCGAGGGCCGCGCATTCGTGGCCCTGCTCTCCTCGCTGGCCTGCGCGATCCCCGGCATCATGGCCACCCGCACGCTGCCCTCGGCGCGTGACCGGCTGGCGACCATGATGGGCGCGCCGCTGATGACGTGCTCGGCCCGGCTGCCGGTCTACGTGCTGCTCATCGGCCTGGTCGTCGACTCCGGCACCAGGTGGGGCCCGATCGGGGCCCAGGGCGCGATCATGTTCGGGCTGTACGTGCTCGGCGCGCTGTCGGCGATGACCTCGGCCTGGGTGTTCTCCCGGCTGGGCCGGAGCCACGGCCCGCTGATGCCGTTCTACATGGAGATGCCGCCCTACCGGATGCCGTCGCTGCGCTCGGTGGGGCTGGCGGTGTGGGACGCGTGCAAGACGTTCCTCACCAAGATCGGCAAGATCATCCTCGGGACCACGATCGTGCTCTGGTTGCTGCTGAACCTCCCGAACCACAGCGTGGGCGACATGCAGGCGGCCGGCGTCGACACCGGCGACGACGCCGCGGTGTCGGCGTACGTCATCGACCACAGCTACGCCGCGGGCGCCGGACACTTCGTGGAGCCGGTCTTCCAGCCACTCGGCTTCGACTGGCGGATCAACGTCGGAGTGCTGGCGTCGCTGTCGGCCCGCGAGGTGTTCGTGGCCACCCTCGGGCAGGTGGCCGCTGCCGAGCAGCCCGACGACCCCGGCAACGCCCTGTCGCGGATGACCGTCGACGAGGGGCCCCGGGCCGGTGAGCCGTTGTTCACCCCGCCCGTGGTGGCGGCGCTGCTGGTGTTCTTCCTCTACGCCCTGCAGTGCATGTCGACGATCGGGGTGCTGCGGCGCGAGTCCGGCTCGTGGCGCTGGCCAGCGCTGGCCTTCGGCTACCTGTTCGCGGTGGCCTGGGTGATGGGACTGCTCGCCCGGGTCGTGGTCGGGGCGGTGACCTGACGTGCAGCCCGACGCCCTGGTGCCGGTGCATGCCGAAGCCGTCGACGGCGACGAGCGAGCGCTGCGCTGGGTGATGCCGGCCGGCACCCTCGACTTCGTCGGCGCCGTCCGACGGGTCCCCGTAGCGCTCCAGGTGCTGGTGGACGACGGCACGGTCGAGGACCTGGCCGTCGAGCCGGCCGCGGTCCGGATCCGGCTCTCGCCCGGACGCCGCTGGCAGGACGAGGGGGCCCGGCTCCGGACCGCCCTGCAGGGCGCGCTGGCGATCCCCGACGGGTGGGTCGCCGCCGATCCGTCCGCGGACCGCGTGCTGGCGGTGGCCGTGCAGCAGGTGATCGACGGCGACGTCGGGGACTACATCCGCTCGCACGGCGGTGCGGTGGCGCTGCGCGCAATCGAGGGGGAGCGGGTCGAGCTCGAGCTGAGCGGCGCCTGCAGCCACTGTCCCGCCGCCGACCTCACCCTCACCCAGCGCTTCGAGGTGGCCCTGCGGGCGTTGTACCCGCCCGTCCGCGAGGTCACCGCCCGCACCGACTCAGGTCTCGCGGGCGGCCGACGCCTGCTCGGGCTCAGCCCGTCGCGCCGACGCTGACGCGGCCGCGCCCGGGACGGTCCGGGCAGGCCAGGCGCGTGCCGGCGGTGACCGTCGGGTCGCTCACGCCGGTGAGTGAACCACGTGCCGCGTCAGGCAGACTCGGGGTGTGGAGGATCGGGAGCGGACCAAGAGCGAGACGGTGGCGGCCTACCAGCAGTTCGCCGAGGCCTACTGGGCGGGAACCGGGACACCGCAGCTCGCCGTGTCACCCGACGTGGCGCCGTTCGCGGCCGGTCTCGCGCCGGGGGCATGGGTGCTCGAGATCGGCAGCGGGCCCGGTCGCGACGCGCTGGCCCTGGAGGAGCACGGGCTGCGGGTCCGCCGCACCGACATCACCCCCGCGTTCGTGGAGCTGCTGCGTGCCGAGGGGCACGAGGCCGACGTGCTCGACCCGCTGGTCGACGAGCTCGGGGGGCCCTACGACGGGGTCTGGGCCAGTGCCGTGCTCGTGCACCTGAGCCGCGACGAGGTGCCGGTGGTGCTGTCCCGGCTGCGGGCCGTCACCGCGACCGGTGGGCCCCTCCACGTCTCGCTCAAGGTGGGTGACGGGGAGGCCTGGAGCACCCATGGTCACGTGGCCGCGCGCCGGCACTTCACCTACTGGCGCGCGTCCGAGCTCGAGGAGGCGCTGGCCGGCGCCGGCTGGAAGGTCGAGTCGCTCGAGCAGCGGGCCGGGCTGCGCGAGGAGTGGATGGCGGTGATCGCGCGATGAGGGACACCGAGTTCTGGAACCGGATGGACGCCGCGCTCGGGGTCGAGTACGCGCGCTTCTGGGCCGGGCAGCACGTCCACGAGGAGCTCGGCGGCCGCACCGTGCGTCAGGCGCTCGACCACGGGTTGTCCCCGAAGACGGTGTGGCGCGCGGTCTGGCGGGCCTTGGACCTGCCGGCCTCGGACTACTGACGGCCGACCGGAGTCAGACCTGCTCGGCGCCCAGGTGGTTGAGCAGGTTGTGCGAGAACCGGCGGCCCATGGTGCCCAGGACCCCCTTCATCGCGGTGGTCACCGCCGGGGAGGAGAACCGGGGGAGCGGCAGGTCGACACAGACCTCGAGGCTGGTCGACAGGTGGGTGCCGCGCTCGGCCTCGGCCAGCTCGTACCAGCCTTCGACGCCGGTGGGCTCCGACGCGCCTGCCGGCGGGTCGTGGCGGAAGTCGATGCGGCGCGGTTCGTCGAAGGTCATCCGCTCGGTGAACGTGGGCACGACGCTGGCGCCGAGCACCGGGATCCGGGTCATCTCCCAGTGCCAGTGGTCACCCTCGGCACGCACCGTGCGCAGGAACGGGGTCAACCGGGCCAGCAGGTCCGGGTCGGTGAGCGCCGCCCACACGGCATCCCGGTCCGCGGTCACGACGGCGGTGGACTGGGTGGCGGCACGGAAGCGGGACATGTCCCGAATCCTGCCAGCCGCCCGGCTGACGTCCACTCTCGCCGTGAAACAGTGACCCGGTGAGTCCATCGACATCTGCTCCGCACGCGGAGGTCGCCGTGATCGGCGGCAGTGGCTTCTACTCGTTCCTGACCGACCCGCAGGAGGTCATCGTCGACACGCCGTACGGCGCGCCGTCGACCGCGGTGTCGGTCGGCGAGGTCGCCGGCCGCCCGGTGGCGTTCCTGCCCCGGCACGGTGCCGGTCACGAGCTCCCCCCGCACCGGATCAACTACCGCGCCAACCTGTGGGCGCTGCGCTCACTGGGGGTGCGCCAGGTGCTGGCGCCGTGCGCCGTGGGCGGCCTGCGACCCGACGTCGCCCCCGGGGACGTCGTCGTTCCCGACCAATTGGTCGATCGCACCAGCGGCCGGGTGCAGAGCTACGTCGAGTCCGGGGCCGTGCACGTACCCTTCGCCGACCCCTACTGTGCGCGGCTCTCGCGTGCGGTCGTCGCTGCTGGCGCCGCTGCCGGTGACGCGGTCACCGCCGGGGGGACGATGGTCGTGGTCGAGGGCCCCCGGTTCTCGACCCGCGCCGAGTCGCAGCACTACGCCGCCCAGGGCTGGTCGCTGATCAACATGACCGGCCACCCCGAAGCCGTGCTCGCCCGTGAGCTCACCATGTGCTATTCCGCGGTGGCCCTGGTCACCGACATGGACGCCGGGGTCGAGGAAGGTGCCGGCGTCGGTCAGGAGGAGGTGTTCGCGATGTTCGCGCGCAACATCGAGCGGCTCAAGTCGCTGCTGGTCGACACCCTGGCCGACCTGCCCGACCCGGCGGGCTGCAGCTGCGCCACCTGGGCCGAGGGCCTCGAGCTCACCTACGTGCTGCCGTGAAGGTGCTGCTGACCGGCTCCGCCGGGTTCATCGGCTCCGCCATCGGTGCTGCCCTCGAGGCCGACGGCGACGAGGTGGTCCGGGTCGACCTGATGCTGCCGGCCGCCCACGGCGAGGGCCGGGCCCCCGAGGGCACCCACCAGCTCGACGTCCGCGAGGCCGTCGACTGGCCGGAGCTGCTCCGCGGCGTCGACGTGGTCTGCCACCAGGCTGCGGTCGTCGGCGCGGGCGTGCGGGTCGCGGACCTGCCGGCGTACGCCGGGCACAACGATCTCGGCACCGCCGCGCTCCTGGCCGCCATGCACGAGGCTGACGTCGACCGGCTGGTGCTCGCCAGCTCGATGGTCGTCTACGGCGAGGGTCGCTACGCCTGCCCCGAGCACGGCCACCAGGTGCCCCCGCCCCGGGCCGTCGGCGACCTCGAGGCCGGTCGGTTCGAGAACACCTGCCCGGTGTGCGCCCGGTCGCTGGGCTGGGAGCTCGTCGACGAGGACAGCCGCCTCGACCCGCGCAGCAGCTACGCCGCGAGCAAGGTGGCCCAGGAGCACTACACGTCGTCCTGGGTGCGCCAGGCCGACGCCTCCGCGGTGGCATTGCGCTACCACAACGTCTACGGGCCGGGCATGCCCCGCGACACGCCGTACTCCGGCGTCGCCGCGATGTTCCGCTCCTCCCTCGAGCGCGGCGAGCCGCCGACGGTCTACGAGGACGGCGCCCAGATGCGTGACTTCGTGCACGTGGCCGACGTGGCACGCGCCAACGTGCTCGCGCTGCGCGCGGTCGTCGACCAGCCCTCCGGGCAGTACGCCGCCTACAACGTCTGCTCGGGCGAGCCGGTCTCGATCGGGCACGTGGCCACGCTGGTGGCGCGGGGCACCGGCTCGGACCTCGCACCGGAGGTCACCGGCGGGTTCCGGCTCGGCGACGTGCGGCACGTGGTCGCGTCTCCGGCCCTGGCCGGCGCCGAGCTCGGCTTCGAGGCGGCGATCCGCCCGGGCGAGGGACTGCCGGCGTTCGCGACCGCGCCGCTGCGCGCCTGAGCGGGGGTGTCCCGGCCGCCCTTCGCGCTCTAGCCTGAGGGACCAGGTCGACACAGGGGGAGATCGATGCACCAGCATCCGGGTGGTTGGCGAGCAGCGAGCGTGACCCTGCTGCTGATCGGGAGCGCGGTGACCGTCCTGGAGGCCGGGCCGGCGGCCCCGACCGGAGTCGCGGCGACCTGCCACGGCGAGCCGGTCACCCTCGTCGGATCGGACCGCGCGGTCCTGCAGGGCACCGAGGTTCGCGACGTCATCGTCACCAACGGTGCCCGCGAGGTCCACGCCGGAGCCGGCGACGACCTGATCTGCGTCACCGGTGCGCGGCAGACCTACGTGTACGCCGAGGCGGGCGACGACCTCGTCACGACGCTCAGGCTGCCGTCCGGAGTACGTCTGGCCTCGGTCTACCTCGGCGTGGGCGCGGACCGGTTCCTCGGTGGGCCAGGTGCCGACTTCGTGCACGCCGACGAGCTGTCGTCCGGCATCGTGGACGACGACGTGGTGTTCACCGGTGCCGGCCCGGACACTGTCGTGATGGGTGACTTCGACCTGCGCGACCAGGACGTGGTCCGGCTCGGCCCCGGGGATGACACTGCCTTCCCTCATGGGGACGGAGCCAGGATCCACGGCGGACCCGGGCGCGACACGCTCGACAAGAACGCCCTTTCGCCGTGGCGCTTCGACAACCGCGTCGGCGAGGCCAGCGAGGGCGGCGTCGTGCGGTTCTCCTGGGACAGCCTGGAGCGCTTCAGCTTCTTCGCTCTGTCGGGCACGGTGACCTTCCGCGGCAGTGACCGCGACGAGTTCGTGCAGGCGCACGACCCGCCGGGTGAGCCGACCGGGTACGACGTCCAGATGGGCGGCGGCAGTGACCACGTGGACGTCGACAATGCGGTGCTGGCGCTGTCCGACAGCCGCTTCCGGCTCGGCACCGGGCGCGACACCCTTCAGATCACCGACCTGGCCGACGCCGACCTCGACGGTGCGTTCCACGTGCGCCTCGACCTCGGCGAGGTGTGGCTCCGCCACGCGGGTCAGGTGCGACGCACGCCGGTGTCCTCGGCGGAGGACTTCCTCGGGTCCTTCCTCGACGACGTGTCGGTGGTCGGCACCGCCGGCCCCAACCGGATCGAGTTCGAACAACACTGCCGGGCCCGGGTGCAGGGGCTCGGCGGAGCCGACGTGATCGTGGCCCGGTCGACGTGGTTCGACCCGGCCTGCCGGCAGGTCTTCCGTGGCGGCGACGGCAACGACGTCTTGGTGGGCGCCGGCCAGGACGACCGTCTGCTCGGCGGACCGGGGCGGGACGTGGCCCGCGGCCGGGGAGGCACGGACGTGTGCTGGGCCGAGCGGACCTACGGCTGCTGAGACCTCACCAGGTGGTGTCGAGCAGGTGCTGCAGCACCAGCGCGAGCACCACCTGCACCGCGAGGCCGTGGCGCCGCCAACGCTCCGGGAGCAGCGCCACCGACACGAGCAGCCACGGCACGAACGGCAGCCAGATCCGCTCCACCTCGGCCTTGCTCATCAACGACACGTCGGCCAGCACGATCGAGAGTGCGGCGCCGCCGACGAGCAGCAGCACCGTGCGGTCCGCGTGCCGGCGCAACGACGCCAGCTGCCCCAGCCCGGCGCCCAGCAGGGGCCCGGCACAGAACAGCAGCGCCGCGAGGTCTCCCCACACCCAGTAGGCGTTGGGTCGCTCGTGCGCGATGCCGTACCAGTACCGGTCGTGCAGCACCGGGTAGGCCTCCCAGAGGCGGAATCCGTACGCCGCGAACACCAGCACCACGCCGAGCGCGACCACGGCGGCGATCGGCAGTGGCCGCCAGCGCCTGGCCGCGGCGAGCACGGCCAGCGCCGGCAGCCCGAGCAGGGGCAGTCCGTAGGACATCAGCACGCAGCAGCCGAGCAGCAGCCCGGCCAGGGCCGACCAGGCCAGCGCCTGCCGGGTGCCCCAGCGGGTGGCAGCAAGCGCCAGGGCCGCCAGTCCCCACGCCGCCACCGCGGCGAACATCCCGTCGGCCGAGACCGCCGTCCACACCGCGGCCGGGCCCAGCACCAGGAACGGCGCGGCCCTGCGGGCGACCTTCTCGGCGCCGAGGGCGCGCAGCGCGACCAGCACGGCGACGCTGGTGGTCGCCGCCAGCAGGGTCACGACCAGACCGGCGGCGTAGTCGCCCCCGAGCCCGATCCGCACCAGGAACACGAAGAACAGCAGCGCCCCCGGGGGGTGACCGGCGACGTGGGTCACCCAGTTGTCGTCGGCCGTCACCGGGATCCGGGACACATACTCCTGCAGCAGAGCGGGTACGTCGTCGGTCACGCGGGCGGTCTGGAGGTACTCGTTGTGGCTGGACAACACCCGGGAGATCCCCTCGGGGCCGTCGACGTACGCCAGGGCGAGCAGCCAGGCCAGCCCCACGACGTACGACCCCAGCAGCAGCTGTCGCCACGGCAGCGAGGCCGCCTGGTCGATCGCCCAGCGCCAGCCGGCCAGGGCGATCAGCACCGCCGGCAGCGTGCCCACGCCGACGCGCAGGTCGAAGGTGGCGCTCAGCGGCGGGAAGGTGCCGTCCTGGTCGGACTTGGCGTGCACGTTCCAGCCCCACAGCCACGGCACGCTCGCGGCCAGCGCCATCAGCACCACGGCGGCCACCAGCCCCACCAGGGGGGCCCTCTTTCCGGTGCGGGTCGCAGGGGTGCCCGAGGTGGTCGTCATGGCGCCGATGCTAGGTGCCGCCCGACTCGAACCCGGCGGCGCCGCCGGTGACGTCAGGGTTCCGTAAGGGTTTGCCGCGGATCGCCGGGGCCCGCTCTCCTACGGTGGGCACCATGGATGTCGACTGCGACCTGATCCTTCCCTGCAAGGACGAGGCGCCTGCCCTGCGTGACCTGCTGCCGCTGGTGCCGGCCCAGCTCAGCGTGATCGTGGTCGACAACGGCTCCTCCGACGACACCGCCGAGGTGGCCCGCGACCTGGGTGCCCGCGTCGTGCACGAGCCCCAGCCCGGGTACGGCGCCGCGGTCCACGCGGGCCTGCTCGCCGCGACCCACGAGCACGTCGCCTTCATGGACGGCGACGGCTCCTTCGACCCGCAGGCGGTGCTCGAGCTGCTCTCCGACGTCCGTGCCGGCCGCGCCGACCTGGCCGTCGGTCGGCGTCGCCCGGTGTCCCGGGGCGTGTGGCCGTGGCACGCCCGCGCCGGCAACGGCGCCATCGTGTTCTGGATGCGGCACCGGGTCGGGCTCCCGGTGAACGACATCGCTCCGATGCGGGTGTGTCGCCGGCAGGCGCTGCTCGACCTCGACGTGCGCGACCGTCGCTTCGGCTACCCGGTCGAGCTGCTGCACAAGGCCACCACCGGTGGCTGGCGGATCACCGAGCGCGACGTCGACTACCTGCCGAGGGCCGCCGGCACCCGTTCCAAGGTGTCCGGCTCCGTCCGCGGCACCGTCCGCACCGCGCACGACTTCTGGAAGGTGCTGTCATGACTCTCGGGGACCCACGCTGTCTGGTGGTCGCCAAGGCGCCCGTCGCCGGCCGCTCCAAGACCCGTCTCGGTGTCGACATCGGCATGGCCGAGGCGGCGGAAGTGGCCGCGGCCGCGCTCCGCGACACCCTGGCCGCCTGTGTGCAGGCCTTCGGTGTCGCGCGGTGCCACCTCGCGCTCGAGGGTGAGCTGACCGGCGCCGTGGACGGCTCCGCGCTCTCCCACGCGCTGCGCGGGTGGACGGTCTTCCCGCAGCGAGGCGACGACTACGCGGCCAGGCTCGCCCACGCGCACCTGGAGACCGGTCCCGGGCCCGTCGTCCAGATCGGCATGGACACCCCTCAGGTGACGCCGGCGCTCCTGCACGACGCCGCCCGCGCCCTCGACGAGCACGACGCCGTCCTCGGCCCCGCCGAGGACGGCGGCTGGTGGGTGCTGGCGCTGCGCGACCCCTCCGACGCCGCGGTCCTGACCGGGGTGCCGATGTCAACCTCCGAGACCCTGCGCCACACCCGCGCGGCCCTCGAGGGCGCCGGGCTGCGCGTGGGCACGGCGGCCACCCTGCGCGACGTGGACACCGTGGCCGACGCGGTCGCGGTCGCCGCCCAGGCACCCGACAGCAGCTTCGCCCGCGTCTGGGCGCGCACGTCGCGAGTGGCCTCATGACCGCCTCCGCCGTCGAGCAGGACGAGCCGTTCCACGAGGTGTTCGCGGCGGCCCTTCGCGGGGTCCCGTGCGACGTGGTCGGCCTCGACGCCGAGCCCAGCCCACTGCCGGTCGCGCACTGGACCCGGCACGCGGACGACGCCGACCGGGCCGTGCTGTCGCACTGTGACGGCGCCACCCTCGACATCGGCTGTGGACCCGGCCGGATGAGCGCCCACCTCGCCGAGCTCGGGCGCTGCGTGCTCGGCATCGACGTGGTGCCCGAGGCGGTCGCGCAGACCCGGGCCCGCGGGGTCACCGCGCTGATGCGCGACGTCTACGCGCCGATCCCCGGCGAGGGGCGCTGGGAGACCGCGCTGCTCGCCGACGGCAACATCGGCATCGGTGGCGACCCGGTCCGGCTGCTGCGCCGGGTGCACGAGCTGCTGGCGCCCTCCGGTCGCGCGGTGATCGACCTGGCGCCGTACGGCTCGGGGATGCGCACCAGCACCGTGCTGCTGCGCACCGAGCTCAAGGCCAGTCGGCCCTTCGCCTGGACCGTGGTCGGTGCGGAGGCCGTCGGCGCGGTCGCGGCGAACTCCGGGTTCACCGTGCGCGACACCCACGAGTACGCCGGTCGCTGGTTCGCCGTCCTCGGGAGAGACTGACCAGATGCGGATCCCCGAGGAGAACGACTTCACCTCACGCCTGCGCAGCCCGGCCGTCGCGGCCCGGATCGGCGTCTGGCTGGGGATCTGCTTCGGCCTTGCCTTCGTCACCGGCCTGATCAGCCACGCGGCCCAGGTGCCGGACCCGTGGTTCCCGTTCCCGACCCGGCCTTCCTGGGGCTACCGGGTCACCCAGGGCCTGCACGTCATCTCCGGCACGGCCGCCGTGCCGCTGCTGCTGGTGAAGCTGTGGACCGTCTTCCCCAAGCTGCTGGCCCGGCCGCCGCGCGCCGTGCGTGAGCTGGCGCTGCACGGAGCCGAAAGGGTGTCGATCGGCGTGCTGGTCGCGGCCGCGATCTTCCAGCTGGCCACCGGGCTGGCCAACGCCGCCCAGTGGTACCCGTGGGGCTTCGCCTTCGTGCAGACCCACTACGCCGTCGGCTGGATCGCGATCGGCGCCCTGGTGGTGCACATCGCGGTGAAGCTGCCGATCATCCGCACCGCGCTCGGCACCGACGTCGACGACGACGCGCAGGACCGGCCGGGCACCGTGCGCACCGACGGCGTGCTGTCGCGCCGCGGCCTGCTGCGCACGACCTGGCTCGCTGCCGGCATCGCGGTGCTGACCACCGCAGGGAGCACGGTCCCGCTGCTGCGCAAGGTGTCGGTGCTGGGCGTCCGGTCGGGCGGCGGCCCCCAGGACCTGCCGGTCAACCGCTCCGCCAAGGCCGCCGACGTGCTGTCCACCGCACTCAGCCCCGACTACCGCCTCACCGTCACCCACGACGACCGCGAGGTCACGCTCACCCGCGCCGACCTGGAGGCGATGGCCCAGACCACTGCCGACCTGCCGATCGCGTGCGTGGAGGGCTGGAGCGCCGGCGCCACCTGGACCGGGGTGCCGGTGCGGGCGCTGCTCGACCTGGTCGACGCCCCCGGCAGCAGTGACGTCCGGGTCGAGTCGCTGCAGCCACGCGGCGGCTACCGGGTCACCACTCTGCAGGGCAACTTCTCCGACGACGGGCGCACCCTGCTCGCGCTCCGGCTCAACGGCGAGGCGCTGGCCATCGACCACGGCTACCCTGCCCGGCTGATCGCCCCGAACCGCCCCGGTGTCCTCCAGACCAAGTGGGTCTCCCGGCTGGACGTGATCAGATGAGGTCGCGGGTGCTGGTCGGCGTACCCGGCGTGCTGGCGGGGCTCTACGGGCTGTTCCTGCTTCTCGACCTGGGCCTCTCGAACCTCTGGGCGGCGGTCGAGTGGCTGGCCGGCGGGGTGATCCTCCACGACGGCGTGCTCGCCCCCGCGGTGCTGCTTCTGGCCGCGATCGGTCTCCGGGTGCTGCCGAAGGCGCTGCGCACGCCGGCAGTGGTCGGCTTCGTCGTGCTCGGCACGGTCACGGTGGTCGCGATCCCGGTGCTCGGCCGGTTCGGGGCGCGCGCTGACAACGCCACGCTGCTGGACCGTCCCTACGTCGCCGGCTGGCTGGGGCTCGCCGCACTCGTCCTGGTCGGTGTCGGCGTCGGTGTAGGCGTGTCGACCGTGCTCGGCAGGAGGGGCCGTGGCCCGGATCCTCGTCGTTGACGACGACCACACCGTGCGCGAGGTGGTCGTCTCCTACCTGCGCGCCCACAAGCACGACGTGGTCGACGTCGCCGACGGCGAGTCGGCCCTGCAGGCGATGCGTGCCGAGCCGGCCGACCTGGTGGTCCTCGACCTGATGCTGCCGGGGATCGACGGGCTGGAGGTCTGCCGTCGGCTGCGGGAGGCGAGCGACGTACCGGTGATCATGCTGACCGCGCTCGGCGGTGAGGCCGACCGGGTGGTGGGCCTGGAGCGCGGCGCCGACGACTACGTCACCAAGCCCTTCAGCCCCCGCGAGCTGGCGCTGCGGGTCGACTCGGTGCTGCGCCGAGCCGGTGAGCGCTCGCAGCCCGCGATCGGCTCGGTCACCGACGGCGACCTCGTCGTCGACATCGGCCGGCACGCGGTCACCCGCGCCGGGGAGCCGCTGGCCCTCACCAGCCGCGAGTTCGACCTGCTGGCCTTCCTGCTCGCGCACCCGGACACCGCGTACTCGCGCGACGAGCTGCTGCAGCAGGTCTGGGGCTGGTCGTTCGGCGACCAGTCCACGGTGACCGTGCACGTGCGCCGGCTGCGCGAGAAGATCGAGGTCGACCCCACGCTTCCGGTGCGGCTGGTGACCGTGTGGGGCGTGGGCTACCGCTGGGAGGCGACGGCATGAGCAGTGACCAGGTGCAGATCGTGCTGGTGGCGGCGGCGTGGTCCGGGGGAGTGGGCCTGGTCGGGCTGCTGGCCGCGTGGCTGCTGCGCCGGCTCTCGGTGCGCTGGCTCACCGCGGGGGTGGCGGTGGTGGCGGTGCTCGCGGTCATCGCGGGCATGCTCGGCACCGCGCGCGCGATGTTCCTCTCCGACCACGACTTCTCCGTGGTCCTCCTGGTCTCGATGGTGGCCGGTGTCGTGGCGGTCGCGTTCGCGATGGCCGTCGGTGGCGCGTTCGTGGGCTGGTCCCGCTCGCTCCAGCACGATGCCCGTCGCTTCGGCGACAGCGGGGCGTTCGTCTCCTCAGGTGGCGGACCGGCCGAGTTCCAGGGCCTGGCCGACGAGCTGGCCCGCACCAGCGAGCGACTGCGGGAGTCCCGCGACCGCGAGGTCCGCCTCGAGGAGTCCCGACGCGAGCTCGTCTCCTGGGTCTCCCACGACCTGCGTACGCCGCTCGCCGGACTGCGGGCGATGACCGAGGCGCTGGAGGACGGCCTGGCCGAGGACCCGTCGCGCTACCACCGCCAGATCCGCGCCGAGGTCGACCGGATGGTGCGGATGGTCGACGACCTGTTCGAGCTCTCCCGCATCCACGCCGGCGTGCTCCGGCTCAGCCTGCAGCCGGTCGTGCTCGGTGACCTGGTCAGCGAGGCGATCGCCGGCGCCGACCCGGTGGCCCGGGCCCGTCGGGTCCGCCTCGGCGGCAGCGTCGACTCCGGAGTGCTCGTCACCGCCGACCCGGCGGAGCTCTCGCGGGTGATCTCCAACCTGGTGATGAACGCCATCCGGCACACGCCCGCCGACGGCCAGGTCGAGGTGCACGGCCGGGCCGTGGTCGGCGGGGTGGAGCTCAGCGTCACCGACGGTTGTGGCGGCCTGACCAGCGAGGACATGGAACGCGTCTTCGACGTGGCCTGGCAGGGGAGCGCGGCTCGCACCCCGACCGCCGGGTCGGAGCACCTGGGCAGCGGCGCGGGCCTGGGCCTGGCCATCGTCAAGGGCATCGTCGAGGCGCACCAGGGGCGGGTGGCGGTCGCCAACCAGGCTCCGGGCTGCCAGTTCCTGGTGCGGCTGCCGGCCTGATCCGACCCGGCGTGTCGGTGGTCCGATCGAACACCTGTTCGGGCTAGGCTCGACTCCAGTGAGGCGTTCGGACGACCGTTGTCCACAGCCCCCGGAGCTCCGGGTCGGCGTTGTCGGTGGTTCGGTCTAGCGTCCCAGTCAGCACTTGGAAACCGACACGGACGGATGGAAGACCATGGCAGGTGGAGACCGCGAGAAGGCCCTGGACGCCGCGCTCGCCAACATCGAGCGACAATTCGGCAAGGGCTCGGTCATGCGGCTGGGCGAGGAGTCCCGGGCGCAGCTCGGGATCATCCCCACGGGAGCGATCTCCCTCGACGTGGCGCTGGGCATCGGCGGCCTGCCGCGGGGGCGGGTCGTGGAGATCTACGGTCCGGAGTCCTCCGGAAAGACGACGGTGGCCCTGCACGCGGTGGCCAACGCCCAGGCCGCCGGCGGCATCGTGGCCTTCATCGACGCCGAGCACGCGCTCGACCCGGAGTACGCGAAGGCGCTCGGCGTCGACACCGACGCCCTGCTGGTCTCGCAGCCCGACTCCGGTGAGCAGGCGCTGGAGATCGCCGACATGCTGGTGCGCTCCGGCGCGCTCGACCTGATCGTGATCGACTCGGTGGCCGCGCTGGTGCCCCGCGCCGAGATCGAGGGCGAGATGGGTGACAGCCACGTCGGCCTCCAGGCCCGGCTGATGAGCCAGGCGCTGCGCAAGATGACCGGTGCGCTCAACAACTCCGGCACCACGATGATCTTCATCAACCAGCTGCGCGAGAAGATCGGCGTGATGTTCGGCTCGCCCGAGACCACGACCGGTGGCCGGGCCCTGAAGTTCTACTCCTCGGTGCGTCTCGACGTGCGTCGCATCGAGACGCTCAAGGACGGCCAGGAGATGGTGGGCAACCGGACCCGCATCAAGGTCGTGAAGAACAAGGTGGCCCCGCCGTTCAAGCAGGCGGAGTTCGACATCATGTATGGCAAGGGGATCAGCCGCGAGGGTGGTCTGATCGACGTGGGTGTCGAGGCGGGCCTGGTCCGCAAGGCCGGCGCCTGGTACACCTACGAGGGCGACCAGCTCGGCCAGGGCAAGGAGAACGCCCGCAGCTTCCTCAAGGACAATCCTGACCTGGCCAACGAGCTGGAGAAGAAGATCCTCGAGAAGCTGGGCGTGGGCCCGCAGGTCGACGTCCCGGCCGACGTGAAGGTCGCCGAGCCCACGGGTGTCGATGCCTTCTGAGCACGCGGACCCCTGGCGCGGCGACGTCGCGCTGGGGGTCGCTGCCTGGACGCACGGAGTCCAGGGTGCGCCACGCAGCAGCGGGGCAAGGGAGCCGTCGCCGGACGACCCGTCAGTCGTCCCAGCGGACCTTCCGCCGGACCCGGTGCACTCCGGCCCGGAGGCCGATCCGGAGTCGGTGGCGCGCACCATCCTGCTCGACCAGCTGACGGGGCGGGCCCGCAGCCGCAAGGAGCTGGCCGACAAGCTGGCCTCCAAGCTCGTGCCCGACGACGTGGCGCGCCGGCTCCTCGACCGGTTCGAGGAGGTCGGCCTGGTCGACGACGAGGCGTTCGCCCGGGCCTGGATCGGCTCGCGCCAGCCAGGCAAGGGGCTGGCCCGGCGGGCGCTGGCCCAGGAGCTGCGCCGCAAGGGCATCGACGACGAGGTGGCCCGCGAGGCCCTCGACGAGATCGACCCCAACGACGAGCTGGAGGCCGCGCGGGCGCTGGTGCGCAAGAAGCTGCGCTCGCTGCGGGGCGTCGACGAGGTCACCCGCACCCGACGGCTCGCCGGGCTGCTGGCCCGCAAGGGCTACCCGGCCGGCCTGGCCTTCGCCGTGGTGCGCGAAGAGCTCGGCGCCGACCTCGAGCCCCCTGACTGAGCTGGGCCGACTGAGCTGGGCCGACTGAGCTGGACCGCCTGAGCTGGGCCGACTGAGCTGGACCGACTGAGCTGGACCGGTGGGTCGGGCCGGTGAGTTGAACGGTTTCCCGGTGCCGGGCTCCGCTGCGACATAGCATGCGTTGACCAACCATCTC
>JBBQRV010000032.1:0-21884 GCA_038214475.1 Propionibacteriales bacterium | reverse complement strand
CCGGGTAGAGCGGCGGACCCTCCGGGAGCATGCCGACCAGCAGCTCCTCGAGCAGCGTGACCTGGTCGCCGGCCGCCGCGGACACCGGCACGATCTCGGCCCACTCGATGCCGGTCTCGACTGCGAGGGCCTGGATCGCCAGCAGGTGCTCGCCGATCTGCGCGGGGGTGGCCAGGTCGGTCTTGGTGGCCACCGCCACCTTGATGGTGCGCCGTACCTTGGCCATCTCCTTGACGATGAACCGGTCGCCGGGGCCGATCTTCTCGTTGGCGGGGAAGCACACGCAGACGATGTCGACCTCGGCCAGCGTGGTCTTCACCAGGTCGTTGAGTCGCTCGCCGAGCAGGGTCCGGGGACGGTGCAGCCCGGGGGTGTCGACCAGGATCAGCTGGGCGTCGGGGCGGTGCACGATGCCGCGCACGACGGTGCGGGTCGTCTGCGGGCGCGAGGAGGTGATCACCACCTTGCTGCCCACCAGGGCATTGGTCAGGGTGGACTTGCCCGCGTTGGGGCGGCCCACGAACGACGCGAAGCCGCTCCTGAAGGGTGCGGACTCAGCCATCTCCGGCCTCTCGTGCTGCGTCGTAGTCGGACCAGATCTGCTCGTCGGTGTGCCCCGCTGCCTTGCCCCGCTGCCAGATGGGACCGGGGTCGACGGCGCGCGGCTGCCGCGGTTGTCCGCTGCGCCAGTAGCCCATCACGTCGTACGCCGCGGTGGGCAGCCGGAGGTCGCGCATCAGGTGCTTGCGGATCGCCCGCATCTGCGCCGACTCCCCTGCCATCCAGAAGTAGCCGGGACCGGCCGGCCAGTCGAGGCCCTCGACGACCGCCGCGGTCGCGGTCTCGACGCCGTCGGGAGGCATCGACCACGTAATCCCGGCGTCCACGTAGTCGCTCAGGGGCGCGTCGGGCGTCTCCACCCAGGCGCGCACCGGCAGGTCGGGGTGGGTCTCGATGATCCTGGCCACCGCCGGCAGCGCGGTCAGGTCGCCGACCAGCAGCAGCCACCCGGCGTCGGCGGGCATCGCGAAGGAGCCCTTCGGCTCCGAGACCTCGACGGTGTCACCGATGCACGGGCCCGCTACCCACTCGGTGACCAGGCCGTGGTCGTGCACCACGATGTCGAGGGTGAGCTCACCGTCACGCCAGGACCGCACCGTGTAGTAGCGGGTCTGGAACTGGCCGGGCACGGTGAGCGCCACCCACTCGTCGGGGATGCCCGTCGTGGCGAACCCCGCCAGGCCGGGCCCTCCGAGCACGATCCGCACGAAGTGCGACGACAGCTGGTCTCGTCGTACGACGTCGGCCGGGAAGGTCGCTGCCCTGGTGCTCACCCGGCAAGGCTAGTGCGTGCACATCTGCGACAGGTCAGTGCCGGCGGTGCGTACATCTGCGACAGGTCAGCGTCACCAGGTGGGGCGCAGCGGGAAGTCGCTGACCCCGTCGGCGTCGGTCTTCGTGGCCAGCACGTGGTGCAGCTGGATCTCGTTGCGCTCGAACGCCAGCCGGGAGCCGGCCATGTAGAGGCCCCACACCCGCGCGGTGCCCTCACCGACCTCCTCGACGCAGGCGTCCCAGTTGGTCTCCAGGTTGTGGCACCAGGCTGCCAGCGTCTTGGCGTAGTGCAGCCGTAGGTTCTCCTCGTGCTGGACCTCCAGCCCGGCGTCCTGCACCTCGGTGATGATCCGCCCCGAACCGATCAGCTCGCCGTCGGGGAAGACGTAGCGGTCGATGAACTGGCCGGTCTTGGTGCTGACGTTGTCGTGGCGGGTGATGCAGTGGTTGAGGAACCGGCCCTGGGGGCGCAGGTGGTCGCGCACGAACCCGAAGTACGTCGGGTACTGCCGCACCCCGATGTGCTCGGTCAGGCCGATCGAGGAGATCGCGTCGAAGTCGGTCTCGGTCACCTTGCGGTAGTCGAGGAACCGGACCTCCGCCAGGTGGTCGAGGCGCTGCTCCTTGATGGTCTGCTGGGCCCAGGCCGCCTGCTCACGAGACAGCGTGACGCCGAGCACCCGGGCGCCGTACTCCTTCGCGGCGTGGCGGACCATGCCGCCCCATCCGCAGCCGAGGTCGAGCAGCCGCTGGCCGGGCTGGAGGTCGAGCTTGCGGGCGACCAGGTCGTACTTCTCGACCTGCGCCTCCTCGAGCGTGCTCGCCTCCTGCGGGTAGACCGCGCAGGTGTAGGTCATCGACGGGCCGAGCACCAGCTCGTAGAACCGGTTGGAGACGTCGTAGTGGTGGTGGATCGCCTCCGCGTCGCGCCCGGGCGTGTGCAGCAACCCCTCGATCACGCGGCGCCAGCGCGGCACCGCCTCCTCCTGCGGCGGCTGCGGGGGCCGCAGGTTGGACACCCCCAACGACCGCAGCAGCCGGACCGCCTCGGTGGCGGTCGGCCGACGGAACTTCAGGCCCTTCTGCAGCACCTTGAGCGCCTCGTACGGGTCACCCGGATGCACCCCGGAGATGGTCAGGTCACCGGAGACGTACGCCCGGCCCAGGCCCAGGTCGCCGGGGGCGGTGACCAGGTAGGACAGCCCGCGTTCGGTGCGCAGGTCGAAGCGGAACGGCGCGTCCTCGGGACCGGCCGCGCTGCCGTCGTACGCCGTGAACCTGAGCGGGAGGGGCTCGCGGAGCATCTGCTCGAAGGCCTCCGCAATGGTCATCGTCATTGTCTCTTCACCGCCTTGTCGTAGAGCGAGGTGAGTCGGTCGTCGGGGTCGTGACGATGCTTGACCTCGGCGAGGTGCTCGCCACTGTAGAGCCGGTCGAACGTGTCGCGCTCGTAGAAGGCCTCGGAGTAGAGCGACTTGTGGCCCCCGAGCTCGTGCACCTTCGCCTCGATGGCCCGGTTCAGCGGCGCGTCCGGTGCCTCCGGACCGACCGCGACGTTGCCCCAGAAGCCCACGTTGACGTAGGTGACGCCCGCCACCAGCGGGTACGTCGGCCAGGTCTTCGCACCGCGCAGGCGCAACGGGCACACCCAGACCGGACGCATCCCGACCTCGGCGTCGAACCAGGCCAGGAACTCCTCGAGGCGCTCCACGGGCACCTCCACGTCCTGCACCACCCGCTCGGCCTCCGGGCGACCGGCGCGCCGGTCCAGCCGGCGAGCGATCCCGAAGCGCTGGTCGAGCCGGACCAGCTTGTAGTAGACGTCGGAGCGTCGCCAGCGTCGCGGCCAGAGCCGGCGGATCCGGGGGTCCTGCGCGCCGAAGGCACGGGAGCACCAGAACCAGTCGGTGTCCCAGCGCCAGAGGTAGTCGTACATGGTGAGCCGGTCGGTGCGCCGCGCCTGCAGCGAGCGGTAGAACACGTCCTGGCGGGTGTAGTCGCTGGTGGGAGCGGTGCCCTCGGCCCAGCGGGCCACGGTGAGGTAGCCCTCCCCCGGCGCGAAGACCACGCCGTCGAGGCCGTCGACGTCGCGGCCCTCCCAGGTGCGGGTCTCCACGATCTCGGCCACGGTCTTCGCCATCAGGCCCAGGTCGTCGAAGCGCACGTGCTCCAGGTCGACCTGGCCGGGCACCGCCTCGAGCTCGATGCGCAGCCGCACGGCGTACCCGAGCGAGCCGTAGGAGTTCGCGAAGGTGTCGAACAGCTCGTCGCCGGGCCGGGTGGTGACCAGCTCGCCGGCGCCCGTCAGCACGTCCATCTCGAGCACCGACTCGTGCGGCAGGCCGTTGCGGAAGCTGGTCGACTCGATCCCCAGGCCGGTCACCGCACCCCCGAGCGTGATCGTGCGCAGCTGGGGCACCACCAGGGGGATCAGCCCGTGCGGCAGGGTCGCGTCGACCAGGTGCTCGTAGGTGCACATGCCCTGCACGTCGGCGGTGCGCGCCTAGGCATCGATCTCGATGACGCCACCCAGGCCGGCCACGTCGAGGCCGGGGGTCGCGCTGCGCTGCCGCGGGCGGAACAGGTTGGAGGTGGACTTCGCCAGCCGGACCGGTGCCCCGGGCGGCAGCGCGTCGTACGACGCCCGCAGCCGGGCCACGGCCTCGGCATGTGCTGTACGACCGATTCCCGTCACAGTACAAGTTTATAGCGGACCGGACCCGCCCACGATCCCCGGTGTCCGGACGTGGACCCCGCAGGGGTCAGGCCAGGTGGACGACGACGTCCTCGCCCGCGAAGTCACGCAACACCTCGGCGTCGGGGGCAGCGAGCTCGCGCGCGCCCGAGAACACCACCACCGCCTCGAGTCCACGGGCGCCGGAGGCCACGGCCATCGCCACGCAGACCTGCACCGCGCTCAGCTGCAATGACGCCAGGTCGACGGCAGCACCAGCGTAGGTGCGCCCGTCGAGGTCGCGCACCGCGGCGCCCTCGCGGGCCCGGGTGCGGGCGCGGGTGGCCCGGGCCAGGGTGAACAGCTTGGCGTCCTCGACGGAGAGTCCGGGCAGCCCGGTGGACTCAGACATGCGACTCAGGATAGGCGTCGCCCGCCTGTCCCTCGGTGTGCGGGACGGCCTGCGGTGCGGCCAGCCGGCTGATCCGCACCGTGCCGATCCGCTTGCGGCGGCCCACCGGCTTCTCGGCCTCGAAGCGCAGGCCGTGCGCCTCGACCGACGCGCCGGGCAGCGGCACCTTGCCCAGCAGCTTGGCCATCAGGCCCCCGACGCTGTCGACGTCGTCGTCGATCACGTTGATGCCGACCACCTCGTCGAGGTCGTCGACGGGGTAGCGCGAGGAGACCCGCACCGAGCCGTCGTCCAGGGCCTCGGGCGCCACCTCCGCCTCGTCGTACTCGTCGGTGATCTCGCCGACGATCTCCTCGAGGATGTCCTCGATGGTGATCAGCCCGGCGGTGCCGCCGTACTCGTCGACGACGACGGCGATGTGCCGGTGCCGGGCCTGCATCTCCGAGAGCAGCTCGTCGACCGGCTTCGAGTCGGGCACGAACAGTGCAGGGCGCATCACCTCCTCGACCCTCTGGGTGAACTCCGCCCCCGGCGCCTCGAAGTCGCGGCGGGCGATGTCCTTGAGGTAGGCGAAGCCGACGATCTCGTCGAGGTTCTCCCCCACCACCGGCACCCGCGAGTAGCCGCTCTTGAGGAACAGCGACATGGCCTGGCGCAGGTTCTTGTGCCGCTCGATGAAGACGATGTCGGGTCGCGGCACCATGGCCTCGCGGGCGATCGTGTCGCCGAGCTCGAAGACGGAGTGGATCATCTTGCGCTCGCCGGACTCGATGACCGCGCTGGCCTCGGCCAGGTCGACCAGCTCACGCAGCTCGGTCTCGGAGTTGAACGGACCCTCCCGGAAGCCCTTGCCGGGAGTGATCGCGTTTCCGAGCAGGATCAGCACCCGGGGCAGCGGTCCGAGGACCCGCGTGATGAACGACAGCGGGGCCGCGGCCAGCAGCGCGACCGCCTCGGCGTGCTGACGGCCCAGGGTGCGCGGCGCGACCCCGATCGCCACGAACGAGACCACCAGCATCACCCCGACGGTGGTGAGCACCGCCGGCCACCGGGCGCCGCCGTACGCGTCGTGCACGGTCAGGGAGACCAGGACGATCGCCCAGATCTCGCACAGCAGCCGCAGGAACAGCGCGGTGTTGAGGTAGCGCGGGACGTCGTCGAGGATGCGGAGCAGGCCCTGGCCGCCGGTACGGCGCTCGGCCAGGATCTCCTCGGCGCGGGCCCGGGAGAAGGACGCGAGGGCGGCATCGGCGGCGGTGAAGACGCCGGCCAGCGCCACCAGCGCCGCCGCAGCGACCAGCAGCCACACGTCACCGCCGGTCATCGGGCAGTCACCGTCGGCCCACCCCTCACTCGGTGGGGCCCTGGGCGCTGGTCGAGCTCGCGCGCCACTCCTGCAGCAGGTGGTCCTGGAGGCCGAACATCTTCCGGTGCTCCTCCGGCAGTGCGTGGTCGTAGCCCAGCAGGTGCAGGATGCCGTGCACGGTGAGCAGCTCGATCTCGGCGTCGCGGCCGTGGCCGGCGGTGACACCCTGGCGCTCGGCCACGTCGGGGCACAGCACCAGGTCGCCGAGCACACCCTCCTCGGGCTCCTCGTTGACCAGGCCGGGGCGCAGCTCGTCCATCGGGAAGGCGAGGACGTCGGTGGGGCCCTCCTTCTCCATCCAGTGCTCGTTGAGCTGGGCGATGGTGGGCTCGTCGACGGCCTTGATGCACAGCTCCGCCAACGGGTGCACCCGCATCCGGTCCATGACGAACCGGCTCAACGCGGCCAGCTGGTCGACGTCGAGCTCGTGTCCGGACTCGTTGAGGACCTCGATGCTCACCGGTGTCGACTCTCCTGCGACTCGGGACGTTCGGACTCGGTCCGGGCGTCGAACTCGTCGTACGCCGCCACGATCCGGCCGACCAGCCGGTGGCGTACGACGTCGTGGCTGGTGAGGCGGTTGAAGACGACGTCCTCGACGCCGTCGAGGATCCCCTCGACGATCTTGAGCCCGGACTTCGTGCCCCGCGGGAGGTCGACCTGGGTGACGTCGCCGGTGACCACGATCTTCGAGCCGAACCCGAGGCGGGTGAGGAACATCTTCATCTGCTCGGGCGAGGAGTTCTGCGCCTCGTCGAGGATGATGAACGCGTCGTTGAGCGTGCGGCCACGCATGTAGGCCAGTGGCGCGACCTCGATCGTCCCGGCGGCGAGCAGCTTCGGGATGGTGTCGGGGTCGAGCATGTCGTGGAGGGCGTCGTAGAGCGGGCGCATGTAGGGATCGATCTTCTCCCCGAGCGTGCCGGGCAGGAAGCCCAGCCGTTCGCCCGACTCCACCGCCGGGCGGGTCAGGATGATCCGCGTGACCTGCTTGGTCTGCAGCGCCTGGACCGCCTTGGCCATCGCCAGGTAGGTCTTGCCGGTTCCGGCGGGGCCGATGCCGAAGGTGATCGTGTGCTTGTCGATCGAGTCGACGTAGCGCTTCTGGTTCAGCGTCTTGGGTCGGATGGTGCGACCCCGGTTGCTGAGGATGTTGAGGCTCAGGACGTCGGCGGGGCGCTCCTTGGTCTCGGCGCGCAGCATCGTGATCACCCGCTCGACGGTCTCCGGGCTGATGCCCTGGCCGGTGCGGATGATCGTGACCAGCTCGTCGAGAAGTCGCTCGGCGAGCGCGATCTCGTGCGGCTCCCCCTGGAGGGTGACCTGGTTGCCGCGGACGTGGATGTCGGCGTCGAAGGCTTCCTCGATCTGGGTCAGGTGCGCGTCACCGGGACCGAGGAGACTGACCATGTTGACGCTGGCGGGCACGACCACCGTGTGGCGGGTGCCGGAGCTGCTCTGCGTGTCTGTCATGGAGGCCCGGGCGGGCGGCCTTTCGGTGGGAAGATCGGTCCTGCTCATGCTACGCGAGCGTCCGCACGGGGCCCACCCGGTTACGGCCGGACCACCTGCAGGATGCCCAGGCACATCTCGTCGGTCGTCCCCTCGCCCCACAGCACGTAGCGGTCGGGTTGGCCGTCGAACGCGGGCAGCTGGTCGCGCAGCCACTGGACATGGCGGCAGGTGACCCGGACCTGGTCGGAGGGGCCGAGGTGCACCGGCCTGATCGCGGTGGCGCCCTGGTTGTCGAAGTCCCACACCGGGATGTCGAGCAGGGTGCGAGCCCGAGGGGTGCCGGGATTCACCTCGATCTTGATCGAGCGGCCGAGCAGGTGCATGTGGCCGGCGACGCCGACGATCGTGGTCGGCTCGGTGACGGTGCGGTCGCAGGACTGGGTGGCGCTGGCGTGCACCGGACCGCACAGCAGGTGCAGCAGGTCGGCGGTCGAGCCCGGGCCCTCGCCGAAGCGCTCCTTGACGTCGGCCAGCGCGGTGCCGCGGTCGCACAGGGTGGAGTGGTCGTGGCCGGCCCGACACGGCACCTCGACCGGGGCCGGGAGCAGCATGGTCTCGACACTGCTCAGGTCCGCGTCCCCGGGCGCCAGCCGCAGCTGGGTGGCCGAGGTGTCCGGGCTGTCGCCGGCCAGCAGGTTGTAGTGCACCTGCATCACGATCCGCGAGCCCTTGGCGAGCGGGACGCCCAGGCCGGGCCGGAACACGGTCTCGCTCCCGCCCGGTGCCCAGGCGCCGAGCCACGGGGCGCTGTCGAGGTCGCCGCCCACCGCGCCCATGCCGGGGCTGCCGAAGCAGGTCCAGCCCTCACCCGGGGTGGCGTCGTCGAGCTGCTCCGCCCGGCGGACCTCCCGGGGAGGCACCCGGAAGAGGATCACGTGGTGCACCACGTCGCCGTTCCCGGGCTGCACGCTGGTGCCGGTGATGAACGAGTCCTGGGCGAGCTGGGGGTCCAGCAGGAAGCAGTGGTAGTCGTCGGTGCCGACCCCGTTCGGCGCGCTCGGCGTGTAGGCGGCGGGCATGGTCAGCGTCTCGCGGCGCTCGCCCGCGCGCAGCTTCTTCAACGGCGTGCGCGCCGCGGTCGACCCGGCCGGGTCCGCGGTGCTGCTCGGGGACGGGGACGTCGGCGCCGGGTCGGCCTTCGGGGCGTCGTTCGAGGCGCACGAGGCCAGCACCAGGACCGCCAGTGTGGCGGGCACCAGGGCCAGCCGGGCCGCCGTCCCTGGAGACCTCCGCCGCCTCATCCGGGCGGCCAGGTCATGGAACGCCCGCCCAGCACGTGCAGGTGGGCGTGGAACACCGTCTGGTGCGCGTCGGCGCCGGTGTTGAAGACCAGCCGGTGGCTCTCCAGGCCGTCGCCGGCGGCCACCTTCTCGGCCGTGGCGAGCAGGTCGACCAGGGTGCCGGGCTCGTGCTCGGCCAGCGCCCCGGCGTTCGGGTAGTGGTGACGCGGGATGACCAGGATGTGCGTGGGTGCCTGCGGCGCGATGTCGCGGAACGCCAGCGTGGTGTCGTCGGAGTGGACGACGTCGGCGGGCACCTCCCCGGCGACGATCCGGCAGAAGAGGCAGTCTTCGTCCGGTTCCGGTGGGGTCATGGAGGAAGTCTATTTCCTTTCGGGCGTGTAAACCAACGAAACCGGCTGCGCGTGGAACTAGCGTGTTGACCGAGATGAGACCTCGAGCCGCGACCTGGGACGCCGACGACGCCCTGGAGCAGCTCTATGCCGCACACTGGCGGGCCCTGGTGCGGCTCTCCGTGCTGCTGGTGCGCGACATGGCCACGGCCGAGGAGGTGGTCCAGGACTCCTTCGTCGCCATGCACGGCCGCTGGTCGCGGCTCAAGGAGCCGGAGCACGCGCTGGCCTACCTGCGGCAGACGGTCGTCAACCGGTCGCGCTCGGTGCTGCGGCACCGGGGCGTCGAGGCGCGACACGCCCCGCAGCCCGGCACCGCTCCGGGAGCCGACGACCAGGCCGTGGCGCACGCCCGGCGCGAGGTGGTGCTCGACGCCCTGGAACGGCTCCCGCGGCGTCAGCGCGAGGTGGTGGCCCTGCGCTACTACCTCGACCTCTCGGAGGCCGACATCGCGGCCACCCTCGGCATCAGCCCCGGCGCGGTGAAGAGCCACGCCTCACGCGGCCTGGCCGCGCTCAAGCTCAGCCTCGGCCCGCTCATGGAGGACCCCGCATGAACCACCCCGACCTGCCCGAGGAGGAGCGGCTGCGCCGGATCCTCGACCAGACCGTGGCCGACGTGGAACCCCACGACCGGCTCGACGCCATCCGCGACCGTACGAAGGTGACCGCCATGACCTCCCAGACCTCCTCGCACCGCCCCTGGCTGTGGGGTGCCCTCGGCGCCGCAGTCGCCACCGCCGCGGTGATCGGCGGCATCGCGGTCGTCGGAAACCCCGGCCGCGACGATGCCGGACCAGCCGGCAACGCGAGCTCCTCCCCGGTGGTGACGCCTTCCGAGACCTCGACCGGTGCGGCTGACCCGTCGCCCTCGCCCGCGGACTCCTCGAGCCCGTCGACGTCAGCCCCGGCCGGCGGCGCGTACGCCGTCTACTACGTCGGGGACACGCCGTACGGGCCCCGGCTGTTCCGTGAGTTCCACTCCGGGGACGGGGCGGACCCGCTGATGCGGGCGCTGGGCGACGCGACGTCGGTGTCGCCACAGGATCCTGACTACCGCACCGACTGGCCCGCGGACAGCGTGGCGTCGGTGTCGTTCGACGGCGTCGGCAACGACGGTCTGATCCAGGTCGTGCTCGCTGACGGCTCGACCCACGACCGGCCGGCGGGCATGTCGAAGGCCGAGGCCGGGATGGCCGTGGAGCAGCTGATCTACACCGCACAGGCCGCCACCCAGACGCGTGCGCCCGTGCAGTTCCTGGTGGGCAGCAACCCGACCGACCAGGTGTTCGGCGTCCCCACCTCCGAACCGCTCGCCCAGGGCAAGGCGCTCGACGTGCTGTCCCTGATGTCGATCACCTCCCCGGCCGAGGGCGCCACCGTGTCCGGCACGTTCGACGCCGTCGGCGTCAACAACAGCTTCGAGGCCACCGTGATCTGGCAGGTCAAGGACGGCAACCGGGTGGTGAAGGAGGGCTACGGCATCGCGGGCGGGTGGATGGCGGAGAAGCTCTTCCCCTGGACGGTGTCGGTCGACGTGTCCGACGTCCCCCCGGGCACCTACACCTTCGTCGCCCTCAACGACGACCCGTCCGGGGGCACCGAGGCCCACGGTCCCTACACCGACACCCGCACGATCACGGTGGAGTAGCGGCTCACCCGGCCCAGCGCGGGGTCCGCGACAGCAGCGCCGCGACGGCGGCGACACCGGCGGTGGAGGTGCGCAGCACCTCGGGTCCGAGCCGCACGGCGTGGACCCCGGCAGCCTCGAAAGCGGCGAGCTCGTCGGGGGCCAGACCGCCCTCGGGGCCGACCACGACCACGACCCGACCACCGGCCGGGACGCCGAGGGTGGCCAGCGGCACCGCTCCTTCCTCGTGGAGTACGACGGCCAGGTCGGCGTCGGCCAACCTCGCGGTGACCTCGGCGGTCGTGGCCAGCTCGGTCACCCGGGGGAACCACGAGCGACGCGACTGCTTGGCGGCCTCCCGAGCGGTGCTGACCCACTTCGCGTGCGACCTGGCCGCCCGGTCGCCTCGCCACACGGCCACGCACCGCGCAGCAGCCCAGGGCACGATCTCGTCGACGCCGATCTCGGTGAGCACCTCGACGGCCAGCTCCCCGCGCTCACCCTTCGGCAGCGCCTGCACGACCGTGATCCACGGCTCGGGTCTCGCGGACCTGCGCAGCGCGGTGACCGTGACGGAGAAGAACTGCTTGCCGGTCTCGCCGACCCAGCCGGTGACCGAGCGGCCGTGACCGTCGGTGAGCACCACGTCCTCGCCGACCCGCAGCCGACGTACCGCGACCGCATGGTGCGCCTCGTCGCCGGTGACCTCCACGACGGTGCCGACGGACACGTCCTCCAGCGTGGCGACGAGGTGGACCGGGAGTGACATGGAGGCGGGTCTCAGTGCGGGTTGAAGGCGTTGCGGATCCGCCCGAACACCGATGTGCCGCCGTCGCGCAGGCTGCCCTCGGGCGCCTCCTCACCGCGGAGCTCTGCGAGCTCACGCAGCAGCTCGGTCTGGCGGGCGTCGAGGCGGGTCGGGGTCTCGACGACGAGGGTGACGACCAGGTCACCGCGACCCACGCCGCGCAGCCCGGGCACGCCGCGCCCGCGCAGGACCTGTTCGGTGCCCGACTGGGTGCCGGGCTTCACCTCGAGGTGGAAGCTGGTCTCCACCTCCGACTCGGCCTCCCGCCCCTCGGCGACCACATCGGCCTCGAGCGTGGGCAGGGTGAGGTCGGTCCCGAGCGCGGCGGCCGTCATCGGCACCTGGACCGCGCAGTGCAGGTCGTTGCCGTGCCGGTCGAAGGTCGGGTGCGGAGCCACCTTGATCTCGACGTAGAGGTCTCCGGGCGGGCCGCCGCCGGGCCCGACCTCGCCCTGCTCGGTGAGCTGGACGCGGGTGCCGGTGTCGACACCCGCGGGGATCTTGACGGTGAGGTTGCGGCGTGAGCGCACCCGGCCGTCGCCGGCACACTCGCGGCAGGGGTCGGGGATGATCGACCCGAAGCCACGGCACGCCGCGCAGGGGCGCAGGGTGCGGATCTCGCCGAGGAACGAGCGCTGCACGTGGGCCACCTCGCCCTGGCCGTGGCAGGTCTCGCAGGTGACCGGCTTGCTTCCGGGCGCGGCCCCGTCGCCACCGCAGGTGCCACAGCGGATCGCCGTGTCGACCTTGAGCTCGCGGGCGACGCCGAAGGCGGCCTCCGCGAGCTCGATCTCGAGCCGGATCAGTGCGTCCTGGCCACGACGCATCCGGGTCCGCGGGCCGCGACCACCGGACGCGGCACCGGGCTGGCCGCCGAAGAAGGCGTCCATGATGTCGGTGAAGGAGAAGCCGGCGCCCTGGCCGAACCCGGCCGCTCCCGCGGCACCGAACGGGTCGCCGCCGAGGTCGTACTGGCGCCGCTTGTCGGGGTCGCTGAGCACCTCGTAGGCGTGCGAGACCTCCTTGAAGCGCTCCTGCGTCGCGGGGTCCGGGTTCACGTCCGGGTGCAGCTGGCGGGCCAGCCTGCGGTAGGCCTTCTTGAGGGTGTCTCCGTCGGCGTCGCGCGCGACACCGAGCAGGTCGTAGAGGTCCTGACTCACCTGATGTTCTTTCTCATGCCTCGTCGAGGATTCGGGACACGTAGCGGGCCACGGCTCGAACCGCGGTCATCGTCCCCGGATAGTCCATGCGGGTCGGCCCGACCACCCCGAGCGTCGCCAGGGCGGCATCACCCGGGCCGTAGCCCGTCGCGACGACGCTCGTCGAGGCGAGCTCCTGGTAGGGGCCTTCGTGGCCGATGCGCACGGTGACGGTGCCGCCGTCGCCTGCTTCACCGAGCAGCTTGAGCAGCACCACGTGCTCCTCGAGCGCCTCGAGCATCGGCCGGATGCTGGTGTCGAAGCCCTCGCCGAACCGGGCCAGGTTGGCCGCCCCGCCCACCGCCACCCGCTCGTCGGAGCGATGGTCGGACATCGCCTCCACCAACGTGGTGGCGACGGCCTCGGTGGCGGTCTGCAGATCGGGACCGACGGTGGCGGTGAGGCCGGTGAGGGCAACCGTGGCGACGGCGATCAGCTCGCCGGTCGCGGCCCGGTTGACCTGGCCACGCAGGTCGACCAGCTCGTCATCGCTCAGCGTCGCCGACAGCTCCACCAGCCGCTGCTCGACCCGCCCGGTGCTCAGGATAAGCACCACCAGCAGCCGGGTGGGCGCGAGCGCCACCAGCTCGACGTGGCGCACCGTGGAGCGGGCCAGCGTCGGGTACTGCACGACGGCGACCTGCCGGGTCAGCTGGGCCAGCATCCGCACCGATCGCTGGACCACGTCGTCGAGGTCGACCGCCCCGTCGAGGAACGTGGCGATGGCGCGCTTCTCGGCGGTGCTCATCGGCTTGACGGTGGTCAACCGGTCGACGAAGAGCCGGTAGCCCTTGTCGGTGGGCACCCGGCCGGCACTGGTGTGGGGCTGGGTGATGAACCCCTCCTCCTCCAGCGCCGCCATGTCGTTGCGCACCGTCGCGGGAGAGACCCCGAGCTGGTGCCGCTCGACGAGGGCGCGAGAGCCGACCGGCTCCTCCGTCGAGACGTAGTCCTCCACGATGGCGCGGAGCACTGCGAGCTTGCGGTCCTCGACCACGGCGGCGTCCCTCCTCGAGTCGGTGTCGTCCGGACGTGCACGGTGACCACCCGGTCTCGCCCGGCGGTCGGTTGGCACTCACTTCGGCTGAGTGCCAAGCCTACTAGGCTCACTCCACATGACCGACAACGCTGTGACCCGGTTCGAGGAGGTCGCCCCCCGCGTGTGGGTGGGCCGCTACCCGTGGCTGGACGTGAACGTAACCCTGGTGGGTGGCGAGCGTGGCCTGGTCGTCGTCGACACCCACTCCTCCGAGAAGGCGGCCCGCGAGCTCCTCGACGACGTACGCCGGCTCGGTGCCGGCGACGTGGTGGCGATCGTGAACACCCACGAGCACTTCGACCACACCTTCGGCAACGGCGTGCTCCGCGAGGCGTACGGCGAGGTGCCGATCCACGCCACCGACTGGGCCGCCGAGCACACGATCGCCGCAGGCGAGCGGATCAAGGCGGAGTACGCCGCCTCCGACGACCCGCACGCCGACGAGGTACGGGCCACCCGGATCGTGCCCGCCGACCACACGTTCTCGTCGGCACGGGCCGTCGACCTGGGTGACCGGCAGGTCGAGCTGATCCACCCCGGCCGCGGACACACGGCGGGCGACCTGGTGGTCCGGATCCCCGACGTCGACGTGCTGCTGGCCGGCGACCTGATCGAGCAGTCGGCACCTCCCGCGTTCGGCGGCGACTGCCACCCGTTCGAGTGGCCGACCAGCCTCGACCTGGTGATCAGCCTGCTCACCGATGCCTCGGTCGTGGTGCCCGGCCACGGGTCGCTGGTCGACCTGGACTTCGTGCGCGACCAGCGCAACGACATCGGCACCGTCGCGGAGACCATCCGGGACCTCGCCGGGCGAGGCGTCGCGCAGGGCGACGCGCTCTCCGCAGCACGGTGGCCCTACCCGGAGGAGCTCCTGACGCAGGCGGTGCGCCGGGGCTACGACCAGCTGCCGCGCGGTGGGCGCCAGCTGCCGCTGGTGTGACGCGCCCGGCGCAGCAGCAGGAAGGCACCGAGCCCGAGCCAGACCACCCAGCCGTGCCCGGTGAACATCGCCACGCCGACCAGGATCAGCAGCACCGGCAGGAACGTCAGCCGGCGGCGGTGTCCGCTGCGCGGCGACGCGACGACCGCCGGGGCCCGCTGGCTCGGCACCGGCCCGGGCAGGTCACGAAACAGCGGCGCCAGGTCGCCCCAGGTGCGCGCGGTGAGCGCCGCATCGACCCGCTCGTCGTACTCGCTGCGCTCGAGGCGGCCGGCGGCGTAGTGCTCGCCGAGCGCGCGGGCCGCCCGGTCGCGGTCCACGTCACCGATCCGCACCGACCCCTTGGTGAGCTGGACCTGCCACGACCCGAGCGCGGGCCACGTGTCGTGCAGGTCCGGGCGGGGTCGCCCGGGCGTCATTCCGGCTCACCCTCGGCGAGCAGCCCGTAGAGCCGGCGCCGCGTCTCGCCGAGCACCTCGGCGGCCTCGGCGCGCTGCTGGTCGGTGCCGGACACCATGATCTGCCACACCGCACCCATCACCTGGCCCACGACGGGCTTGAGGTCGCCGATCCCGGAGCTCGCGGCGGCCTCCTCGCCGGTGGCCTCGAAGGGGCGCCAGGTCGCGGCGAGCTCCTCGGGGCGGTCGTCGACCCACGCCTGACCGGCGTCGGTGAGCACGAGCACCCGACGGCCGTCGACCTCGCGGCCCTCGACCAGGCCCTCGTCCTCGAGCTGCTGGACGGTCGGGTAGACCGAGCCCGGGCTGGGCTTCCACGCCCCGCCGGTGTGCTCGGAGATCTGCTGGATGACCTGGTACCCGTTCATCGGCTCGCGGGAGAGCACGTCGAGGATCGCCGTACGCACGTCGCCGCGGCGTACCTTCGGGCCCCGCGGGCCGCCGCCGAGGTCGGGTCCACCGAAGCCTCGCACCAGCTCCTGGACCCACGGCGGCGGGCCGGGTCGGCCGCGTCCGCGGGGTCCGCCGGGTGCACCGACCCAGCCCTGTCCCCAGTTCTGGCCCCACCCGGGGCCCCCGTGTCCGTGTCCCATCCGCCTGCTCCTGTCTCGTTCGTCGCTCAGGCGTGCGCGCACCTGACCGGTCACCTGTCCCCCGAGCTGGCCGACAGCCTCGGTCACCGCGTCGGTGACCTTCGCCCAGACGTCGGCCGGCCGCTCGGCCATGCTCTCGTCTGGGCTCTCGTCCGGCCGCTCGTCCGGCTTCTCCTCGTCGTATCCGCTCATGGCACCCTCCTGGACTCCCTGAATGTCGCGATAGGTTGACGATATATCGCGACTGTTCCCAGTTCAACCCCTCACGCTGACCTGTCGCAGATGTACAGGTGATCCGGTGCATCTGCGACGGGTCAGCGCGTTTCGGACGTACATCTGCGACAGGTCAGCGCTAGCGTGAACCGGTGAGCAGTGACCGATACGGCAGCGATGTGTTGAGCACCGACTGGCGAGCCCCGAAGAACGGCCGGGCGACCGAGGTCGAGGCCGAGAACGGGATGGTCGTCGAGGAGGTCACCACCGACTGGTGCGGCGAGGTCGTGGCCGTCGACCGTGACATCCGCACGCTCACCTTGGAGGACCGGCACGGCAAACGACGTACGTTCCCGCTCGGCCCGGGCTTCCTGCTCGAGGGCAAGCCGGTGATCCTCACCCCACCGACCCGGCTCAGGACCCCGGCCGCCCCCACCCGCACCGCGTCGGGATCGGTGGCGGTGCCCGGCCAGGCCGCCCGGGTGGCGCGCGCCAGCCGGATCTTCGTCGAGGGCCGCCACGACGCCGAGCTGGTCGAGAAGGTGTGGGGCGACGACCTGCGCCTCGAGGGCGTGGTCGTGGAGTACCTCCAGGGCGTCGACGACCTCGCCGAGCACCTGCGCGACTTCGGCCCCGGGCCGCAACGGCGCGTCGGCGTGCTCGTCGACCACCTGGTCGCGGGCTCGAAGGAGAGCCGGATCGCCGAGGCGGTCGCCCGCTCCCCCATCGGTGCCCACGTGCTGGTCGTCGGACACCCGTACGTCGACGTGTGGGCCGCGGTGAAGCCCGACCGCCTGGGTCTGTCCCGCTGGCCCGACGTGCCCCGCTCGATCGAGTGGAAGAAGGGCGTCTGCCAGCACCTGGGCTGGCCGCACGCCGACCAGGCCGACATCGCCCGGGCGTGGCAGACGATCCTGGCCAGGGTCGGCTCCTACCAGGATCTCGAACCCACCCTGCTCGGTAGGGTGGAGGAGCTCATCGACTTCGTCACGTCCGAGTGAACAGGGGGACCACCATGTCCGACCAAGAAGGAACGCCGAACTTCGAGAAGCCCACGCCGGAGGGGCAGCCGCAGCAGCCCTACCAGCAGGGCGCGTTCGGCACGCCCACCCCGCCGCCGGCCCCTCCCGCCCAGCCCTACGGCGCCCCGGCGTACGGCGGGCCGCAGCAGCCCGTGCCGATGTCGCCCGACCAGGAGCGGATGTGGGGCGGCGCGGCGCACTGGAGCGCACTGGTGGCGAGCGTCGTCGCGCTGGCGTTCCTCGGGCCGCTGGTCGTGATGCTGGCCAAGGGCAACGACTCGCCCTGGGTGCGTCGGCAGGCGGTCGAGTCGCTGAACTTCCAGCTCTCGATGCTGATCTACGGCGTGGTCGGCAGCATCGTCGGCGTGATCCTGGCCCTGGTCACCTTCGGCATCGCGTTGATCGTGCTGATCCCGCTGGGGATCGCGCTCGGCATCGCCTGGCTGGTGTTCACGATCCTCGCGGCGATCAAGGCCAGCAACGGCGAGGACTACCGCTACCCCCTGACCATGCGGATGGTCAGCTGATCCTCAGGGCAGCAGGTCGCGTACGACGCCGTCGGCGAGCAGCCGTCCGGTCGGGGTGAGCACGAGGCGCTCTCCCGTGACCACGAGCAGCCCGCGCTCCTCGAGGCCGGGCACGGCCGCCTGCGCGACCGGGTCCAGCACGCCGCGCTCGAGCCCGTCGGCCAGCCGCAGCTCGAGCAGCACCCGCTCCACCCTCCGGGTCTCGGTGTCGAGCACCTCCCGGGCGTGGGCCGGACTGGTGCCGGCCTGCAGGCGGTCGGCGTACGCCGCCGGGTGCCGCACGTTCCACCACCGGGTGCCACCCACGTGGGAGTGCGCCCCGGGTCCGACACCCCACCAGTCGGCGCCGGTCCAGTAGAGCAGGTTGTGCCGGCAGCGGGCCGCGTCGTCGCGGGCCCAGTTGGAGACCTCGTACCAGCCGAGGCCGGCCGCGGTGAGTGCGGCGTCGGCGGCGAGGTACTTGTCGGCGAGGTCGTCGTCGTCGGGCATCGCGACCTCGCCGCGTCGCACCCGGCGGGCCAGTGCGGTGCCGTCCTCGACGATCAGCGCGTAGGCGCTCACGTGGTCGGGCTCGCAGGCCAGCGCGGAGTCCAGCGACTCCTGCCAGTCCTCGGCCGACTCCCCCGGCGTCCCGTAGATCAGGTCGAGGCTCACCTGCTCGAAGCCGGCCTCGCGGGCCCAGCGCACCGCCTCGGGCACCCGCAGGGGGTCGTGGGTGCGGTCGAGGGTGGCGAGCACCCGCGGCACCGCGGACTGCATGCCGAAGGACACCCGGGTGAACCCGGCGTCGCGCAGCCGGGCGAGGGACTCCGGGGTGACGCTGTCGGGGTTGGCCTCCGTGGTCACCTCGGCGCCCGCGACCAGCCCGAACTCCCCCCGGATCGCCGCCAGCACGCCGGCCAGGTCGTCGGCGGGCAGCAACGTGGGGGTGCCGCCGCCGAGGAAGACCGTCTCGACCGGGAGGTCGACGTCGCCCAGCACCCGTCGGGCCAGCCTGACCTCGTCGATCGCGGCGGCGGCGTACGACGCCCGCGACGCACCGGGGGCCCCGCCCAGCTCCTCGACCGTGTAGGTGTTGAAGTCGCAGTAGCCGCAGCGGACCGCGCAGAACGGCACGTGCACGTAGAACCCGAACGGCCTCCGGCCGAGACCGGCCAGGGCCGATTCCGGGAGGGAGCCGTCCGCAGGCGCCGGGTCACCGGGAGGGAGGGCTGAGGGCACGCCGTGATCCTCCCAGACCGGGCCCGGCCGCGGCTCGGACGGGCACGGTGAGGGACGTGACGTATCCGTCGGTGGCCGGCGTCCCGCGTGGGCCTCGGATGCGTCAGGGGCGCCGGTGGGTCTCCCCACCGACGCCCCCATCGAAGCGATCCGTGCTGTGCGCCTGCTGTTGGACTCCTGTGCTCAGGAGTAGAGACCGGCGATCGCGTCGGCGTTGTTGCCCTCGACCACCTTGCGCTTCACCTTCATCGACGGGGTGAGCTCGCCCGACTCGACGGTGAGGTCATGGTCGAGCACGACGTACTTCTTGATGGTCTCCCACCGGTTCAGTCGGCCGTTGAGCTCGTCGACGTAGCCCGACACCATCGTCTGCACGGCCGGGCTGGCCACGATCTCGGCGTACGACGCGCCGGGCATGTCGTTCTGGGCCGCCCAGTCGTTCATCTGGTCGGGGTCGAGGGTGATCAGGGCGACGCAGTAGTTGCGCTCGGCACCCACCACGAGGAACTGGCTGGCATAGGGGCACACCGCCTTGAACTGCGACTCGATCGCCGACGGCGCGATGTACTTGCCTCCGGAGGTCTTGAAGAGGTCCTTCTTGCGGTCGGTGATCTTGAGGAACCCGTCGTCGTCGAGCTCACCGATGTCGCCGGTGTGCAGCCAGCCGTCGGAGAGCGCCTCGGCGGTCTGCTCGGGCAGGTTGTGGTAGCCCTCCATCACGCCGGGGCCCTTGATCAGCACCTCGCCGTCGGCGGCGATCTTGACCTCGCTCCCCGTGAAGACGGGTCCCACGGTGCCGAAGCGGTTGTCGTCGGGGTGGTTGACGAACGATCCCGCCGACGTCTCGGTCAGGCCGTAGCCCTCGAGGATGACGATGCCGGCGGCGTTGAACCACTCGGCGACCTCGCGGTTGAGGGCGGCGGCGCCGGAGATGAAGAACCGCACCCGACCCCCGAAGCGCTCACGGATCTTGGCAAAGACCAGCTTGTCGAAGACCGCGTGCTGGAGCTTCAGCGGCAGCGGGACGGACCTGCCCTCGCGGGTGCGCCGGTCCACCTCGAGGCCGACCTTGAACGCCTGCTTGAAGATCTTCTCCTTGGCACCGCCCTCGGCGGCCTGCATGGTGACGATCCGGCCGTGCGCCTTCTCGAAGATCCGCGGCGCGGCACCCATGAAGGTGGGCTTCACGACGGCCAGGTTCTCGATGATCTTGTCGACCCGCCCGTCGACGGCCGTGGCGAACCCGCAGGCCATCTGGGTGGAGAGCAGCACCTTGCCGAACGAGTGCGCCATCGGCAGCCAGAGGAACTGCAGGTCGTCCTCGTCGAGGATGCCCTGGGCCTTGGTCGCCTCGCCCTCGTAGACCCACGAGCTGTGCCGCAACCGCACGCCCTTCGGGCGCCCGGTCGTGCCGGAGGTGTAGATCAGGGTGGCCAGCTGCTCGGGCTCGATGGCCTCGGCGTGCTCACGCACCGCGTCGGGGCTCCCGGCGAGGTAGGCGTCGCCGAGCTCGGCGAGGTCGTCGAGGCTGATCACCCAGTCGCCGTCACCTGCCCCGTCGAAGACCACGACCTTGCGCACGTGCGGCAGCTCTGCCTTGTGCGAGACCAGCTTCTCGAGCTGGGTCTCGTCCTCGGCGAAGACGATGCGGGACTCGGAGTCGCTCAGGATGTAGGCGGTGTCGTCGGCGTTGGTCGACGGGTAGACGGTGGTGGTCGCGGCCCCGGCACACATCACGGCCAGGTCGGCGAGGATCCGCTCGTAGCGGGTGCCGGACACGATGCCGACGCGCTGCTCGGTCTCGATCCCCAGCGACATCAGCCCGGCGGCCAACCGGGTGACCCGGTCGCCGGCCTCCCCCCAGGTGACGCTGCTCCACTGGTCTCCGTCGGGGAACCGGAACGCTTCGCGTCCGGGACTCTGCTCGACTCTCCCGAGGAACTGCACCGCGACGTTGCGCGGCATCGTCTCGAGGAACGAGGGGTCGTGACTGATCGGCATGTGTCTCCTGCGCTCTCACCGGCTGCTGTGTCGCAAGTAACCTAGATCACGTGGCTACCATCCGGTAGCGGTTGGTCCGAGTCGGTGCCGAATCAGTGCCGCCCGGCCCCCGCCGCAGGCGCATCGACCTCAGGTCTCGTACGACGAGCCGGCGACGTACTGCTCGGCCTTCTGCCGTGCCGCGTCGATGAGGCCGTCGACCTCGAGCAGGGCAGGCAGCAGGTCCCGCTCGAGGGTGAGGGCCCGGAACATCGTGCTCACCGTGACCCCGTGTCCGGGCTGGTGCACGACCTCGAGCTCGTCGCCGGCGCTCAGCTCGCCCTCCTGCAGCACCCGCAGGTAGGGGCCGGGGCGGCCGGTGGCGGTGAACCGTCGCACCCACGCGCGCTTGTCGTAGCCCGAGTGGTCCATCCAGTTCTTGAAGTCGTTGCACGGGATCCGCACCGACGCCACCTCGAAGACCGCGGTCCCGATCCGCCAGCGCTCCCCCACCTCGGCCTCGTTGACGTCGATCCCGGCGGTGGTGAGGTTCTCGCCGAACTGTCCGTTGCGCACCTCCTGGCCGAGCTCCGCAGTCCAGGTGTCGAGGTCCTCGCGGGCAAAGGCGTAGACCGCCTGGTCCGGCCCGCCGTGGTGCCGGGTGTCGGACACCTGGTCGCCCTCCAGACCCAGCCGGGTGACCCGCACGACGCCGGTGACCGACTGCTTGTCGATGGAGGTCCGGCCGATCTCCGCCCAGCCACGTTCCTGGGGTCGGCCGACGTTGACGGAGAGGAGAGCAGGCATGGCGCCCATCCTCGCGGGTCTGACCACGGTGCGACACCGAATTCCTGCCGACGGGGTGTCGGATCGCGCCAACCTCGTTCGTGGAGGAGGTGACCCGGCAAGATGGCCGGGAGCCGACCCAGGAGGAACCGATGACGCAGTACCTGCTGTCCGTGCACCACCGCGAGGGCGACCCGATGCCCCCCGAGGAGGACTTCCCCCGGATCTTCGCCGCCGTCGACAGCTTCAACGACGAGCTGCGCGGCGAGGGCGCCTGGGTGTTCGCCGGTGGGCTGCACCCGATCGAGAGCACCACGCTGGTCGACGCGACCGGCGCGACCCCTGTGGTGACCGACGGTCCGTTCGCGGAGAGCAAGGAGTACCTCGGCGGCTTCTGGGTCATCGAGGCCGCCGACCTCGACGCCGCCCTGGCCTGGGCGGCCAAGGGCTCGGCCGCCTGCCAGGGCGCGGTCGAGGTCCGCCCCTTCCAGGACAACTAGTGCGGGAAGAGGTCGAGGAGACCTTCCGCCAGG
>JBBQRV010000031.1:0-22126 GCA_038214475.1 Propionibacteriales bacterium | reverse complement strand
AGCAAGGCAGACTGGGACAGGGCCATCGTGTGGTTCTCCTTCGAAAAGTTCCTTGGCGGGTTCTTTACGAAGCCTCACACGGTGGCTCCTCAACGTTCAGGAACCTGACCGGGAGTTACACCACGACAGGGGACGTCACCTGCCCACCTCGCCGTCCACATCGGATCGAGCACAGGCGGGAGCGGCACATGGAGCACATCGTCATCGGGGTAGATCCCCACAAGCTGTCGGCCACGATCGAGGTCGTCGACCAACACGAACAACTGCTCGGCTCGGGCAGATTCACCACCGACCGGGCCGGCTACGCCGCGATGCGGACCTACGCGAAGACCTGGCCCGAACGGCTTTGGGCGGTCGAAGGTGCGAACGGTGCGGGCCGCCCATTGGCCCAACGTCTGCTTGAGGACGGCGAGCGCGTCGTCGACGTGCCGGCCAAACTCGCGGCCAGGGTCCGCCTCTTCGACACCGGCCACAACCGCAAGACCGACGCTCGCGACGCGCACTCGATCGCGATCGTCGCGGTCCGTACGACGACCTTGCGGGTGCTGCACCTCGACGGTGAGCTCGAGGCGTTGCGGATGCTGTGCGACCGACGAGAAGCGTTAACCCGGCGGCGGGTCCAGACTGTCGACCGGCTCCAGGCGTTGCTAGCTGAACTCCTGCCTGGGCAGGCCAAACGCGACATCACCACCGGTCAGGCCAAGGCGATGCTCGCCACGGTCCGCCCCCGCGACATCGCAGGGAAGACCCGCCGCCGCATCGCCGCCGAGGAGCTTGCCGAGCTGGTCGCGGTCGAGGCGAAGATCAAGAAAGCCACCGCCGAACTGAAGGCCATCGTCCTGGCCCGCGGCTCTCACCTGATGGAACTCCACGGCGTCGGACCCGTCGTGGCCGCCCGGACATTGGCCGATGTCGGTGACATCGCCAGGTTCGCCGACCGCAACCGCTTCGCATCCTGGACCGGTACCGCACCACTCGACGCGTCTTCGGGCGAGCAGAACCGGCACCGGCTTTCGCGGGCCGGGAACCGGCGGATGAACCATATGATCCACATCGCCGCGATGAGCCAGATCCGCCTCGACACCGACGGCCGGGTCTACTACCGGCGCAAGCGGGCCGAGGGCAAGAAGTCCCTCGAAGCGATCAGGTGCCTCAAGCGCAGGATCTCCGACGCGATCTACCGCCAACTTCTGGAGGACGCTCAAACCGCTGCTGCCCAAGAGCCTGAGGAGGGTCCGGGAGGGCACTGCGGGGCGACTCTTCAATCCAGCGCGGTCGACCTGCACCCGCACATCGACACTTCGGATCAGCCACTTCCCGGACCCGCGGAGAAGACGCTACGCCGAACCGGTTGACAACAGAAGGGAGCCGATAAGACGCGTCGGAGTTGCTCCCACGCTTCGGGCATCTGCGGGTTTAGACGTCGGAAGGCCCAGGCACTTCCCGGGACGCTGGCCAGCAAGCGCCAGCGCAGTTGATGGTGTCTGCGCATCCGCTGTGCTTGGGTTGGTTGTGTTGCGGAGGCGCCCTGGCGAGGTGGACCTCTCCCACCTAAGTTGGAGGTGCTCATGACGGAGCCGGTCCGTATCGGGCTGATTGGTACGAGCTACTGGGCCGACGAATTTCACCTTCCGGCCGTCAGTTCTCACGATTCAGGCACCGTTGCCGCGATCTGTGGGCGCGACCGACAAAGGGGCGAGCTGCTGGCTGAGAAGTATGGGGTGCCCAGCGTCTACACCGACTACCAGGCCATGATCGACCAGGCGGGAGTGGATGCGGTGATCGTGGCGGTGCCGGAGGATCTTCATCACCCCATGACGATGGCAGCGCTCAAGGCTGGAAAGCACGTATTGTGCGAGAAGCCGATGGCCTTCACGGCAGCCCAGTCGCAGGAGATGCTGGCCGCAGCCGAGGCCGCCAACGTCAAGCACATGGTCCAGTTCACCAACCGGGGTTTACCGCACTACCGCTTCATCAAGCAGGTGCTCGACGACGGATACATCGGTGAGCCCTACCACGCCTACTTCTACTGGCCGACAGGTTGGTTCCCGGCCGAAGCCATCAATTCTTATCACTGGGCTTTCGACGCTCGGCGAGCCAAAGGAGCGGTGAACGAACTAGGCGCACACATGATCGATGTGGCTCGCTGGTTCCTCGGCGATGTGGTCCGGGTCAGTGCCACGCTGCGAAACTTTGCCCCTCGGGTCGATCAAGACGACACACCGATGAAGAACGCCAACGACTCCGCCTTCTTGCTTCTTGATTTCGCCAACGGTGCCCACGGCGTCGTGCACGTTGGCTCGCCGAATATCTCTAGCGATGACCTCCACCACACCGGGCAAGTCGCGATCATCAGCGGCAGCGACGGCACCCTCGAGAGTCGTGGCGACCCGTGGACGTCTCCCCCCATCTCTGAGATCAGGGGCTTACGGCGGGGGGCATCCAGCGCCGAAACGCTCACCATCCCCGATACGTACTACGGCGGTAGTCATCCGAGTGACGTCTTCCAGGTGTTCCAATCCCAATCGATCGGCCCTCGACTCTTCATCGACGCGATCATCCAAGATCTGGCGATAAGTCCCAGCTTCAGCGACGGCCACCAGGTCCAGCGGATCATTGACGCCGCGATTGAGTCCGATCTGACAAACACAGCGCAACTCATCTAAGGCCGGATTCTGCGAAAGACGGCCTTCGGGGCGGCCGAAGCCCACAGGGGCATGGCTCGCACTCGACGGTTCCCAGGGCCCTGCTCCTGGATTTCCTGCAACTTTATGGCCGAGCCCCCGGCGGCCGCTCGCATGGGCAGCTGCTCGCATCAATTTGAAGCGGGAGAGGCGTCGCTGAGTATGGCGAGTCCGAGTAGGGAGCGCGTTTCCCGAATCACCACCATCGCGATCAACAAACCTCGTCAACCCCTCCACGCCAAGACGCTGCCAAGTTACGCCGACGACACGCCCCGCGTGCCTTGCAACAGGGTGCGTCAAAGGGGGCGGAGTGACGCGGCTGGACACCGGGACGTCACCGGCGGAGTTGCGCCGCCGACTCCCGGCGAGCCGGAGCAGGAGTCGGGACCTTCTCCTCCTGCGCCGTCCTGCACCAGCGGGCAGGCTCGAGGAAGGCAGAGGGGGGCGCGAATGGCCGACAACAACGCCGGGGCCGCTGCGGGCGGTGGCGCGATCTACGGGCTCGGGATCTTCGGGGCGTGGTTCTACTTCTGGCAGCAGGCGGATGCGTTCTGGGAGTACGCGTACGCGATCTTCCAGGGACTGTTCTGGCCGGCCTACCTGGTCTTCCAGGCGTTCGACGCCCTGAACCGCTGACCCCAGGTCAGGTGACCTGCGCGGCCAGGAGTCCCAGGGCCTCGACCTCGATCGACACCACGTCGCCGGGCTGGAGCGGCGGTGGGGTCTGGGAGCCGTTGCGGCCCCAGAGCTCGGCCAGGCAGCCGCCGCCACCCGTCGTCCCGCTGGCCAGCAGGTCGCCGCCGACGACGACGGAGTCTCGCGACGCCTAGGCGATCATCTGCGGGAACGTCCGGTGCACGTGGGACAGCCGGTCGCGACCGACGAGCGCGCCGTTGACGTACGCCGTGCAGTCGAGGTCGAGGAAGCCGTCGGCGTCGTGGAAGGGCTCGAGCTCGTCGGCGGTGACGAGCCACGGTCCGATCGAGGTGGCGAAGTCCATGCCCTTCGCGGGCCCGAGGCCTACCTGCATCTCACGGGCCTGGAGGTCGCGGGCCGACCAGTCGTTGACGACCGTGTAGCCGGAGATCGCATCGCGGGCCTTCGCCTCCGAGAGTGAGGCGTCCTGGCGGGCCGCCCCTGCGGGCAGGTGCCACGACAGCCGCGGCGCCCGTGCCCCCACGGCCAGGGACTCGTGGTGCTCCGCCCGCAACCGGGTCGGCGCGCCGGTCCGGCCCGGGGGGTCGGCGGGCGTCGCGTCGTCGTCGGACATGGCTGGTTCCCTCCGCCCTCCTCGTCGCCGGGGGCCGGACGCGGCCACCGGGGAGGTCGCCGCCAGTCAACTGTCCTCGGCGGCGAGCCGGAAGCCAGAAGTGTCGATGCCAGCCATCGGGGCACCTGATTGCGCGCCGAAGACGGACGTGCCGCCAGGGCGCGCGAGGCGATGCGGTCGACCTGGGGCCAGATCCCGTCAGAACCCGTCGGTGCGGCGCAGCGAACGCGGCCTGCCGTCCGGGTCGTGCAGGGTGAGGTACGCCGGCAACGAGAGCGCGCGGGCCAGCGGGCCGAGCACGGGCGACTTGAGGCGGCGCAGCCGACCCGGGGGTCGGGGGCCGACGCAGCCGCAGTCGTACCACCCGTCGAGGCCGTCGGCCGCCTGCGCGAAGGCGTCGTACATGTCCTCGGCCTCGACGCAGTCGGCCATCGTGTCGAGCAGCGACTCGGGGGACTGCACCTCCCGGTCGAGGTGCTCGGCGGCCAGGGTGAGTCGCAGCCGGCGGGCGAAGGTGTCGCCACCGCTGCGGTCGACGACGGCCGCGGAGAGCTCGGAGTCGTGGGTCCAGGAGCGCCGGTTGAAGTTGTCGGAGCCGACATCGGCCCAGCTGTCGTCGATCACACAGCACTTCGCGTGCACGTAGACGGGGGTGCCGACGTGGTTCTCGATGCCGTAGACCGCCACCCGCCGCGGCGCCGCCCGGGCGAGGTCGCGCATGGCCCGGCGCCGGCCGAGCATCTGCGGGGTGCGGCCGAACCGGCCGCCGAGATCCGGGTGCAGGGGAACCACGGCCACGACGTGCAGCTCGGGGCGCTCCCGGACCGCCTGGAGGAGGACGTTGCCGACATGGTGGCCCCAGAGGTACTGGTCCTCGACGTAGATCAGGCGGCGCGCCCGTGCGACCGCCTTGGAGTAGCCCCGGGCCACGCTGCGCTCTCCCCCGCGGGCGAACGGGTAGTCGCGGTTCAGCCGGAGGTCCGGGTAGGTCCGCAGGAGCTGCACGACGTGGGTGCCCCCCTCGACCGGCGGGGGCGGCGGCGCCTGCTCCGGCAGCGGGTCCGGAGTCAGGTCCATCCCGGACAGTCGGTCGCGTAGGTAGCGCAGTGGGCTGCGGCTCAGCGGGGTCGGGTCCTCCCACCGCTCCCGGAAGACCGTCTCGACGTCGTGCACCGCGGGGCCGCTGATGGCAGCCTGGACGTCGTGCCAGGGCGGCGTGTCGCCGTACTCCTTCGCCATCGTCAAGGCTTGGCGATCGCCGCCGTGGTCGGCGTCGTCGCGCCGCGAGTGGCACAGGTCGATGCCGCCGACGTAGGCGATGTCGCGGGCCGGGTCGTCACGGTGCCGGATCACGACCATCTTCTGGTGGTGGGATCCCCCGAAGCGCACCCGCATGTCGAGGAGGACCTCGGCCCCCCGTTCCTGGAGATCCTGGCCCAGGCGCCGGTTCTCCCCGGAGGTGAAGCCGAACGCCTCCAGGTGCGAGCGCCAGACCAGGCCGCGTACGTCGACGCCGCGTTCGTCGGCCCGACCCAGCACCTCCGACACCTCGCTGCCCGGCTCCCCGGTCAGGCGCTCGTCGGCGTCGCCCTGCCAGTCGGTGAACAGGACCAGGTCGCCGGCCCGGGTCGCCTCGAGGCGTTCGAACAGCTCCGCGAAGTACGTCACCCCGTGGATCAACGGACGCACGACGTTGCCCTCGGACCAGGCCCGCTCGCCCGGATGTCCGTCGTCGAGACGGGTGCCGGGGTTGCCGCGCTCGGCTCGGGTGAGCAGCCAGTCGGTGGGGTCGGTCGGGTCAGCCACCCCCCCAGCCTGCCCCAAGCCCTCCCGGTTGGGCGAGGGGCACCGCTCAGGCGGCGTTCGCCCGGCGGGCCTCCTGCTCGAAGCGTGCGGCGATGGCACGACGGACCTTCGGGCCACCGGTCGACATCTTGTAGAGCTTCTTCAGCTGCTCGGGCGCGTTCTTGGCGTTCGTGGACGCCAGGAAGCCGTTGGGCAGCGAGAGCCGCACCACCTTGTGCCAGGCCGAGTAGACCTGGGCCGGCAGCGGGGCCGAGTGGTAGTTGAGGCCGAACTTCTCGAACAGTGCCCGCACCTGGGGCGCGATCTCGGCGTACCGGTTGCTGGGCAGGTCGGGGAACAGGTGGTGCTCGATCTGGTGCGACAGGTTGCCGGTCATGAAGTGCATGGCCTTCGACCCGGAGATGTTGGCCGAGCCGAGCATCTGGCGCAGGTACCAGTCACCGCGGGACTCGCCCTCGATGGAGGTGCGCTCGAACGTCTCGACGCCCTCGGGGAAGTGACCGCACATGATCACCGAGTGCGTCCACAGGTTGCGCACCAGGTTGGCGGTGAAGTTGGCGCTCAGGGTGTGCACGAACGACGGGCCGGACACCAGCGGGTGCACGACGTAGTCCTTGGTGGCCTGGTTGCGGATCTTCTTCAGGGTCTGCTTGGCCCGGGCTCGGAACTGCGGGCTCTTGCGGCGCTTTTCGGTGGCGAGGTTCTTGCCGAGCTCCAGGTCGTAGGCCGCGATGCCGTACTCGAAGAAGCAGGCGTTGACGAAGTTCCACAGCGGCTGGGCGAGGTACAGCGGGTGCCAGCGCTGCTCCTCGTCGACGCGCATGATGCCGTAGCCGAGGTCGTTGTCCTTGCCGACGACGTTCGTGTAGGTGTGGTGCAGCTCGTTGTGCGAGTGCTTCCACTGGTCGGCCGGCGACGCGTTGTCCCACTCCCAGGTGGTGGAGTGAATCTTCGGGTCACGCATCCAGTCCCACTGGCCGTGCATGACGTTGTGGCCGATCTCCATGTTCTCGACGATCTTGGCGACGCTCAGGCCGGCCGTCCCGACGAACCAGGCCGGCGGGAACAGCGAGAACAGCAGCACCGCACGGCTGGCGAGCTCGAGCTTGCGCTGGGCGTCGATGACCTTGCGGATGTAGGCCGCGTCGGCCTCGCCGCGGGTGTCGAGGATGCTCTGCCGGATCGCGTCGAGCTCGACACCGAGCAGCTCGATGTCCTCGGGAGTCAGGTGTGCGGTCGGGCTGGTGCCCGTCTTCTTCTGGAGCGTGGTCATGTCAGTCTCCTCAGTGGTCGATCTGGCAGGGGCCGGCAGCGGCCGAGATGCAGGTCTGGATGTTGACGCCGTCCCCCGGGGCGGCGGTGGTGAGCGCGCCGTTGCGCAGGTCACGGACGACGCCCTCGCGCAGCGGCAGGACGCAGCCGAAGCACACGCCCATCCGGCAGCCGCTGGGCATCAGGACGCCGGCACCCTCGGCAGCGTCGAGGATCGGGGTGGAGCCGTCGGCCTCGACGCTGCGACCGTCGGCGAAGGTCACGGTGCCGCCCTCGCCGGCGACGACCATCGTGGTGCGGAAACGCTCGATGTGCAGCGGCAGGCCGTGGGCGCCGTGGTGCTCCTCGAGCGCGTCGAGGAGGCCCACCGGGCCGCAGGCGTACGTCGTCCGCTCGGCCAGGTCGGGCACGATCGCGGCCAGCCCACGCTCGGGGTCGGCCACGTCGAGCATGCCGTCGACGTCGGTGTGCAGCTCGACCAGGCGCAGCCGGCCCTCGGCGGCGTGCCGGCGCAGCTCCTCGCCGAAGATCACCTCGGAGCGGGAGAGCGCCGAGTGCAGCAGCACGATGTCGGCCTGCACCGGCTCGGCCCGGGAGAACAGGTTGCGCAGCATCCCGATGACCGGGGTGATGCCCGAACCGGCGGTGACCAGGAGCAGCTTCTCGGGCAGCGGGTCGGAAAGCACGAAGTCGCCCTCGGCCTGCCCCAGCTGGACCATCTGGCCGGGGCGCACGGTGCGCACCAGGTGCGTGGACACCACGCCGTCGGCGATCGCCTTGACGGTGATGCTGAGGCACCCGTCGGCACGCGGGCCGTGGGTGAGCGAGTAGGTGCGCCACAGCCGGACGCCGTCGACCTCGACACCGACTCGCAGGTACTGGCCGGGCAGGTGGCCGGCCCAGTCCTTGCTCGGCTTGATCACCAGGGTGGCGGAGTCGGCGGTCTCGGGGAGCACCTCGACGATCCGGCCGCGCAGCTCGGCGCCGGAGCGCAGCGGGTTGATCAGGTCGAGGTAGTCGGCCGGGCTGAGCGGCGTGGTGGCCGCCTCGACGACACGCACCACGCGCTTGCGCAGGGCAGCGCCGCGGCGTCGGCCGGTGGAGTCACGCAGTGCGAGCAGGCTCATGACTCAAGTGTGCTGGACATTGCGGCTAAACTCATGACCACGAACGGTGAATCCACCCTCCTGTTCTGTTCTCTGCGAACAAAGGCTGCCGATGGCTCGTCCCACGGTCCCCGTTGACCCCCCTGCTGACCAGGCTGCTGAACTGCCTGCCCCTGGGGATCCCGCCGGCGTCGATCTCACCGCGCGGGTGGCGGAGGCGATGAAGGCCCAGCTGCCCGAGGTCGCCGACCGCACCGTTGCCGCGGTGATCGCCGAGGTACCCAGCTATGCCGGAGCCCTGGCCGGGCCGATGGGCGAGACCATCCGCAGCGCCGTCCAGCTGGCCCTCGGCGGCTTCCTCAACCTGGCGACGAGGTCGCTGAGCTCCGATCCCGGTACGCCGCTGGCGCCCGCGCTCGAGGGCGCCTACCGCCTCGGGCGGGGTGAGGCGCTCAGCGGGCGCAGCATGGAGGCGCTGCTGGCGGCGTACCGGATCGGCGCCCGGGCCGCCTGGCGTGACATGGCCGCCGTGGCGGTGGCGAACGGCCTCTCGGCGCAGTCGATGTCGTCGTTCGCCGAGCTGGTCTTCGCCTACATCGACGAGCTGTCGGCGGCCAGCGCGGCCGGCCACACCGACGAGCTGGAGAGCAGCGGCCGGCTGCGGCGACGCAACCTCGAGCGGCTGGCCCGTACCCTGCTCACCGGCGCCCCCGCCGACGCCGTGGTCGCCGCCGCGACCCGTGCCGACTGGGAGCCCCCCGCCGCCCTCACCGCCGTGCTGCTCCCCGAGTCGCACGTGCGCTCGGTGCTCACCTCGGTCGATCCCCGCACCCTGCAGCCCGCCGACGACATCCCCGGCGCGCCCGAGGGGATCGCGGTGCTGCTGGTGGCCGACTCCCTTCCGAGCACGGCGAGTGCGCGCGCACGGCTGCTGCGGATCGTCGCCGAGCACGACGCGGTGGTGGGCCCGACGGTGGCGTGGCTCGAGGTGGCCGCGTCCTACCAGCGGGCGCTGCGCTGCCTGTTGCTGCCCGCGCTCACCGGCACCGTCGACACCGAGTCGCGCCTGGCCGAGATCGTGCTGGCTGCCGATCCCGCTGCGCTGGCCGACCTGCGCACGCGGGTGCTGGCTCCGTTGGCCGACCTGCGCCCCGCCGCCGTCGAGAAGCTGACCGAGACGCTGCGGGCCTGGCTGCTGCACCACGGCCGACGCGACGAGATCGCGGAGGCGCTGTTCGTGCATCCGCAGACCGTGCGCTACCGGGTCACCCAGCTCCGCGAGGCGTACGGCGAGCGCCTGGAGGACCCGCGGTTCGTGCTCGAGGCCACCCTGGCCCTGGGCCTCGAGTCCTGAGCGCGGGCCTGTGACGGCCGGGGCCAGCCTGTGCCAGCCCGTGCCAGCCCGGTGTCAGCCGGGTGTCAGCCGGGTGTCAGCCGGGGCCCCCGTACCGTGGTGGGCATGGATTCCGCGCGCCGCAGGGCCGTCGCCGCACTGCTGCTCCTCGGCCTCGCCGCCCTCGGAGCCTGCTCCGCGTCGGGCCAGGCCAGTCCTGCGCCGGACGCCACCCCGACGTCCGGAGGGTCGGCCACGGCGGCGCCCGCGCGTGCCCAGGTGGCCGGCTATGCCCGCTACGTCGCCCTCGGTGACTCCTACACCGCCGCCCCCAAGGTGCCACCGGCGGACAGCACCAGCCCGTCGTGCTTCCGGTCCACCGCCAACTACCCCCACCTGGTGGCGGCTTCGCTGGCCGGCGCGCAGTTCGCGGACCGCAGCTGCAGTGCCGCGGTGACCGCCGACGTCAGCCGCCGACAGCAGACCTTCGCCGGCCCGGTCCCCCCGCAGATCAACGCCGTCGACCGGCGTACCGACCTGGTCACCATCGGTCTCGGGGGCAACGACTCCGACGTGTTCTCGACGCTGGTCGGCTACTGCCCGTCGCTGCGGGCGTCCGACCCGACCGGGTCGCCGTGCCGCGACGCGATGCGCGCCGGTGGCAGCGACCGGCTGCTCGCCGCGCTGGCCGGCACCCGCGACTCGCTGGTCGGGGTGGTCCGGGCGGTGCGGGCCCGCGCCCCCGAGGCCCGGGTGGTGCTGATCGGCTACCCGCAGATCACCCCGGAGTCCGACACCTGCCCGAAGGTGCTGCCCTTGGCCCGGGGGGACTACGCGTACGGCCGGCTCGTGAACGACCGTCTCAACCGGGCCGTGCAGCAGGCCGCGCGGGCCACCGGCGCCGACTTCGTCGACGTCGCGAAGGCCAGCGCCGGGCACGACATCTGCTCCGGCTCCGCCTGGGTCAACGGCGCCACGGAAGCCCCGGACGCACTGCAGTTCCACCCGTTCGCGGTCGAGCAGTCCGCGGTCGCCGACCTGGTGCTGGCCGCGATCGGCTGAGCGCCCCACCGGCGGCCGCCTCGCGGGGCCTGTCGTATCTGGGCCGGGCGCGAGACACTCCTTCGAGGTGTCAGCCGCGCGTCCACCGGGAGTGCCCATGAGGCTTGCGTCGTACAACGTGGAGAACCTGTTTGCGCGCCCCAGGGCGATGGACACCACCCTCTCGGACTCCGACACCCGGCGTACCGTGCTCGCCGCGCACGCCCGGCTCGCCGGGCTGTTCGAGCTGGCCGACTACGGGCCGGTCGAGGCCGAGATCCTCGACCTGCTCGACACCCTGGGCATCCTGCGCGACGACGAGGGTGAGTTCGTGCGGCTGCGCAAGCTGCGGGGCCAGCTGGTCCGGCGCCCCCGCAGCGGGCCCGTCGAGCTGGTCGCGGACGGGCGGGCCGACTGGGTGGGCTTCCTCGAGCTGAAGAAGGTCGCCGTCGACGAGCGGGCCACCGAGAACACCGCCCGGGTCATCCACGAGCTCGGCGCGGACGTGCTGGTCGTGGTGGAGGCCGACAACCGGCCCGACCTCGACCTGTTCTCCCAGTCGTTGCTGCCCGCGGTCGGGGGGACGCCGTACGAGCAGGTGATGGTGGTCGAGGGCAACGACGCCCGCGGCATCGACGTGGGCTTCATGGCCCGCACCGAGCACCGGCTGGTGCAGATCCGCACCCACGTCTTCGACGTCGACGAGCTCGGGACGGTGTTCTCGCGCGACTGCTGCGAGTACCACCTCGACAGTCCCGCCGGCACGCGTTACGTCGTGCTCGCCAACCACTTCAAGTCCAAGGGCTACAGCTCGCCCGGCGACCCGATCGGCGCGCGGCGGCGGGCCCGGCAGGCCACCCGGGTGGCCGAGATCTACCAGGGGCTGCTGGCCGAGGGCATCGAGCACGTGGCGATCCTGGGCGACCTCAACGACGACCCCGCGAGTGAGGCGCTGGCGCCGCTGCTGGGCACGCCCGGACTCACCGACGTGAGCGCCTACCCCTACTTCGACTGGGACCATCGTCGCGGCACGTTCGGGTCGGGCAACGAGAGGGACAAGATCGACTACGTGCTGCTCTCGGACGGACTGTTCGCGCACGTCGTCGGAGGCGGGGTCCTGCGACGCGGCGTGTGGCACGGCAACCGCACGAAGGACCCGTGGGACCTGCTGCCGACCCTGGAGTCGGCCGAGCAGGAGGCGTCCGACCATGCCGCGATCTGGGCGGACCTGACGGACTTCTGAGGTGGCGGGCTGTCGCGGCGCGCCAATTGGTCGAGTACGACACGTGTCGCGGGTCGATCAGGCGTCACAACCGACCAATCGGCGAGTTGCGACGCCGGCACGCTGCAGCGGCGTCGGCGATCTGCCCAGAAGCGCCAATTGGTCGAGTACGACGTGCATTCCACTCGGGAACGACGTCGTACTCGACCAATTGGCGAAGAGTCAGCGGCGCCCGGAGCTGAACGAGGCCGCGCTGTGCGAGCCACCCGAGCTGCTGGAGCCGCCCGAGGAACCCGAGCCGCCACGGCCGGACGTACGACGCGACTGGCCACCGCCGGACTTGCCGGCGCCGCCGCCACTGGGCGTGCTGGTGGAGTAGCTGCTCGAGGAGCCGCCACGGCCGGAGCCGCCACGACGTCCGCCGCCAGAACCACCCTGGCCGCCCGAACCGCCGGAGCCGCCGGAGCCGCCCTTGGCCGAGGAGCCACCCGCGGAGCGACGACCGCGGTTGCGGCCACCGCCACCGGAGCCGGAGCCGGAACGACCCTGGACCGGGTCGGGGCCGGTCTCGCCGAGTCCGCCGGCGACGGTGACCCGCTCGCCGGGGGCGAGCTGGACCAGCATCGGGTGCGCGGCCCCGTCGATGCGGGTGGTGGTGGCCTTGATGCCGGCCATCCGGGTCAGCGTGCGCACGTCGCGCACCTGCTCGTTGGTCATCAGCGTGATCACCGTTCCGTCGTTGCCCGCGCGGGCGGTGCGGCCCGAGCGGTGCAGGTAGGCCTTGTGCTCGACCGGCGGGTCGGCGTGCACGACGAGGGCCACGTCGTCGACGTGGATGCCGCGCGCGGCGATGTCGGTGGCGACCATCGCGGTGGCCTTGCCGGAGTGGAAGGCCTCCATGTTGCGGGTGCGGGCGCCCTGGCTCAGGTTGCCGTGCAGCTCGACGGCGGTGACGCCGTTCTTGTTGAGCTGGCGGGCGAGCGCCTTGGCGCCGTGCTTGGTGCGGGTGAAGACCATGGTCCGCCCCGGGGCGCTGGTCAGGTCGACCAGCACCGGAAGCCGGTGCTCACGGTTCACGTGCAGCACGTGGTGCGACATCGTGGAGACCGGCGACTGCGCCGAGTCGGCCTCGTGCGTGACGGGGTTGACCAGGAACTGCTTCACCAGCCCGTCGATGGCGCGGTCGAGCGTCGCCGAGAACAGCAGTCGCTGGCCGGACTTCGGGGTCTGGCCGAGCAGCCGCTTCACCGACGGCAGGAAGCCGAGGTCGGCCATGTGGTCCGCCTCGTCGAGGACGGTGACCTCGATCTGGTTGAGCGTGCAGTGGCCCTGCTGGATCAGGTCCTCGAGCCGACCGGGGCAGGCGACCAGGATGTCGACGCCCTTGCGCAGTGCCTGCACCTGCGGGTGCTGGCCGACACCGCCGAAGACGGTGCGGGTGCTGAGCCCGGCGGCCCGGGCGAGCGGCGCGAGCGCCTGCTCGATCTGGCCGACCAGCTCACGCGTGGGCGCCAGGATCAGGGCCCGGGGAGCCTTGGGGGCGACCCGACGCTGGCTCGCGGTGAGCCGGGCGACGAGCGGGAGCAGGAAGGCGTAGGTCTTGCCGGAACCGGTGCGACCCCGGCCCAGGACGTCGCGTCCGGCCAGGGAGTCGGGAAGGGTCGCGGACTGGATGGGAGTCGGGGTCTCGATGCCGAGGCCTGCCAGGAGGGTGCACAGGTCTGCGGGCACGCCGAGGTCGACGAAAGAAGAAGAGGAAGACAAGAGAGAAGTCGCTATCAGTTGGTGTGTCTCACCAAGCCGTTCCCGCCGGCGGCAGGAGATGGATAAGCGTGTGCTCGCGATCGTGTCGCGAGGGGCGCGGTCGAACCGAGCGCCGACAACTCGAGGCAAGACTGAGCGAGTTGCTGTCTACAACAGTAGAGCATCGGACCAGCCGTTGTGGAATCCCCGCCGGTTCCCCCCGGTTCCGCCCGGATCCCGGCCCGGCTCAGCCCTCGACCGCGGCACCGGAGGCGAGCAGGGCATCGACGTCCGTGATGCCCCAGGCGGTCAGCGCCGCGCGGGTCTGCTGGCCCGGCCGCGACGGCGGCGAGGAGAGGGTGGCGCCGGTCCGCGAGAAGCGCGGGGCAGGAGCCGGTTGCACCGCACCGGCTCGCTCGACGTACACCGCACGGTCGGCCAGGTGCGGGTGGGCGGCGGCCTCGGTGAGGGTGAGCACGGGCGCCGCGCAGGCGTCGGTGCCGTCGAACACCTCGGACCACTGCGCGAGGGTGCGCGCACGGACCCGGTCGGCGATCAGCCCGCGGAGCTCGCCGTACCGGGCGACGTCGGCCTGGCCGGGAGCGTCGGGCGGGAGGTCGAGCAGGCGCACCAGCTCGGCGAAGAACTGCGGCTCGAGGGCGCCGATCGAGAGGTGCCGGCCGTCGGCGGTCTCGTAGACGTCGTAGTAGGGCAGTCCGCCGTCGAGCAGGTTGACCGCGCGCTGCTCGCGCAGCGTGCCCGCGGCGAGCATCGAGGACGCCATCGCGTTGAGGTGCGCGGTGCCGTCGACGATGGCGGCGTCCACGACCTGGCCGAGCCCGGACGTGCGGGCCTCGAGGAGCGCGGCGAGCAGTCCGATCACGAGGTACGTCGACCCCCCGCCGAAGTCGCCCACCACGTTGGCGGGGAAGTGTGGCCGGTCGGGGTCCTGGCCCATCCCGAAGAGGGCACCGGCCAGGGCGATGTAGTTGAGGTCGTGCCCGGCGGTGTGCGCCAGCGGCCCGGTCTGGCCCCAGCCCGTCATCCGGCCGTAGACCAGCCGCGGGTTGACCGCATGGCACTGCTCGGGACCGAGGCCGAGGCGCTCGGCGACCCCGGGGCGCATCCCCTCGACCAGCAGGTCGGCGCCGGCCACCAGGCGCAGCACCGTCTCCACCGCGTCCGGCTGCTTGAGGTCGAGCGCCACGCTGGGCCGGCCCCGGTTGAGCAGGTCGGTGGCGGGATCACCGGTGAGCGCGTTGCCGCCCGGACGGTCGATGCGCAGCACGTCGGCGCCCAGGTCGGCCAGCAGCATGCAGGCGTGCGGGCCCGGGCCGAGCCCGGCGAGCTCCACCACCTTGACCCCGCGCAGCGGCCCGGTGCCCTGCCCGAGCGACCCGAGCGGTCCGTCCACGTCAGTACCCGGCCGGCTTGCCGTCGAGGGTGAGCCAGTCGGCGAAGAGCGTCGTCAGGTCCTGGCCCGACACGTCCTCGGCGAGCACCCGGAACTGCCGGGTGCGCACGTTGCCGTGCCGGTGCTCCCGGGCCCAAGTGCGCAGGATCCGGAAGAAGTCGGCCGTGCCGACCCGCTCCCGCAGCGCCTGGAGGGTCATCGCGCCCCGGTTGTACTCGGGGCTGCCGAAGAGGTCGGCGGAGGCGGTGAACTTCGTGGGCGCCGGGTGCCAGAGCCCGCTGGTGTCCGCAGTGGCGTAGAGGCCGTCGAAGCGCTCGGCCGGGGTCCGGCCGCCGTGGGCCGCGTCCCACAGCCACTCGGCGTACGTCGCGAACCCCTCGGCGAGCCAGATGTCGTGCCAGTCGGTGAGGGTGACCGAGTCGCCGTACCACTGGTGCGCGGTCTCGTGCACGAGCGTGGAGGTGTCGGTGCCGAAGGGGTAGAACGGCCGGGTCTGGGTCTCCAGGGCGTATCCCACGTCGGCGTTGTCGACGATCATGCCGGCGGCGCTGAGCGGGTAGGGGCCGAACAGCCGCTCCTCGAAGCGGATCACCTTGGGCAGGAGCCGCCGGGCCGCTCGGGAGGAGCCGGTGGACGGGTCGACGAACGACCAGGTCGGGATCGACCGTCCCGTCACCGACCGGATCGTGGAGTGGAAGGCGTCGAACTTCCCGATCGAGATCGTGGCGAGGTACGGCGACATCGGCTCCGGCTCGCGCCACACCCACGTCGTGCGGCCCCCGTGGCGCACCTTCGCGGCAAGCACCCCGTTGGCGGCCGCCTTCAGCGTCGACGGGACGGTCAGCCGGAACGTCCACCGCGCCTTGTCGCCGGGGGTGTCGTTCGACGGCACCCAGGTCGACGTGCCCACCGGCTCGCCCAGCGCGGTGACGCCGTCCGGCGTGCGCACCCAGCCCTCGGTGGAGCCGTCGGCGTCGGTGTGCGGACGCGGCGACCCGGAGTAGTCGACGACGGCCCGGAAGCGCCCCCTGACCGGGCGGCGTGGCGTGATCACCAGCTCGTGGCCGTGCCGGCTGAAGCGGGCCGGGCGGCCGTCGACGCTGACCCCGTCGACGTGCAGCCCCTCCAGGTCGAGGTGGAACGACGCCAGCCGGGTGTGGGCCCGGGCGGTGAGGACGGCGCGGGCGTCGATGCGTCGCCCTGTCGGCCGGTAGTCGAGGGCCACGTCGTAGCTGCGCACGTCGTACCCGCCGTTGCCCTGGCTAGGGAAGAGCGTGTCGAGGGCCTGGGTGCCGGGGCCCGGCTGCGGAGCCGGGGCCACGGCCGCGACCGTGGCCGGGACCACCAGGCCGAGGGCGAGCAGCGGGGTGAGAGCCAGCAGCCGGGTACGACGCGAGGGTGACGGGATCCACGGAGCCATGTGCCGACGTTAGCCGGTCACCCGGCAGGCAGCACCCGGCGCAGGAACTCCCGGGTGCGGTCCTCGCGCGGCGCGCTGAAGATCTCGCCGGGAGCGCCCTGCTCGAGGATCCGGCCCTGGTCGAGGAAGCAGACGGAGGTGGCCACCTCGCGGGCGAAGGCCATCTCGTGGGTGGCCAGGATCATCGTCATGCCGGCCTCGGCCTCCGCGCGCACGCTGTCGAGCACCTCGCCGACCAGCTCGGGGTCGAGCGCGGCCGTGATCTCGTCGAGCAGCAGCAGCGTGGGGTTGGTGCACAGCGCGCGCACCAGCGCGACCCGCTGCTGCTGGCCGCCGGACAGCGAGTCGGGGTGGGCGGACGCCTTGTCGGCGAGCCCGAAGTGGCCGAGCCGCTCGCGCGCCCGCTCCCGCGCCTCGGCCCGGTCCATGCCGTGCACCTTGACCGGCGCCAGCGTGCAGTTGTCGAGGACATCCAGGTGCGGGAACAGGTTGTAGGCCTGGAAGACCATCCCGATCCCACGACGTACGTCGCGGGGGTCGACCAGCGGGTCGGACACCTCGCGGCCCTCGAAGCGGATCGTGCCGTCGTCGATCGGTTCGAGCAGGTTGAGGCAGCGCAGCAACGTCGACTTGCCCGACCCGCTCGCCCCGATCAGGCAGATCACGTCGTGCGGCAGCACCGTCAGGTCGATGTCACGCAGCACCACCTTGTCGCCGTAGCACTTGCGCAGCGCCTCGACCTCCAGCAGCGCGGTCACGAGCCACCCCGTTCCCGACGCCGGGCCCGCGCGCTCAGCCAGTCGGTGAACCGGGCCAACGGCACCGTGACCACCACGAAGAACGCGGCCGTCACCAGCAGGGGCGTGTAGTTGAAGTTGAAGTTGCCGTAGTCCTGCGCGGCGTACAACGCCTCGGTCACCCCGACCGCGGAGACCAGCGCGGTGTCCTTCTGCAGCGAGACGAAGTCGTTCATCAGCGGCGGCACGACCCGGCGCAGGGCCTGCGGCAGGATCACGTACCGCATCGACTGCGCACGCGACAGCGCCAGCGCCTCGGCCGAGGCGAGCTGGGAGGGGTGGATCGACTCGATGCCGGAGCGCACCACCTCCGCGACGTAGGCGCCGTACGACAGCACCAGGGCGGCACTGGTCAGCCAGAAGAAGCTGGTGGTGAGGCCCTGCAGGTTGAGCGCGGGGATGCCGAGCGCGAAGAGGACCACCACCAGCAGCGTGGGCACACCGCGCAGCAGGTCGGTGTAGGCGACGGCGAGCACCCGCAGGGGCGCGAGCCACGGCGAGATCGTGTGCCGGGTGACCGCGACCAGCACCCCGATCAGCAGGATGACCGGCTCCGCGAGCAGGAACATCCGCACGTTGACCCAGAACCCGTCCCGGATGGCCGGGAACGACGCCTTGGCGTCCGGCCAGCTGAGGAACGTCTCGCGGACCCGCGGCCACCCCGGCGACGAGGTCACCCCGAGCACGAGCAGCCCGAGGAACGCCACGGTCACCACGGTGGCGGTCAGACCCCGGCGTCGGCGCAGCCGGACGGCGACCTGCTCGCGCTCGAGCTGTCGAGCGCTGGGCGACCAGTCGCTCACTGGAGGACGGGTACGTCGACCACGTCGGAGAGCCACTTCTGCTGGATCTGGTCGAGGGTGCCGTCGGACTGCAGGGCCTCGAGCGCCTTGTTGACGCACGGCAGCAGCGCGTTGCCCTTCTGCAGCAGCAGACCGAACTGCTCGGGGCTGCCGGTGGACTCGAACTGGCCGGTGATCGTGCCTTGGGGGATCTCCACCGCGGTGATGTAGAAGGCGGTCGGCAGGTCGGCGACGATCGCGTCGACCTGGCCGTTGAGGAGGGCCTGCTTGGCGACGTTGGTGTTCTGGAAGACCAGCGGCTCCTGGGTGGGCTGGATGTCGTCGCGGATCGCGGTCAGCGAGGTGGTGCCGGTCTGCGCCCCCAGCTTGAGGTCCTTCAGCGCGGCGAGCGACGAGGCACCGGCCGCGTCCTTCTTGAGGGTGATCACGGCCTGGGCGGCGGTGTAGTAGCCGTCGGAGAAGTCGACCACCTTCTGCCGCGCCGGCGTGATCGAGATCTGGTTGATGTCGAAGTCGAACTTCTTCGCGCCCGGCGCGTAGGAGTTGTTGAACGGCACCTTCACCCAGGTGACGGCCGCCTGGTCGAAGCCGAGCTGCTCGGCCACGGCGTAGGCCACCGCGGACTCGAAGCCCTTGCCGTTGGCCGGCTTGTTGCCCTGGAACCACGGCGGGTACGCCGGGGAGTCGGTGCCGATGGTGAGCGTGCCGGGTGTCAGCACCGAGAGCTGGTCGGTCGCGCACGAGTCGACCTGGGTGACGGTCTGCTGCTCCTCGGCGGGCGCGCACGCCAGCAGCGAGAGGGCCAGCGGGGTGAGCACGAGGGTGGGCAGCAGGCGCATGGCAGGAATCGTATTCCCGTCGAGGGCTCAGTGGTGACCTGCGTGCATCCGGTGGACCACGGCGTGTCCGCGCCCGCGGTCGATCAGCCACTTGTTGACCGGCACGGCGGCGACGAAGGCGATCGCCAGCGACACCACCAGCGAGACCCAGAAGAGCAGGTCGGCCAGGGTCGCGTCGAGGGCCCCCGGCACGCTCAGCATGAAGCCGTTGTCGACCAGCTCCATCACCGCGATCGACACGGTGTCGGACGCGAAGGCCAGCTGGACGGCGGTCGCCACGCCTGCGCCACCGCGGCGTACGCCGGTGAAGGTGAGCAGGTAGCCGAAGAAGAAGGCGAGCATCACCGAGAGCAGCACGCTGGCGCCGTTGCCCCAGCCCCACCACGCGCTGAGCACCATGCCGAGCACCTCTCCGATCGCACAGCCGGTGAGGCAGTGCAGGGTGGCCGTGACTGCGGTTCTCCATGACGTGTTCATGGGCCGAACCTATACCCCCCAGGGGTATCTGACAGGTGGGTTGCGTCACCCACGCTTGCAACTTGTTGCATAGCCTGTCAGGCTGCCCGGGTGGCGCTCGAACACGCACTCCTGGTCTCGCTCAGCGAGCGGCCGGCCGCCGGCCTGGAACTGGCGCGCCGGTTCGAGAAGTCGATCGGGTTCTTCTGGGCGGCCACCCACCAGCAGATCTACCGCACCCTGGCCCGGATGGAGTCCGACGGCTGGGTCAGCGCCGAGGTCGTCGCCCAGCACGGGCGGCCCGACAAGAAGGTCTACGCCGTGTCCTCGACCGGCCGAGCGACGCTGGCCGGCTGGCTCACCACACCCAGCCCCGAGCAGCACCCGCGCAGCGATCTCTCGGTGAAGATGCGAGGCGCCTCCTTCGCTGACGACCGGGGCGCCGTGCTCGACGTGGTGCGCACCGAGCTCGCCGAGCATCGCAGTCGGCTGGCCCACTACCGGCAGCTGGCCGAGCGCGACCATCCCGGACCTGAGGCCCTGACCGGCCTCGCCCTCGACCAGCACCTGGTGCTCCGCGGCGGCATCCGCCTCGAGGAGTTCTGGGTGGCCTGGCTCGAGGAGTACCTCACCGCCCACGAAAGGGACCTCCCGTGACCTACCCCCACCTGCTCGCCCCGATCACGATCGGCTCCACGACGCTGCGCAACCGGGTCGTGATGGGCTCGATGCACACCGGGCTGGAGGACTACGTCTGGGACATCCCGAAGCTCGCGGCGTACTTCGCCGAACGGGCCGCCGGCGGCGTCGGCCTGATCGTCACCGGCGGCTACGCGCCGGACAAGCGCGGCTGGCTCAAGCCGTTCGGCTCGGAGATGACCACCCGGCTGCAGGCGATGCGGCACCGCGAGATCACCGACGCGGTGCACGAGCACGACGGCCGGATCCTGATGCAGGTGCTGCACGCGGGCCGCTACGGCTACCACCCTTTCAGCGTCTCGGCGTCCGACCGGAAGTCGCCGATCACCCCGTTCAAGCCGCGCGCACTCAGCACCCGTGGGGTGGACCGCACGGCCACGCACTTCGCCCGGAGCGCAGCCCTGGCCAGGAAGGCGGGCTACGACGGCGTCGAGATCATGGGCTCCGAGGGCTACCTGATCAACCAGTTCCTCGCCAGCCGCACCAACGACCGCTCCGACCGCTGGGGCGGCACGGCCGAGAAGCGGATGCGGTTCCCGATCGAGGTCGTCCGGCGCACCCGCGAGCTGGTCGGCCCCGACTTCCTGGTGCAGTACCGCATCTCCCTGCTCGACCTGGTCGAGCACGGCCAATCGTGGGAGGAGGTCGTCACCCTCGCCAAGTCGCTGGAGGAGGCCGGGGTCGACGTCCTCAACACCGGCATCGGCTGGCACGAGGCGCGGGTACCGACGATCATCACCCAGGTGCCGCCGGGAGCGTGGCGCGAGGTGACCGCGCGGCTGCGCCGCGAGGTCGACGTGTCGGTGTGCGCGTCGAACCGGATCAACACCCCCGAGCTGGCCGAGGACATCCTCGCCGCCGGGGAGGCCGACCTGGTGTCGATGGCCCGCCCGTTCCTGGCCGACCCCGACTTCGTGGCCAAGGCCGCCGCCGGGCGCGCCGACGAGATCAACACCTGCATCGCCTGTAACCAGGCCTGCCTCGACCACGTCTTCGACGGCCAGAAGGCCTCCTGCCTGGTCAACCCGCGCGCCTGCCGTGAGACCACCCTGCTGCTCACCCCGACCGTGCGGCAGCGCTCCGTGGCCGTGGTCGGTGCCGGCCCGGCCGGCCTGGCCGCCGCCGTGTCCGCGGCCGAGCGCGGGCTGGGCGTGACCCTGTTCGAGAAGTCCGACGCGCTGGGCGGCCAGTTCCGCCTCGCGATGGCGGTGCCGGGCAAGGAGGACTTCGCCGAGACGCTGCGCTACTACCGCCGCCGGCTCGAGGTGCTCGGGGTCGACGTCCGGGTCGGCACCGAGGCGACCCCGGCCGACCTGGCGACGTACGACGACGTGGTCGTGGCCACCGGCGTCGAACCCCGGCTCCCGGTCTTCCCCGGCAGCGACCACCCGAGCGTGGTGTCGTACGCCGACGTGCTGTCGGGTCGGGTCACCGTCGGCCGACGGGTCGCGGTGGTCGGCGCGGGCGGGATCGGCGTCGACGTGAGCCACTTCCTGACCCACGACCCGGCCGACACGCTCGAGGACTGGATGCAGCACTGGGGCGTCGGCGACCCGAGCGTGCACCCCGGAGGACTTACCGAGAAGAAGCCACGCACCCCGGTGCGCGAGGTGCACCTGCTGCAGCGCAAGACCACCTCGATCGGACGCGGGCTGGCCAAGACCTCGGGGTGGGCCCACCGCACGGTGCTCAAGGACTCCGGGGTCGAGCTGCTGCCCGGCGTCAGCTACGACAAGGTCGACGACGACGGACTGCACGTGACCGTGACCGGCAAGGACGGCCCCACCACTCGGCGGCTGCTCGAGGTCGACCATGTGGTGCTGTGTGCGGGCCAGGAGTCGGTGCGGGGTCTGTACGACGAGCTGGTGGCGACTCCTCCTGGGTCGCCCTCGCGGTCCCTGCACCTCATCGGTGGCGCCGACGTGGCCGCGGAGCTCGACGCGAAGCGGGCGATCGAGCAGGGCACCCGGGTGGCCGCGGCGTTGTAGCCGGCAGGCGGGTCGGGCGGCGGGTGGGTCGCCGGCCGGGTCGGTTGCGGGCGGTCGTTGCGCGCCAATTGGTCGACAACGACACGTCCGGGGACGGCGAGGTCAATCGGTCTTAGCAACGGTCATGCTGCTGAGGTTTTGGTCAGCAGCGTTTCCAGCGCTTGGGCTGGGGTTCTCATGTCGAGGGTAGGTCGTGGTCGGGCGTTGAGGCTGGCGGCGATCCGGCGGAGGTC
>JBBQRV010000030.1:0-22669 GCA_038214475.1 Propionibacteriales bacterium | reverse complement strand
CAACTGCGCCGAGGTGATCAAGGGCATCCCCGAGCAGATCAACTCGAAGAACTCCTCACGAACCTCGTACTCGATCCTGCGCATTCCCATCAACAACACCACCTGTCAGGTTGGCGTTGCTTCGACCACTAGATTCCGCCGCTCGCGCACCCGTCGTACTCCACCAATTGGCGGGAAATGACCCGTCCGAGGCCCCTCAGAGCACCTCGACGGTCCGGTGGTCACCCAGCGAACGCGCCAGCCCGCCCAGGTGCTGGCGGGTGTCGCCCCACGTGTGCTCGATCGCGGTGAGCCGGGCGGTGAGGTGTCCCACGGAGTACTCCGCGGTCATCCCGATCCCGCCGTGCATCTGCACCGCCTCCCGGCCGATCAGCCGGCCGGCCTTGCCCACGACCACCTTGGTCCGCGACGCGAGCTGGCTGTTCGAGGGCGAGTCCGGGTCGTCGGCGAGCGACATCGCCGCGAACTGCACGGTGCTGCGGGCCAGCTCGAGCTGCACGTAGAGGTCGGCCGCGCGGTGGGTGAGCGCCTGGAAGGTGGCTAGCGGCACCCCGAACTGCTTGCGGCTCTTGAGGTAGTCGACGGTGAGGTCGAGCGCCGCCTGCATCGCCCCCAGCGCTTCGGCGCACAGCGCCACCGTGGCGTGGTTGCGGGCCGAGGCGACCACCGCGAGGTCGTCGGTGAGCAGGGTGGCCGGCGTGTCCTCGAGCACCAGGCAGGACTGCTGTACCGGCGGCTTCTCCACCAGGAAGCAGCCCGCGTCGGCGAGCACCACGGCATGGGTCGCGGCCTCGGCGTAGGCCACCGGGCCCACGGTGCCGGTGAGCACGCCGCGGTCGCCGTCGGCCCGGTGCGTGGTGGTGGCGGCCGCGGTCCAGGACCGGCCCGGCTCGTTGAGGGCGGGTACGACGAGCGCAGTGCCCTCGCCCAGCGCCTCGAGCAGGTCGTCCTGCCCGGTGGCCCGGAGCACCAGCCCGGCCAGCAGGCTGTCGACGTACGGCGAGCGCGCCCGGGCCCGGCCGAGCTCCTCGGCCACCAGCATCACCTCGACAGGACCGGCGCCCTCGTCGTAGGGCAGCGCCAGCAGGCCCATCTCGGCCAGCGCCTGCCACAGCTCGGGGTCGTGGTCGGCGGCTCCGATCGCGTCGACCGGCGTGCGCTTGGCGAGCATGTCGCGCACCGCGTCGCGCAGCGCCTTCTGCTCGTTGTCGAGGGTGAAGTCCATGGTGCTCAGCCCTTCAGTCCGAGGATGCCGCCGGCGATCACCTGGCGTTGCACCTCACTGGAGCCGCCGTAGATCGTGGCCTTGCGGTAGTTCAGGTACGTCGGGGTGGCGTGCGCCGTCCACTCCGGCAGGGCGCCGTCGGTGTCGGCCGCGACCTCGCCCCAGGCCAGCGACATCGGCCCGGCCACGTCGACCGCGAGCTCGAGGACCTCCTGCTGGAGCTCGGAGCCGCGCAGCTTGAGGATCGAGGAGGCCGGGTCGGGCTTGCCGTCGTGCGAGCCGCCGGCCACCCGCAGCACGGTCAGCTCCAGGGCCATCACGTCGCACTCCAGCTCGGCGACCCGGGCCGCGAGCAGGGGGTCGTCGAGCAGCGTGCCGGAGCCGTTCGCCACCGAACCGGCCCAGGTCTTCACGTCGGCCAGCCGGCGTTTGATCGCACCGACCGGCGCCACGCCGACCCGCTCGTTGCCGAGCAGGAACTTCGCGTAGTCCCAGCCGCGGTTCTCCTCGCCGACGAGCTGGTCGGCCGGTACCCGGACGTCGTCGAAGAAGACCTCGTTGACCTCGTGCCCGCCGTCGATGAGCTGGATGGGGCGCACGGTCACGCCCGGCGAGGTCATGTCGATGAGCAGGAAGGAGATACCGGCCTGCTTCTTGACGTCGGGGTTGGTGCGGACCAGCGCGAAGATCCAGTCGGCGTGCTGGCCGAGCGTAGTCCAGGTCTTCTGTCCGTTGACGACCCACTCGTCGCCGTCGCGGAGCGCGGTCGTGCGCAGCGAAGCGAGGTCGGAACCCGCATCGGGTTCGGAGAAGCCCTGGCACCACCAGATGTCGAGGCTGGCGGTCGGGGGGAGGAAGCGGTCCTTGAGCTCGGTGCTGCCGAAGGCGGCGATCACGGGCCCGACCATGTTGGCGTTGAACTGCAGCGGAGGGGGCACGCTGGCGGCCTGCATCTCGGTGGTCCAGATGTGGCGCTGGAGGGGCGACCAGTCCTTGCCGCCGTACTCGACCGGCCAGCCGGGCACGGCCACGCCCGCCTCGTTGAGGGCACGGTGGCTGGTGACGATCTCGTCCTTGGTCAGCTCGCGGCCGTGGGCCACCTTGTCGCGGATCTCCTCGGGCACCTGGCTGGTGAAGATCTCGCGCATCTGTGCCTGGAAGGCCCGGTCGTCATCGCTGAGGCGTCGCTCCATGTCGGCCAACCTATCGCCGCCCCGCTTGCCGGGGCACTCCTCCCCGATGCGGCCGCTGCCGGGGCCGGCACGACACGGGTCGCGCGCCGGTTGGCGGCAGTGGCCGGGAAGCTGCTGGCCAGTGGCTCTGGGGCCTGGAAGGGCCGGTCAGGCGGCGCAGAACGTCTGGGCGAAGGCCGACACGGCCTCGGGGCGGATCAGGATGCGTCCGTCAGCCAGCCAGGAGGGGATCGCACCTGCGGTGCAGAGCCTCCACACGGTCTTGACGGGCAGGTCCAGCTCGGATGCAGCTTCCTTGACGGTCATGGCGTTCTCACTTCTCGGTAGGCCACTCTCCCCAGAGTGACGCGTACCCCACTGGTGAGGAAACGCACCTGGGTGTGACCCATGACGCAGTGCGAAGGTAAAGACTTGGCGAGTGTCTCTCTCCAGTGCGTCGCGGAATCCGCCGACAGCGGCTCAGGGCACCGGCTGGTCGTCGTCACGAGGCCCGAAGATCGGCAGGGCGTCGAGCTCCTCGGCGCTGAGTCCGGTGCCCCACGTCTGCATCTGGGCACGCGAGCGTCGGGAGAACAGGCCCCGGAAGAGCTCGTAGGCCTCGACGTCGACGGAGCGTTCGCCGAGCCGGAAGGGACCGACCACGTCCAGCACCGGGCGCCACAACGACTCGTCGAGCCGGCCCCGGCCCAGGGTCTCGTGCAGGTCGGCCAGGTGCACGACGGCGTCCCACACGATGGCCGGGCGGGGCGAGCCGGCCGCGGCCGCCTGGACCTCGGGCGCGTGGACCCTGATCTCGGCCAGCAGGTCGGGAACCGGCAGCCCGGCCCGCTCGCCCACGTGGACGGCCGTCCAGGCCGGTCCGGGTGCGCCGTCCATCCGCCCGGTGAGCGAGTCGGCCGGCCCTCCCGCGAGGTGCGCGAGCACGTGGTGCACCGTCCAGTCGGGGGTCGCCGCGACCGTGGTCGCGAGCTCGCCGTCGTCCAGGGCGGAGGCGAGCGCCGTGATCGCGGCCACGGCGTCGAGGTAGGGGCCGGACGTGGGCCCGGGAGCGGCCTCGTGGGTCATGTCGGCACCCTTCCCTCGCTGTTCGGTCACTCGCAGTCCGGTCACGCGCAGTCCCACCGAGCCCGGCGGGGGTCGTCGTGGCGCCGACTCAGAGGTCGATGGCGAGGTTCACCCAGGTGGAGCGGACCTCCATACCGACCTTCTCATAGAGACCGAGTGCCCCGGTACGGGAATCGGTGGACAGCTCCGAGCGGACCGCGCCGTGCGCGCGGGCGGCCGCGAACGAGTCGGCGAGCAGGACCCGGGCCAGGCCCAGCCCCCGCCGGTCGCGGCGTACGGCGAGCCGGTCGATGTACCCGTCCTCACCTCCCGCCATCAGCACGACCGCGCCTCCGACGACCTCACCGGCGGGGTCGGTCACCACCCGCAGGTTCCACGGCGCGAAGCCGGGGCGTAGCCACGTGGTGGCCGCGAAGTCGTCGAGGCTCTGCCGCTCCCGCACCGACCACTCGAGGAAGGCGTCCTCGATCACCGTCCACAGCGCTGTCCGGTCCGCGGGAGCCGCCTCCCGGACGGCGTACCCCTCGGGGAGCGGCTGGGCCGCGACCTCGGTGCCCTCCGGCAGCGTGAGCACCCACGAGGTCCAGCGCGGCCGGTAGCCCAGGGCGGTCAGCAGCGCCTCTCCGGGGGAGCCGCTCGGGACCGGCATGCCGATCACGGTGGAGCCGGTGGCCCGGGCTCGCTCCTGCATCCAGCGCGCGAGCGCCGTACCGATGCCGCGGCCGCGGTGGTCGGGGTGCACGGCCGCGTCGCCGCGGTCGCCGCCTCCGACCTCCGCGTAGCCGACCAGCGTCTCGCCGGCGAAGACCCCCACCGTGCTGGCCGCCAGGTCGAACGAGGGCCGCTGCCAGTCGGCCACGATGTCGGCCTCGTCGATCACGACCTCGCCGATGTCGTGCAGCTCCTGGGCGGTCATCACGGCGGTCACGGCGGGAGCGTCTGCGACGCTCAGGGGGCGGTGGGTGAGCGGGTCGGGCAGGTCCATGTGGACATCAAACCGGTCCGAGGCCTGCGACGCACACCCTTTTGGGTGGTGGGGTGCCGCTCCCGGCCTGCCTACCGTGGCGGTGAGGGAAATCGATCCGAGAGGGAGTCCGATGACAGAGCTGAGCGGCAAGAAGATCGCGTTCGCGGTGGCGGGCGAGGGCATCGAGCAGGTGGAGCTCACCGAGCCCTGGCGGGCCGTGAAGGACGCGGGCGGCGAGCCGGTGCTGATCTCGGTGGAGTCGGGCGAGGTGCAGGCCTTCAACCACCTCGACAAGGGCGACACCTTCCCGGTCGACGTGACCTTCTCCGACACCTCGGTCGACGACTACGCCGGCCTTGTGCTGCCCGGCGGTGTCGCGAACCCCGACGCGCTGCGCACCGATGCCGCGGCGATGGCGTTCGTACGCGGGTTCTTCGACGCAGGCAAGCCGGTCGCAGCCATCTGTCACGCGTCGTGGAGCCTGATCGAGGCCGACGTGGTGAAGGGCCGCCGGCTCACCTCGTGGCCCAGCCTGCAGACCGATCTGCGCAACGCCGGTGCCGAGTGGGAGGACAGCGAGGTGGTGGTCGACGGCAACCTGGTCACCAGCCGCAACCCCGACGACCTGCCTGCGTTCACCAGGGCGGCCGTCTCCGCTTTCGCCGGGTAGGCCCCACACCCACTACCGTGGGAGCGTGAACGACACCGAGGCCGAGACCGTCCCCACCTTCGCCGAGCTCGGCCTCGACGACCGAGTCCTCAAGGCCCTGCGCGACGTGGGCTACGAGTCACCGTCGCCGATCCAGGCCGCCACGATCCCGCCGTTGCTCGAGGGCCGCCACGTGGTGGGCCTGGCCCAGACGGGCACCGGCAAGACCGCGGCTTTCGCCCTGCCGATCCTGTCGCGCCTCGACCTGTCGCAGAAGGCGCCGCAGGCGCTGGTGCTCTGCCCGACCCGCGAGCTCGCCCTGCAGGTGTGCGAGGCCTTCGAGCGGTACGCCGCCGGGATGAAGGGCGTGCACGTGCTCCCGGTCTACGGCGGCCAGGGGTACGGCGTCCAGCTCAGCGCGCTGCGCCGGGGGGTGCACATCATCGTCGGCACGCCCGGCCGGATCATGGACCACCTCGACAAGGGCACCCTCGACCTGAGCCAGCTGCGGTTCCTGGTGCTCGACGAGGCCGACGAGATGCTCAAGATGGGCTTCGCGGAGGACGTCGAGACCATCCTGGCCGACACCCCGGCGGAGAAGCACGTGGCGCTGTTCTCGGCCACCATGCCGCCGCAGATCCGTCGGATCGCGAAGAAGTACCTCACCGACGCCGCCGAGATCACCATCAAGAACAAGACCACGACGGCGCCGAACACCACCCAGCGCTACCTGACGGTCTCGCACCCGCAGAAGCTCGACGCGCTCACCCGGATCCTCGAGGTGGAGAACTTCGAGGCGATGATCGTCTTCGCCCGCACCAAGCAGGCCACCGAGCAGCTCGCGGAGCGGCTGCGGGCGCGGGGCTTCTCGGCCACCGCGATCAACGGTGACATCGCGCAGAACCAGCGCGAGCGCACCATCAACCAGCTCAAGGACGGCAAGCTCGACATCCTGGTCGCCACCGACGTCGCGGCCCGCGGCCTCGACGTGGAGCGGATCAGCCACGTCATCAACTACGACATCCCCACCGACACCGAGTCCTACGTGCACCGGATCGGTCGCACCGGTCGGGCCGGCCGCTCGGGTGACGCGATCTCGTTCGTCACCCCGCGGGAGCGCTACCTCCTCAAGGCCATCGAGAAGGCCACCCGCCAGCAGCTCACCCAGATGCCGCTGCCGAGCGTCGAGGACGTCAACTCGACCCGGCTCAGCAAGTTCGACGAGGCGATCACCGAGGCGCTCAACTCCGAGGGCGTCGGCTTCTTCCGCGATGTCGTCGCCCACTACGTGCGCGAGAACGACGTGCCCGAGGTCGACGTCGCCGCTGCGCTCGCGGTGGTGCTGCAGGGCGACGAGCCGCTGCTGCTGGTGCCCGAGCCGCCCCGCGCGGCGTACCAGGACCGCGGCGACCGCCCCGAGCGTGGCGGCGACCGCGGCGACCGCGGCAGCGAGCGCGCGAAGCGCGAGGCCCGCAAGCCGCGCGGTCGTACCGACATCGACATGGCCACCTACCGGATCGCGGTGGGCAAGCGGCACAAGGTCGAGCCGCGCCAGATCGTCGGCGCGATCGCCAACGAGGGTGGGCTGGGGCGCCAGGACTTCGGCCACATCGACATCCGGATGGACCACTCCCTGGTCGAGCTGCCCGCGACCCTGCCGGCGAGCACCTGGGAGGCGCTGCGAGGCACCCGGATCTCGGGGAAGCTGATCGAGCTGAGCTCCGACTCCGGCGCGCCGCTCAACCGGCCCGGCGGTCACCCTCGCAGCGGCCAGGGCGACTTCAAGAAGAAGCCGCGGACCAAGCACCACGACTGAGCTCGGCGGGTGTGGTTTCCCGCCGATTGGTCGAGTACGACGGGTGCTCGTGGCTGATCGGGTGTCGCAACTCGCCGATTGGTCGGTGGTGGCGGCGCCGACTACCCGACCGACCAGTGCGCGGGCGCCCGGAGCCCGGCCGGCAGCCGGGTGGACGCCGACCCACGGGCCGCGTCGACCTGCGCCTGGCTGACGAAGAGCGACTCCGACAGGTCGGCTCCGGACAGGTCGGTGTCGCGCAGGTCCGCTCCGGTGAGGTCGGTGCGGCTCAGGTCGACGCCCGAGAGGTCGGCCCCGGCCAGCAGCCCGCCGCGCAGGCTGGCTCCGCCGAGCTCGGTGCCCCGCAGGTCCCGCCCCACGAGGTCCGCACCTGCCAGGTCCGCGCCTCCGCGGCCGGCGCGGGCCAGCGCGCTGGCCTCACGGAGCACCAGGTTCACCTTCGCCCGGTGAGCTCCCACGTCGTACGTCGCCAGTGCCGCGGTCTCGAGGGTGGTGAGCGCCAGCGTGGCCGCCCGTGCCTCGGCGAGGGCGGGCCCGAGCGGCGCGCACTCGGGCACGGATCCGGCCGACTCCAGCAGCCAGAGCAGCTCGTGCAGGGCACGCACCACGTGGAAGACCGCGAACATCCCGGCCGCGGGCACCGGGCCCGCGCGCCAGTCGACGTCGCCGAACGCCCGCGTCACCTGCTGGCCGGCCCCGAAGCAGTCGTAGACGGTGCAGCCGCGGTAGCCCTCCGGGCGCAACCGGTCGTGGATGCCGCACCGGAAGTCGGTCTGGAGGTGCGTGCAGGGCTCGCCCGCGGCCTTGTCGACCGGGAAGTCCACCGACCTGGCGAACGACAGGGCGACACAGCACAGCCCGGCGCAGCGGGTGCAGTCGGCGGTCAGCCCGGGAAGCGAGGGAGTCTCGGGCGGCTCGGGCATCTCCCCATTCAACCCGACGACCGTCGACCCCGAGACCGCGCCGGTGACCCGTTGGATCGTGAACATCGAGAATCCCCACGCCCGGTTGGTGATTCCCGTGCTCCGGTAGGAGGGATCGCCCGGCGCAAACACGTGACCTGGACCACATCGAGGGGTTACAGTCACGGTCCGCCAGCCAGGAGGTCGCAGTGATCGAGGTGCATGCACGGCACAGTCGACGCTCCGCCCTGGTCCGGATCGGCTCGCGTGCGGTGGTCCGGCCCGTCCTCGGCTTCTACCCCTCGGGAGGCCCGGCGGCGCCGCTGCTCGACCTCGTGGAGCTCGGCGCCCGGGCGATCCCGCGGCTGCCCGGCACCGTGGTCGAGCACGTGCACGGTGGGGACTGGACGGCTGAGCTGGTGTCGCCGCGTGACGCCGTGCCGGGGCAGGCCGCGATCGTCTACTTCCACGGCGGTGCCTTCGTGATGTGCGGCCTGGCCACCCACCGCCGGATCGCCGAGCGACTCGCCCTGCGCACCGGTCTGCCGGTGCTCTCGGTGGCCTATCGACAGCGCAACCGGGGTCGCCTCGACACGAGCATCTCCGACTGCGCTGCCGCCGTCGACTGGCTCGTCGACCGCGGCTACGACCCGACCCGGCTGGTGCTGGCCGGGGACTCGGCGGGCGGCCACCTGGCCTTCGCGGTGGCCCTCGCCGCGCGCGACCGCGACGTCCGTACGGCGGGCGTGGTGGCCCTCTCGCCGTGGCTGGACTTCGACAACTCGGCGCGGCGCCGGCACCGCAACGCGCTGCGCGACGACTTCATCCCCACCTACCGGCTGCAGCGGGTGGCCCACCAGGTCACGGGGAGCCGGGTCCTCGACCCCGCAATGTCGCCGGTGAACGCCGACCTGCGCGACCTGCCACCCGTGCTGATCATGTGCGCAGCCGGAGAGGTGTTGCGCCACGACGCGGAACTGATGACCGCGCGCCTCGACAAGGCTGGCGTGCCCGTGGAGCTGCACATCTGGGAGGGCCAGGTGCACGCCTTCCCGGTGCTGGCGCACCTGCTGCCGGAGAGTCGCGCTGCTCTCGACCGGGTGGCCGACTTCGTCACCAGGGCGGTACGGGCTGCGGATGCGGCGGTCGCCGACGTGGAGACCGACCTCGCCTCCTGAGGCGAATGGAGCCGGCGGAGCCCGAACGGCGGGGTGTCGCGGCACGAAGTGGGGGAGTTCATGTCTCCCAGGGGTGAATTTCTCGGTCATTGTGGGGAATCGCTGTATTTGCGAGCAAAGTCGTGGCACACTCAACATGAACACAAGGTGAACAGGAGGTGTCACATGCGCGATCAGCACGAGTCCACCAGGGGAATGACGATGACGTGGGCACCGGTGCGCGATGCCCGAGGCCGGGTGCGCATGGAGGCCCACTGGGTGCCGGCCGGCACCGCGGCGGCCGCCACGTCCAAGCCGCACGCCGCCTGAGGCCCCGCGCCCCAGCCACGCCTCACCAGGCCCCACCGGGCCCCACCGGGCCCCACCGGGCCCCGCCGGGCCGCAGCCACGACCGAGCAGGACCCGCCGCGCGCGCGGCGGGTCCTTCGTCGTCCTCGGCGGCCGACGGGACCGTCGGGACCGTCGGGACCGACTCGAGGCTGAATCCTCAAGGCCGGCGCAAGAAGCCTGCCCGATTTCGGGCAGGAACTTGCCGAATCCGCTCCCGCTGCTCCATGCTGAGGACGTGCCCGTGGATCCGCGCCTCGTCGATCGCATCGTCGAGAGCACGGGTCTGGCGGCGGCCGAGGCGGAGCGGGTCATCGAGGACGTGGTGGCCTACCACGCCGAGGACCTCACGACGTACGTCCGTCGCCGGCACGCGGAGATGAAGACCTACGGTGCGAGGAACGATGAGATCTTCGCCCGTCTCGCCGACGAGCTGCGCGACCTGGTGGTCGCGGCGCCCGTCCTCACCGAGCGGCAGCTGCGCCGCCTGATCTACGGCTGACCGGCCGACAAGGAGAGAACGACCCATGTGTGGAATCGTCGGTTACATCGGGGGCCAGCAGGCTGCTCCGCTGCTCCTCGAGGGCCTCACCCGGCTCGAGCACCGCGGCTACGACTCGGCCGGCATCGCCGTGCTGGGCACGGGAGGCGTGCGGGTCGCCAAGCAGGCCGGGCGGGTCCGGGAGATCGAGGTCCCCAAGCGGTTCGCCGGCAAGATCGGCATCGGGCACACCCGCTGGGCGACCCACGGTCCTGCGAACCAGGTGAACGCCCACCCGCACCTGTCGGAGGACGGCAAGGTCGCGGTGGTGCACAACGGCATCATCGACAACTCGGCGACGCTGCGGGCCGCGCTGAGCGCCGACGGTGTCGAGCTGGTCTCCGACACCGACACCGAGGTGCTCGCGCACCTGGTCTCGCGCAGCTCCTCCGACACCCTGGAGGGCAAGCTGCGCGACGCCCTGGGTCAGGTCGAGGGCACGTACGGCGTCGCGGTGCTGCACGCCGACTTCCCCGACCGGATCGTGGTGGCCCGCAACGGCTCGCCGCTGATCATCGGCGTCGGTGACAAGGAGATGCACGTGGCCTCCGACCTGGCCGCGCTGATCCGCTACACCACCACCGTCGCGCACCTCGACGACGGCGAGATGGCCACCCTCACCGCCACCGGCTTCACCACCTACGCCACCGGGCTGGCCGAGAGCCACAAGCAGGTCACCACCCTCGACATCGACCCGGCCGACTACGACGCGGGCGAGCACGACTCGTTCATGCACAAGGAGATGCTCGAGCAGCCGGCGGCCACCGAGCGGGTGCTCCGCGGTCGGCTCGACGACCGGTTCGGCACCGCCCACCTCGGCGGGCTCGAGCTCGACCCGCGGGAGACCCGGGCCATCGCGCGGGTCAAGGTGCTCGGCTGCGGCTCGGCGTACTACGTCGGCCAGATGGGCGCCTCGATGATCGAGGAGCTGGCCCGCATCCCCGCCGACGCCGAGCCGGCCAGCGAGTTCCGCTACCGCAACCCGGTGATCGAGCCGGACACCCTCTACGTCGCCGTCAGCCAGTCGGGCGAGACCGTCGACACCCTGCTGGCCGTGCAGGAGATCAAGCGCAAGGGCGGCCGGGTCATCGGCCTGGTCAACGTGGTCGGCTCCGCGATCGCCCGTGAGTGCGACGGCGGCGTCTACCTGCACGCCGGACCCGAGGTCGCGGTGGCCAGCACCAAGGCGCTGACCAACATGTACGTCGGCTTCGCACTGCTCGCCCTGCACCTGGGCCGGGTGCGCGACCTGTCCATCGCCGACGGCAAGCGACTGATCGCCGGCCTGCGCAAGCTCCCCGGGCAGATCGAGGAGATCCTCGCCCAGGAGGACACCTTCGCCGAGATCGCCACCGAGCTGTCCAAGGCCGAGTCGCTGTTCTTCGTCGGCCGGGTCCGCGGCTACCCGGTGGCCCGCGAGGGTGCGCAGAAGTTCAAGGAGATCTCCTACCGGCACGCGGAGGCCTACCCGACCTCCGAGCTCAAGCACGGCCCGCTGGCCCTGATCACCGCCAACCTGCCGACGGTGGCGATCGTGCCCGACGACGAGCTGGCCGACCGCAACGTGGCGGCGCTGCACGAGATCGACGCCCGGCGCGGCCCGCTCGTGGTGATCACCCACGAGAGCGTCGACCTGGGCGACGTGCCGGCGACCCGGATCAACGTGCCCGCTAACGAGGTGGAGCTCGACCCGATCCTGCTCACCGTGCCGCTGCAGCTGCTGGCCTACCACGCGGCGCTGCACCTCGGTCTCGACATCGACAAGCCGCGCAACCTGGCCAAGTCCGTCACCGTCGAGTGATTGCACCCGGTTCGAGACGGGCCTAGTGTGACCGGCGTCACAGCAACCGCGCTGTGACCCGGTCACCTCTCGGGAGCAGCCATGTCGACGCTCGTCCGATCCCTCCTCGCCACGGCGGCAGCCTCCTGTGCCGCCCTCACCGCCCTGGTCGCGGCGCCGGCCACCCAGGCGGTTTCCGCAGCGGCGACCCCGTCGTACGTCGCCCTGGGTGATTCCTACTCCTCGGGCACCGGCACCCGGTCCTACCTGGCCGACGGCACGTCCTGCCAGCGGTCGACCTACTCCTACCCCGCGCTGCTCGCCGCCGCGACCGGCTATGCGCTGAACCTCCGCGCCTGCTCCGGCGCCACCATCCCCGACGTGACCAGCGCCCAGCTCCCTGCACTGTCGTCGGCGACGGCCTACGTCACGATCTCCGTGGGGGGCAACGACGCCGGCTTCGCCGACGTGCTCACCACCTGCGCCCTGCCGTGGTGGTTGTCGAACTGCAACCGGGCCGTCGACCGTGCCCAGTCGTTCATCACCGGCACCCTGCCCGGGCGGCTCTCCACGCTGTACGCCGCGATTCGCGCCCAGGCGCCGAACGCCCGCGTCGTGGTGGTCGGCTACCCGCGGATCTTCAACGGCCAGGACTGCAATGCCGGCACCTTCTTCAGCGCCGCCGAGGAGCGTCGGCTCAACCAGACCGCCGACCTGATCAACAGCCGGATCTCCACCCAGGCCGCAGCCAAGGGCTTCGGCTTCGCCGATCCCACCAGCCGGTTCGTGGGCCACGCCGTCTGTGACCACGTCGAGTGGCTCAACGGCCTGTCCTTCCCCATCTCCGAGAGCTACCACCCCAACCGCACCGGCCACGCGTCCGGCTACCTGCCCACGGTGAGCCCGGAGCTGGTCGGGGCCGCACTGCGTCCGAGCGCGCGAGCCCGGGCCGACGCGGCCGACCTGGCCGCCCGACAGACCGTGCTGCAGCGCTCCTACGCCGGCGTCGACGCCGGCATCGAGCCGGAGACCTTCCACGCACCCGACCTGACCACCCCCGCGGCCCGGGCCGCGGCGCACCGGGCCGGCATCCGGATCGACCGCTGGCTGGCCCGGCACTGAGCTCGTCGCGGCTGGAGGGCACTGCGGAGGCTGCCTCATCTTCGTGCAATGCACGAAGATGAAGAGCACCACTCGTTGACCCCCCGTGGGCGGTTCGCGAGTCTTCGAGACGGTCGTCCCACACCCCCGCGCGACGACCTCCCCCCTTGGCGGGTCCCAATCGGGCCCGCGCCTGAAGGAGTGTGTCTCGACGATGAAGAACCGATATCTCGGAGGGGTGGTGGCCGGCCTGCTGGCCGCCTCGACCCTGGCGGCAGCCACGACCGCCGCCGACGCTGCGGCCCCCGCCGCCGCGCCGCGTGACTCCCACGCGCTGGCCCGCACCGCGGCCCGGCACCTGATCACCAGCAAGGCGCCACAGCTGCGGATCGGCGCGCAGGACGCGTTCGTGGCCAAGCCGGTGCTGTCCTCGGGCGGCCTGCAGTACGCCGCCTACGAGCGCACCTACCGCGGGCTGCCCGTCGTGGGCGGTGACTTCGTCGTCGTGACCGACGCCGACGGCCAGATCCTGGACACCTCGGTGGCCCAGGGTGCCCGGACGGCCCTGACGTCGGTGACCGCCAGGATCAGCCAGGCCGCGGCCCGGGCCACGTCCCGTCGCAAGCTGACGCGGGTCGACTCGGTCGAGGCAAGTCGGCTCGTGGTCTTCCAGAGGGCCGGCTCGCACCTGGCATGGGAGACCACCGTGCGCGGGGTGAAGGCCGGTGACGCGTCGCGCCAGTCGGTCTACGTCGACGCCCGCTCCGGCAAGGTGCTCGGCACCGTCGAGCACGTGATGGAGGGCAGCGGAAGCTCGGCGTACGCCGGCAACGTGTCCATCCCGACCACGCTGTCGGGCTCGACGTACTCGATGAAGAACCCGAGCGCGACCACCATGGTCTGCCAGGACGCCGCCAACAACGCCACGTTCTCGGGCACCGACGACGTGTGGGGCAACGGCAACGCGACCAGTCGCGAGACCGGCTGCGTCGACGCGCTCTACAGCGCCGAGAAGGAGCGGCTGATGCTGTCGAACTGGCTCGGCCGCAGTGGCATGAACGGCTCCGGCGGCTGGGTCCCGATCCGGGTCGGCCTGGCTGACGTGAACGCCTACTACGACGGCACCCAGGTGCAGATCGGCCACACCCAGACCGGGAGCAAGTGGATCGGCTCCATCGACGTGGTGGCCCACGAGTTCGGGCACGGCGTCGACGACAAGACCCCGGGAGGCATCTCCGGCAACGGCACCCAGGAGTTCGTGGCCGACACCTTCGGCGCGATGACCGAGTGGTACGCCAACAACTCCGTCGACACCCCCGACTACACCGTCGGCGAGCAGATCAACCTGGTCGGCAACGGCCCGATCCGCTACATGTACAACCCGTCACTGGCCGGTGACTCCAACTGCTACTCCAGCGCCACGCCCACCAGTGAGGTGCACGCGGCCGCCGGTCCGGGCAACCACTGGTTCTACCTGGTCGCCGAGGGCACCAACCCGAGCGACGGCCAGCCGACCAGCCCCACCTGCAACAGCACCACGGTCTCCGGCCTGGGCATCCAGAAGGCCGCCAAGATCATGTACAGCGCGATGCTGATGAAGACCTCGGGCGCGTCGTACCTCAAGTACCGCACCTGGACGCTCACCGCGGCCAAGAACCTCTACCCGGGCAGCTGCACCGAGTTCAACACGGTCAAGGCCGCGTGGAACGCCGTCAGCGTCCCGGCCCAGTCCGCCGACCCGACCTGCACCACCGGCAGCGCCAACACGGTCACGGTGAACAACCCCGGCGCCCAGTCCGGCACCGTCGGCACCGCCAAGACCCTGCAGATCACCGCCGGCGACTCCGCGTCGGGCCAGACCCTCACCTACACGGCCTCGGGTCTGCCGGCCGGACTGTCGATCAACTCCTCGACCGGCCTGGTCTCGGGCACGCCCACCACGGCGGCGTCGTACTCCACCACCGTGACCGCGACCGACACCACCGGCGCGGCCGGCTCGGCGTCGTTCTCCTTCACCATCGGCGGCACCGGTGGCGGCGGCTGCTCTGGCCAGAAGCTGGGCAACCCCGACTTCGAGACCGGTACGGCGGCACCGTGGTCGGCCAGCTCGGGCGTCATCGACAGCTCGACCGGCCAGCCGGCGCGCTCGGGCAGCTGGAAGGCGTGGCTCGACGGCTACGGCGCCTCCCACACCGACACGCTCACCCAGTCGGTGGCGATCCCTGCAGGCTGTACGGCGACCCTGTCGTTCTACCTGCACATCGACACCAAGGAGACGACCTCCAGCACGGCCTACGACAAGCTCACCGTCAAGGCCGGCACGACGACGCTGGCGACGTACTCCAACCTGAACAAGAACACAGGCTACGCGCTGAAGTCGTTCAACGTCTCGTCCCTCGCGGGCACGACGGTGACGATCTCCTTCAGTGGTGTCGAGGACTCGTCGCTGGCGACGAGCTTCGTCATCGACGACACGGCGCTCACCCTGGGCTGACTCCTGCCGCACACCAGGCCGCACCGGGCCGCACCGGGCCGCACCGGTCGTTCCCACAGCCACGCCGGGCCGTCCCTTCGGGGGCGGCCCGGCGTGCGTTCCCGGACATCGGTGGGGACATCGGTGGGGACATCGGTGGGGACCTCGGTGACTTTCCGCGGCGGGCACGGTCTGCTCCGGTGACCCACTTCCCACCCGCCAGGAGCACAGATGCCGACCGTGACCCCGTCGCTGTGGTTCAACGGCAACCTCGAGGAGGCCGTCGCCTTCTACACCGACCTGTTCCCCGACAGCACCGTCGGCGAGCTCAGCCGCTGGGGACCGAACCAGCCCGGCCCCGAGGGGACGGCGCTCGCGGCTTCGTTCGTGCTTGCCGGACAGCGCTTCAACGCCATCAACGGCGGCCCGGAGTTCCCGTTCACCGAGGCGGTCTCCTTCGTGCTCACCTGCGCCGACCAGGCCGAGATCGACCACTACTGGGAGGCCCTGCTCGCCAAGGGCGGGGAGGAGAGCCAGTGCGGCTGGCTCAGGGACCGCTTCGGGCTGAGCTGGCAGGTGATCCCGGCCGACCTGCCGCAGCTGTTGGCGAGGCCGGGTGCGATGGACGCGATGATGGGGATGCGCAAGCTGGTGGTCGCAGAGCTGCTCGCCGCCACCTGATGTTCACCCGGGTCCGCGAGACTGCCCCATGTGACCCCGCCGCTGCTGTCCCCCCTGCTCGGCGGCACCCGGGCGCCGCGACCGCGCACGCTGGTCGACGTCTTCCGTGCGAGCGTTGCCGACGTCCCCGACGACCTGGCCCTGCACACGGGGCTCGCCACCCTGACCTACGCCGAGCTCGACGAGGCCGCGACCGACCTCGCTGAGCGACTCGCCCAGCTGGGCGTCGGCCCGGGCAGCTACGTCGGCGTCCGGATCAAGTCCGGCACCACCGACCTCTACGTGGCGATCCTGGGCATCCTGGTCGCGGGCGCCGCCTACGTGCCGGTCGACGCCGACGACCCCGACGACCGGGCCCGCACCGTCTTCGCGCAGGCCGGAGTGGTGGCCGTCGTCGGCAACGACCTCACCGTGGCGCCGCGGCCGTCGGGCATCCTGGTGCCCGCGGTGACCGACCCCGACTCCCCACTCGCGATGGCCCCGGTGCTCCCGGAGCACGACGCGTGGGTGATCTTCACCTCCGGCTCCACCGGCACCCCCAAGGGCGTGGCGGTCACGCACCGCAGCGCCGCCGCCTTCGTCGACGCCGAGAGCCGGCTGTTCCTGCAGGACGCCCCGCTCGGGCCGGGCGACCGGGTGATGGCGGGGCTGTCGGTCGCCTTCGACGCCAGCTGCGAGGAGATGTGGCTGGCCTGGGCGTACGGCGCCTGCCTGGTGCCGGCTCCCCGCAGCCTGGTCCGCTCGGGCGTCGACGTGGGGCCGTGGCTGGTGGCCAACGAGATCACCGTCGTCTCCACGGTGCCGACCCTGGTGGCGCTGTGGCCGGCGGCCGCGCTGGCCAGCGTGCGGCTGCTGATCATGGGCGGGGAGGCCTGCCCTGCGGAGCTCTCCGCACGGCTCCAGGGGCCCGGGCGCGAGGTCTGGAACACCTACGGCCCGACCGAGGCAACCGTGGTCGCCTGCGGTGCCCTGCTCGACGGGAACGCCCCGGTGCGGATCGGACTGCCGCTGGACGGCTGGGACCTGGCGGTCGTCGACGCCGCCGGCCGGCCGGTGCCCGAGGGTGAGAGCGGCGAGCTGATCATCGGCGGCGTCGGCCTGGCCCGCTACCTCGACGCCGACAAGGACGCCGAGGCCTATGCGCCGATGCCGGCGCTGGGCTGGGAGCGCGCCTACCGTTCTGGCGACCGGGTGGTCAACGACCCCGAGGGCCTGGTCTTCGCGGGCCGGGTCGACGACCAGATCAAGCTCGGTGGCCGACGCATCGAGCTGGGTGAGATCGACGGCCAGCTGCTCCGGGTGCCGGGCGTGGTCGGCGCTGCGGCCGCCGTACGCTCCAGCGCCTCGGGCAACCAGCTGCTGGTCGGCTACCTCACGGTCTCCGACGAGTACGACGCCGGCACCGCGCTCGAGCTGCTGCGGGCACGGCTCCCGGCCGCCCTGGTGCCTCGCCTGGCCGTGGTGGGCGACCTCCCGACCCGCACCTCGGGCAAGGTGGACCGCGATGCGCTCCCGTGGCCCTTGGCCGCGACGGGACCGGTGGCCGCGGCCACGCTCACCGGCAACCTCGGCTGGATCGCCGAGATCTGGCGAGACGTGCTGGGGGCGGAGGTCACCTCCCCCTCCGACGACTTCTTCGACTTCGGGGGCGGCTCCCTGACCGCGGCCCAGGTGGTCGCCCGGCTCCGGGAGAAGTACCCCGAGGTCGCCGTGGGCGACCTCTACGCGCACCCCCGCGTCGCCTCCCTCGCCGCCGCGCTCGACGAGCTGGGCGGCACCATGGTGGCCTCGAACCGCCGGGTGCTGCCCATCCCGCGCAAGACCCAGACCGGTCAGCTGCTGGCGCTGCTGCCGCTGCGCGGGCTCGCCGCGGCGCGCTGGCTGGCGTGGCTGATGCTGGCCTCCACGCTCGCGCACGGCTGGCTCGACTGGGCCCCGACCTACCCCGTCTGGCTGCTGATCCTCACCAGCTGGTTCCTGCTCGCGCCGCCCGGCCGGATGACGCTGGCGGCGGGCCTGGCCCGGGTCGTGCTCCGCGGACTGGAGCCGGGCAGCTACCCACGGGGCGGCAAGGTGCACCTGCGACTGTGGCTCGCCTCGCGGATCCAGGACGAGCTGGCGGCGGCCGGCGTCGGCGGGGCCCCGTGGTTCCCCTACTACGCCCGGCTCCTCGGCGCCCGGCTCGGCCCGGGGGTCGACCTGCACACGCTGCCGCCGGTCACCGGGATGCTCCGGGTCGGCCGGCTGGCCGCCCTCGAGCCCGAGGTCGACCTGACCGGGCACTGGATCGACGGCGACCTGGTGCACGTCGGTGCCATCCGGGTGGGTGCGCACGCCCGGATCGGGGCCCGCAGCACGCTGGGGCCCGGAGCCGACGTCGGGAAGGGGGCCGAGGTGGCGCCGGGCTCCCTGGTGCTGGGCGTGGTCCCCGACGGCGAGTACTGGTCGGGCTCACCCGCGGAACGCCTCTCGGCGCGGGCGCGAGGCCCGTGGACCGCCGACCCGCCACCCACCGGGCGCGCCTGGGTGGCGGCGTACGGCGTGCTCGCGCTCCTGGTGGCCTCGCTCCCGGCCCTCGCCGGCCTGGTGGGCGGCGCCCTGCTGGTCCCGGTGGTGGACGGGTCGCGCTCGCTGGGAGACGCGCTGTGGTCGGTGCTGCCGTGGCTGCCGCTGGCGGCGCTGGTCGGCTATGCCACCCTCGTCGTCGCGGTGATCGTGCTGGTGCGGCTGCTGGGGATGGGCATGGAGGCCGGCCACTATCCCGTGCGCTCAGGGCCCGGGGTGCGGATCTGGTCGATCTTCCGGGTCCTCGACGAGACGCGCACCTGGTTGTTCCCGCTCTACTCGAGCGGGCTGACCCCGCTCTGGCTGCGCGCCCTCGGGGCGCGCATCGGCACCGGCGTCGAGGCCTCGACGGTGCTGATGCTGCCGCGGTTCACCACGGTCAACGACCATGCCTTCCTCGCCGACGACACCATGATCGGCTGCTACGAGCTCGGTGGCGGCCGGATCCGGGTCGACCACGTGAAGATCGGCAAGCGGGCGTTCGTCGGAAACTCGGGGATGGCGGCGGCCGGTCGCAAGGTGCCGAAGGCCGCACTGGTGGCGGTGCTGTCGGCCGCCCCGCGGCGAGGTGACGCCAAGGCCGGGACCTCGTGGCTGGGCAGCCCGCCCACCCGGCTGCGCCGGTCGGGAGCCGACGGGGACTCGAGCCGCACCTACGACCCCCCGACCCGGCTGAAGGTCTACCGGGGCCTGGTCGAGACCGGCCGGGTCGTCCCCCTGCTCCTGCTCGTCCTCCTCCAGGTGGGGGTGGCGGCAGCCCTGCTGGCGCTGCTGCGCTGGAACCTCCTGGCGGCGGTGCTCCTCGGTGGCCCGGTGCTGCTCGCTGCCGGCGTGGTCGCGGCCACCGTGACAGTGCTCGCCAAGTGGCTCCTGGTCGGGCGGCACCGGGCGGGAGAGCACCCGCTGTGGTCCGGCCTCGTGTGGCGCAACGAGCTGGCCGACACGTTCACCGAGGTGCTCGCCGCGCCCTGGTTCGCGTCGGTGACGCTGGGCACGGTGGCGCTCAACGTCTGGCTGCGCGCCCTCGGGGCGCGGATCGGCACCGGCGTCTGGTGCGACAGCTACTGGCTGCCCGAGACGGACCTGGTCGAGCTGCACGACGGCGCCACCGTCAACCAGGGCTGCGTGGTGCAGACCCACCTCTTCCACGACCGGGTGCTCTCGCTCGACAGGGTGGTGCTGGGCGCCGGGGCGACGCTCGGCCCCAACAGCGTGATCCTTCCGGCGGCCGTCCTCGGGCGGCACGCTACGGTCGGTCCCGTGTCGCTGGTGATGCGGGGGGAGGAGGTCCCCCGGCGCACCCGCTGGGTGGGGAATCCGATCGGACCGTGGGAGGACGACGTTGACTGACCCGTACGTGAGCGGCCACGGCGATGCGACGTACGACGTCACGCACTACGCGATCGACCTGGCGGTCAAGCTGGAGGGGAACCGCCTCGACGGCGAGGCCCGGCTGAGCTGTGTGGCCCGCGAGCGGCTGCCCTCCTTCGACCTCGACCTGGCCCACCTGCGCCCCTCGCGGGTGACGGTGGACGGCCGCCCGGCCAAGTACACCCACCGGGGGACCCGGCTGCTGGTCCGCCCGGCGCAACCGATCGCGGACGGCGCCGGGTTCGAGGTGCGGGTGAAGTACGCCGGGCAGCCGAAGCCGATCCGGTTGCACCCCCACGACGACGCAGGGTGGGAGGAGCTGACCGACGGCGTGATCGTGGCCGCCCAGCCGCACGGGGCGCCCTCGTGGTTCCCGGGCAACGACCGGCCCGACAACAAGGCGACGTACTCGATCACGGTGTCGGTGCCCGCCGGCTACCGGGTGGCCGCCTCGGGGGAGCTGCGCTCGTCGCGGCGTTCCGGCGCCTCCACGGTGTGGGTGCATGAGCAGCCGTCCCCGATGCCCACCTACCTGGCGACCGTGCAGATCGGCCGCTACGACCTCACCGAGCTGCCCGGTGCGCCGGTGCCGGTGCGGGTGGTCGCGCCCGAGGGGGTGGTGGGGTCGGGAGGCTTCGCGGCCGCCTTCGCGGAGCAGCCCGCGATGCTGACCTTCTTCGCCTCGCTCTTCGGTGACTACCCCTTCGAGTCCTACACCTGCGTGATCACCGACGACGACCTGGAGATCCCGCTGGAGTCCCAGGGCCTGTCCACCTTCGGTCGCAACTTCCTCTCCGACGACTGGGAGTGCGTGCGCCTGGTGGCCCACGAGCTGGCGCACCAGTGGTTCGGCAATGCGGTCACCCTGCGCGAGTGGCGTGACATCTGGTTGCACGAGGGGTTCGCCTGTTACGCGGAGTGGCTGTGGTCGCAGGAGTGCGGCCTGGCCTCGACCGACGACCGGGCCGCGCGGCACTTCGAGAAGCTCGAGAAGCTCGACCAGGACATCCTGGTGGGCGACCCCGGTCCGGAGCTGATGTTCGACGACCGCGTCTACAAGCGGGGGGCGCTGACCTTGCACGCGCTGCGCAAGCGGGTGGGGGACGACGCGTTCTTCGACCTGCTGCGCTCGTGGGTGTCCGGCAACTCCGGCGGCTCGGTGTCGACGGTCGACTTCGTGCTGCACTGCGAGCAGGCGGCCGGGGAGGACCTCTCCGGGCTGTTCGAGGACTGGCTGTTCACCGAGCGGCTGCCCGAGCTACCCCTCTGAAACGTCACGGTCGGGTCGGTCCGGGTCGAGCTGGTCGGATTCGAGCTGGTCGGATTCGAGCCAGGCCACGGCCGCGACGTACCCCTCGGGGGCACTGACGTCGCGCCAGCGGTGCTCGGCGAGCCGGACGTCGGTCATCGCGATCGCCCACCCGTGCCCGAGCGCCTTCAGCACGGCCTCCTTGCGGGTCCAGGCGCGGGCCCGGTCCTCCGGTGTCGGAGCCGCCTCACCGGGGGCGAGCACGAGCCCCGGCGCCCAGTGCCTGCCCACGTCGGCCACCGACTCCACGTCGACCCCCACCGGTGACTCCGCACAGAGCGCGGTGAGCTGGTGCGGCCCCGAGCGGGAGAGCGAGACGTGCACCCCCGACGCGTGCGGACGACCGTGGTCGCCGGAACCGCAGGTGGGACACAGCCGGGTGGTCTGCGCGGGCAGGTCCGCGGAGGCCAGATGGTCCCCGAGCGCGACGGCGTCTGCGGGGTGCCACGCGAGGTCGATCACGGGGCCACGCTAGCCCTCACCGCTGTGGCGCAGATCCTCTCCCGGGGACGTGTGTGAAGGCGGGCGGCGTGCCATTGTTGGCCCCATGAACCTCTACATCGACGGTGAGTGGCGCGAGGCCGCCAGTGGCGACCACTTCGACGTGCTCGACCCCGCGGACGGCTCCACGCTCGACACGGTCGCCGACGCCGCGGTCGACGACGCGATGGACGCGCTCGACGCGGCCGCGAACGTGCAGGCCGAGTGGGCCCGGACCCCCGCCCGCGAGCGCGGGGAGATCCTGCGCCGCGCCTTCGAGGCCATCACCGCGCAGGCCGACGACTTCGCCCGGCTGATCAGCCTCGAGATGGGCAAGACCCTCGCCGAGGCCCGCGGCGAGGTCGCCTACGGCGCCGAGTTCTTCCGGTGGTTCTCCGAGGAGGCCGTCCGGATCTCCGGCACCTTCCTCCCGGCACCGGCCGGTGGCAGCCGGCTGCTCACCATGAAGCAGCCGGTGGGCCCCTGCCTGCTGATCACCCCCTGGAACTTCCCCCTGGCGATGGGCACCCGCAAGATCGGCCCCGCCATCGCCGCCGGCTGCACGATGGTGGTCAAGCCCGCCGAGTCGACGCCGCTGACCATGTTCAAGCTGGCCGAGGTGCTCTCCGAGGCGGGGCTGCCGGCCGGGGTGCTCAACGTGATCACCACCTCCGACTCGCCGGGCGTGGTGAAGGCCCTGATGGCCGACGACCGGCTGCGCAAGGTCAGCTTCACCGGCTCGACCACGGTCGGCAAGATCCTGGTCGGCCAGTCCGCCGGGCAGCTGCAGCGGGTGTCGATGGAGCTCGGTGGCAACGCGCCGTTCGTGGTCTTCGACGACGCCGACCTCGACAAGGCGGTCGAGGGGGCCATGGTCGCCAAGATGCGCAACATGGGTGAGGCCTGCACCGCAGCCAACCGGTTCCTGGTGCACGAGGCCGTCGCCGAGGAGTTCTCGACCCGCCTTGCGCAGCGGATGGAGAAGCTCGTGGTCGGGCGCGGGCAGGACACCGGCGTCGACGTCGGCCCGCTGATCGACGAGAAGG
>JBBQRV010000029.1:0-22840 GCA_038214475.1 Propionibacteriales bacterium | reverse complement strand
AGCCGATGCCGCGGACCGGATCCGGCACAAGCTCGACCTGGCCGGCAACCCGGTGGGCTGGACCGTCGACCGGGTCTCGGCGGGCAAGATCGTCGGTGCGATCGCCGGCTTCGGCTTCGGCGGCGTGTTCGCCGTCGTGCTGGGGCTCAGCTTCCAGACGCTGGTGCTGGTGATCCTCGGCGGCGCGCTGATCGGCTTCTTCGGACCCAACCTCTACCTCTACCAGCTGGCGCACGACCGCACCGAGAAGATGCAGCGCGAGCTGCCCGACTCGATCGACCTGCTCACCATCTCGGTGGAGTCCGGGCTGGGCTTCGACGCCGCCCTGATGCAGGTCTCGCGCAACACCACCGGTCCGCTGGCCGGCGAGTTCTCCCGCACGCTGCAGGAGATGCAGCTCGGCGTGGGGCGTTCCGACGCGATGCGGGCCATGGGCGAGCGCAACCACAACCCCGACCTGCGGTCCTTCGTCTCAGCCATGGTGCAGGCCGACGCGTTCGGCATCCCGATCGGCACGGTGCTGCGAGTACAGTCCGGTGAGATGCGGATCAAGCGGCGGCAGTGGGCCGAGGAGAAGGCGCAGAAGGTGCCGGTGAAGATCACCGTGCCCCTGATCTTCTGCATCCTGCCCTGCCTCTTCATCGCCGTGCTCGGGCCCGCGGCCATCGAGATCATGAACAACATGGGGTGAGCAGCCTGATCCGCTCCGGACGGCGTTACGTCGGCATCGGTGGTGTCGGCAGGGTCTTCGCCCTGCTGGCACTCACGGTGCCGATCGTCGCCGCGCTGGACACCGTCGCGCTGGTCGGACTGCTCGGGCTGGCGCTGATCTGGATGCTGGCCATCACCACGGCCGCCTGGGTCCGGGTCCCGCGGTGGGCGGCCCTGATGATCGAGGCCGGCCTGGTCGGTGGCCTGGTCGGGGCGGCCCTCCCCCACTCCCTCCTGCTCGCACCCGCGCTGGCGGTCACGCCGTTCGTCGGGGGTGCGGCCCGCGGCGCACGCGGGATCGCGGAGTCGGTCGTGATCCAGCTCGGCAGCATGGGCCTGGTGGCCCTTCAGCTGGACTGGCAGGCCGACCTGACGATGGGCAGCACGGTGTTCACCTGGCTCGCGGTCGGCATCGGCGGCGGGTCGGTGGCGGCCTTCGCCCGCAACCTCCAACTGGGTGCCGAGGACGACCTCACGCCCTACCGAGACGCCCGCGCCCTGATCAGCAAGCTGCTCGACCTCTCGGGCGAGCTGAGCGAGGGCCTCGACCCGGTCTCCATCAGCCAGCAGGTCGTCGCCCGGGCCCGGGAGGACCTGCCGTTCGTCGGTGCCGTCGTCTACGTGCGCCGCGGTGACGCCCTCACCCCCCTGGTGGAGTCGGCCGAGCATGCCGGCCTCGACACCGGCGCCCGCGAACAGCTGGTCGAGCAGGTCTGGACGACCGCGATCCCGGCAAGCACCGCCGGCGACGTCGCCTTCCCACTCTGCACCGACGCCGGGGTCGTGGTGGCCGTGGTGGCGGCCGGCATCGCCCAGGACCTGGCAGGACGGCTCCCCCTCAAGCGCACCCTGGAGTCGTTCACGGCACGGTTCCGGCCCGACGCGCTGCAGCTCGACACCGCGCTGCTGTTCGCCGCCGTCCGGGCCGAGGCCACCGCCGAGGAGCGCCGTCGGCTGGCGCGGGAGGTGCACGACGGCGTCGCCCAGGACATCGCCTCACTCGGCTACCTGGTCGACGACCTCGAGGAGTCGGCCACCAGCACCGGACAGGTCGAGCTCTTCGGCATGCTGCGCCAGGAGATCACCGGCGTGGTGGCCGAGCTGCGCCGCTCGGTCTTCAGCCTGCGCAACGAGGCGCGCAGCGCCGGCAGCCTCGGTGAGAGCATCGGCGCGCTGGCCCGGCACGTGACCACGGTGGCCGGGATCCCCGTGCACGTGAGCCTGGACGAGGGCACCGCCAGGCTGCGCGACGAGGTCGAGGCCGAGCTGCTGCGGATCACCCAGGAGGCGATGAACAACGCCGTCCGGCACGCACACCCCGACAACATCTGGGTGCACTGCTCGGTCGCGGCCCCCACGGCGGAGGTCGAGGTGCGCGACGACGGCAAGGGGCTCGGCGAGCTCCGGCACGACTCGCACGGCATCCGGATCATGCACGAACGGGCCCGCCTGATCGGTGCCACCCTCTCCTTGCAGAACGGTGAGGACGGAGGTGCCGTGATGAGAGTCGTCGTGTCGCACGCACCGGCGCCCGCCCAACTGCAAGGATCACCGGTGTGACGAGCGAAACAGAGCAGACCAGCGTCATCCTCGTCGACGACCACGAGCTGATCCGGCACGGACTGGCCCGCGCCTTCGAGCGCGATCCCGCCATGCAGATCGTCGCCCAGGCTGCCAGCGTCGTGCAGGCCCTCGCCGCCTGGGACACCCACCGTCCCCAGGTGGTGGTCACCGACCTGCAGCTGCCGGACGGCTCCGGTCTCGACATCATCCGCTCCATCCGCGCCCAGGACGACGCCGTCGGCCTGGTGATGCTCACCATGCACTCCGGCGACGACCAGATCTTCGCCGCCATGGAGGCGGGCGCGTCGGCCTTCGTGGGCAAGGACGCGCCCTCGCGCGAGGTGGTGGGCGCCGCACGGCACGCCGCGTCGGCGCCGCGGTCCTTCCTGTGCGCCGGCCTGGCCGGAGCGATGATGCGCCGGGCCAGCTCCGACGTGCCCAAGCTGTCGCCTCGCGAGGTGGAGGTGCTCGAGCTGCTCGCCGAGGGCATCGGCACCGCCGGCATCGCCGGCCAGCTCTACATGTCGGAGTCCACCGCCAAGACCCACATCGCCCGGATCTACCAGAAGCTCGGAGCGATGAACCGCGCCCAGGCCCTGGTCACCGCGATGCGGATGGGCCTGCTGTCCAGCGTCGAGCCCGGTCGCTGAACCGGCACGGCCCTTCGGGACCATCGGCAGGTTTCCGGGCAACCCCAGTGAATAGCCCGAATTGACTACTGGGGTCAACACGATCACCCGATGGCAACCCCAGTGAATCCCCAGCATGATTGTCCTCAGAACGAGTCGCCACCTGCACTCGGTCGCTTACCAAGTGGGATTGAACCAGTCTTTCCAAAGGGGAAAACATCATGCTGAACTACCTGCACATGCTGCTCGTCGAGAAGAAGTCCACCATGGACGAGCGCGGCGCCTCCGCCGTTGAGTACGGCCTGCTGATCGCCGGCATCGCCGCCCTGATCGTCCTCGTCGTCTTCGCCTTCGGTGGCCTCATCAGCGACGTCTTCCAGGGCACCTGTGACACCATCGACAGCCAGTCGAAAGCCGGCAACGGCTGCTGATCGAACGCACTTTGGGAGGACCGCGGACGCCACGCGTCCGCGGTCCGCTCACTTCCGGAGGAGAAACCATGGAAACGTCCTCATCGAGGATCGATAAGCGCGACGAGCGCGGCGCCTCTGCGGTCGAGTACGGCCTGCTGATCGCCGGCATCGCCGCCCTGATCGTCCTGGTCGTCTTTGCGTTCGGCGGAGTGCTCAGCAACCTCTTCTCGGACAGTTGTGGCACCATCACCAGCGTGGTGACGGCCAGCACCTGCTAGTCACCTGCTAGTCATCTGCAACCTCGGCGGCGGCACCGAGTCCCTCGGACTCCCTGCCGCCGCCCTGCATTTCATGGCGGCCGTCAGCCGGCCAGCCCGCGCAGCGCTCGCCGCCAGGACCGGGTGAGCTCGGCCACGGAGATGCCCTCGACGTCGCGCAGGGCCGTTGCCGGGCGTGACCCCCGCGCGACCGTCCGGTAGAGCCGCACCAATGACCCGTCGCCGCCGTGCCGGGCGAGCAGCCGGCAGGCGAGCCAGGCGGCCTCGTAGGTGGCGCCCAGGTGCGTCGTGGACGTGTCGAACTCGACGTCCGTGGGCAGCCTTCCAGGAACGCCCTCGGCACGCACCTGTGCCGCGATCTGGGCCGCGGTCACCGAGAGCGGCAGGTCGACGTCGCGCAGTGCGACGTAGTCGGCGAACCCCTCCACCAGCCACAACGGCACGGAGCTCGATCCGGAGGCGGCGCCGGTCGCGACGTGCGTGGCCTCGTGGCTCATCACCACCTGGTCGCCCGGCGCCTGCAGCGTCCCGAACACGTCGGGATTCACGAGCACGTGCACTGGTGCCGAGCGCCGCGACGAGCCGTCGAGGGTGCTGGTGACTGCGGCGATCTGGTCGTACTCCCCCGGCTCCGCGTCGAGCGCGGCGACCAGGTCGGCCTCCGACGACGGCACCTCCACCACCAGCCCAGCCTCCCAGTCGGGAAGCACCCGGTGCACGACGTCGACCACGCGCACCGCGAGCCGGTCGAACCGGTTCAGCCGGGCGGTCGGTCCGGAGACCAGGACGAGGGTGTCCGGGCTGCGGCGCACCCGTACCGGTCCGGCCAGCCAGAGCGGTGTACGCCGACCCTGGCCACCCACCGACACGATCCGGGCCCGGTCCTCGACCTGCCGGAAGGTCACCGAGATCTCGGCGTGCGCCGGCGCCGGGTCGAACCCGCGGAAGGCCCAGGTCGCGTCGACGGCGGCCACCCAGGTGTCGGCTCCGCCGGCGAGCGCGCCGGGGTCCTCCTCGACGTAGCGCAGCGAGAAGTCGTCGACCCGCAGGGCCGCCGCGTTCTGCACGATGCTTCCGACCGGGCTAGCCACCGGTCCCACGGCTCGTGCGGACGCCTGCCCGGACACGGCGTCCTGGAGGGACCGCAGCGCCGCCGCCGCCAGCACGGCCCGCTCCCCGCGGTCGGGGCGCGCCGCCGGCGTGACCTGCACCGGGCGGCTCCCGCCGCCGAGCAGGGAGAGCAGCAGCCCCGCGGTGACCAGCAGGCACAGCGAAAGACCGGCCGCCCACCAGAGTGGACGACCGGTCTTCGCGACGTGTCGATCAGCCAGGACGGACCGCGCCGGAGTACGGCATCGAGAACACTCCGGCCACCCGCACACCGGAGCTCGGGTTCGCCGCGTGCACGATCAGGCCGTTGCCGATGTAGATGCCGACGTGGCTCACCGGGCTGTAGTAGAACACCAGGTCGCCGGGCTGGAGCGCCGAGGACGAGACCCGCGGCCCCGAGCCCATCTGGGCCGAGGACGAGTGCGGCAGGCCGACGCCCGCCTGCGCCCAGGCCATCATGGTCAGACCGGAGCAGTCGAACGCGCTCGGGCCGGCCGCCCCGTAGACGTAGGAGTCACCCACCTGGGCGAGCGCGTACTTCACGGCGGCCGAGGCGCGCCCCGAGGCCGGGACGTCGGGCAGGCTGGCCGTGCTGACCGAGCTGCTGCGCGAGGCCTGCAGCATCTCCTGACGCTGCTCCTCCTCGAGCTGGCCGAGCAGGCTCTTGGCCTCGGAGAACTTGGTGTCGACCTGGTGCTTCTCGTCGGCCAGCTGCTGCTTGAGGGCACGGGCCTGGTCCTGCCGGGCCCGGGTCTGCTCGCGCCGGATGTTGAGCGCCTTGAGCTCGGTGGCGTAGTCACCGAACATCACCGACTGCATGTCGTTGAACTCCGACATGGTGGTGAGCTGCTGGAGGAAGGCGGTGGGGTCCTCGGACACAACGACCTGACCCACCGCAGAGATGCTCTGGCCCTGGTACTGGCTGACGACCGAGTCCTCGACCTGGCCGCGGACGGCGTCGAGCCGCTGCTTCTGGCGGGCCTGGTCGGCGCGCAGGGAGCGCAGGTCCTGCGAGACAGACTTCAGCTGCACGCGGGCGTCGTTGAGACGCTCCTGGGCGTGCTCGGCGTCCTCGTAGAGGCGATCGACGCGGACCTTCACGTCGTCGATCTGTGGCTTGGCGAAGGATGGGCTTGAGGGGACCAGCGCAGCGACCACGGTCGCCGCGACGACGGTCAGTGCGAGGGTGACTCGCTTCCGGCCGAGCAGCACGAGCGGGGGATCTCCTCTTTGTCGACGCCTACCGGGTGAGCTGACGGGTTCGGGCACAAAGAAGCCCTACTCCTGCTCCTCAGCGACCAGCGCTGCCTTGCAGGCGATTCACCCCAGGGAAACGGGTGGTTCCCCGGCTCCGACCCCACGAGTCCCCCGCACGTGGTGCCGAATTCGGCGTGGCACCCGCACTTGATCCGTTTGATCATGTCGTCACGGGCGCCTGGGCGTTACGTTACGTGGCCAGACGCGGCCTCGGCAAACCGACGGCACGTTCTCTGGGGTATTTCGAGTCCGGTCAGGCCGACTCGATCTCAGGACCCGAGACGGGCGCCACCATCCGCAACGGTGGGACCATCCCCGAGCGGGCCAGCACGTCGAGTGCTGCCCGTTCGTCGTCGTCGAAGGAGAGCTCGGGCGGCGGGCCCAGCAGCACGGTCACCACGCAGTCGTGGCAGGCCAGGCCGCGCACCTCGCAGGTGTCGCAGTCGATTCTCGTCATGTCCGGACCGTCGCACCCGCCACCGACAGTCCGGCTCGCCCGCCGCTCCAGTACGGCGTGTCGGCGTGTCGGCGGCGGCACCTCAGCGGCTCAGCACGCCCACCAGGGCGTCGGAGGCGACCGACCGGGCGCCGGCCCGGCGTACGTCGCGCACCAGCTCCTGGTCGCTGGTCACCACGACCACGACCCGCCCCCGCGGCTCGGCCGCGACCAGGTCGCGGATCACGTCGTCGGCGATCACACCGGGTGGGCTGAACACCACCTTGACGCCGCGCGGCGGACTGACCGGGGGGCGCGCGGCCAGGCTCGCCGCGTCGAAGACGACCGTGGTCTCCGCGCCGCTCCTGGCCACCACGGCGGCGATCCCGCCGAGCAACCGGATCCGCTGCGCCTCCAGCGGGGACTCCGGCCACGCGGTCTTGCTGACGTTGTAGCCGTCGACGATCAGCCGGACCCGAGGCATCGCGAGGTAGCTCTCCAGCAGCGCGGGACTCGACGGCCCCGACGACCCGGCGCCCTCGGCCCGGTCGACGCCGGCTGCCGCCAGCTCGGCCTCGAGCCGGTCGGCAGGGGCACCCGAGGTGGGTGGGAGGCCGAGCTCACGACGCAGCCCCTGGGCCGCGTCGAGCATCGTGTCGAGGAGCAGCCGGGCCCGCAGGCCGGCGTCGTCCTTGGCGGTGCGGGTCTCGCGGCGGGCCTCGGTGGCCGACGCCTCGAGCTCGGCGACCCTGGCCCTGAGCCGGCGTTGCTCCGCCTCGGCGGCAGCCGCGGCGGCGCGGGCCGCCTGGCTGTGCTCGTCCTGCTCACGACGAGCCCGGTCGGCGCTCTCCTCGATGGCCCGCACGGCGGCCCGGGTGTCACCCAGCTTGCGGCGCAGCGCAGCGTTCTCCGACTTGAGGTCGTCGACCTGGTCCTTGTGGCGGCCGCGTGCCTCGCGCAGCACCTGCTCCGCCTCGGCCAGCCGCAGCCTGAGGCGTTCGAGCTCCTCGGCCTCCTGACGGGTCGCCTCGTGCCGGTGCCGCTCGGCGAGTCGCGCGACGGCCGCGGCCCAGGCGTCCTCCCACCCGTGGGGACGTGACAACCAGAGCAGCACCGCCAGGTCGAGCGGGTCCGCGGTGTCCGGCGCGTGGGCACCGTCGAGCGACGCGGCCAGGTCGGGGAGCACCGCCGCGACCTGGGTACCGACCCGGGCCCGGAACTCGTCGTCGGTGCCGAGGAGCAGGGCGATCTGGCTGCCCCCTGAGCGCGCCCGCCGGGCGGGGGTGAAGGCGGCCACCCGCTTGAGCGGGGCCGGCAACGGATCGACCGCCGGCAGCACCTCGGCGGTGAGCGCCACCAGGCGCAGGCGCACCGCCTCCGGGACCTCGGGGCCCCGGGCGCTCTCGGACATCGCGGTCATCGGCCGTTCAGTCCGCCGCCACGCCGCGGGCCACGACCTCGATCGCGTCGGAGCGCCCGCACCACCGGCACGAGACGGCTTCCAGCGACTCCGAGCGCAGGTCGACGTCCTCGACCACGTGCCCCCCGGCCAGGTCGAAGTGCCAGAACTCGGTCGTACGCCGGGTGCGGGTCACGTCGAAGCGGGTCAGGTTGCCACAGCCGGAGCAGCGCCACCGGTGGGCGTCATCGGGAAGTGCTGGCACGGCTGCTCCTTCGCGGGCGATTCTCTGCCAGCCTATTGCGCGCGCCGCCCCCGGAATGTCGGAACCCGCCTCTACCGTCCGGATCATGGAGGTGGACATGGGTGCGGTCGAGGCTGGCGCACCCCAGCCTGCGGGTTCCCGTTGGGAGTCGCAACGCAGTTTCGACGAGCTCGGTCGACCGCTGCGCGGTCTCACCTTCACCGTGGTCGACCTCGAGACCACCGGAGGCTCGGCCCAGGGCGGGTCGATGATCACCGAGATCGGCGCCGTCCAGGTGCGCGGGGGCGAGGTGCTAGGCGAGTTCCAGACGCTGGTCAACCCGCACACCCAGATCCCGGCGTTCATCGCCGTCCTCACCGGGATCAGCAACTCGATGGTGGCCGACGCCCCCGCGATCGCGTCCGCGCTGCCGGCGTTCCTCGAGTTCGCCCGCGGCACCGTGCTGGTGGCGCACAACGCGCCGTTCGACGTGGGCTTCCTCAAGCACTTCGCGGCCGAGCTGGGCCACCCCTGGCCGGGTTTCGAGGTGCTCGACACCGCGAAGCTGGCCCGGCGCGTGGTCACCCGCGACGACGCGCCCAACTGCAAGCTGTCGTCGTTGGCGACCCTGTTCGGTGCGACCACCACGCCCAACCACCGGGCCCTCTCCGACGCCCGGGCCACGGTCGACGTGCTGCACGGGCTGATGGAGCGACTCGGCGGGCTCGGCGTGCACACCCTCGAGGAGCTCCAGACGTTCTCGGCCCGGGTCAGCACCGCGCAGCGCCGCAAGCGGCACCTCGCCGAGGGACTGCCACACTCCCCCGGCGTCTACCTGTTCCGCGACGACCGGGCCCGGGTGCTCTACATCGGCACGTCGCGAGACCTGCGCACCCGGGTGCGCTCCTACTTCACGGCCTCGGAGACCCGGTCGCGGATGGGCGAGATGGTGGGCCTGGCCGACTCGGTCACCGGCATCGAGTGCGCCACCCCGCTGGAGGCCGAGGTGCGCGAGCTGCGCCTGATCGCCGAGCACAAGCCGAAGTACAACCGGCGCTCCCGCTTCCCCGAGAAGGTGCACTTCATCAAGCTCACCCGAGAGCCGTGGCCACGGCTCTCCCTGGTGCGCAAGGTGCTCGACGACGACGCCGACTACCTCGGCCCGTTCGCGTCGCGCAAGACCGCCGAGCGCTGCCTGGCCGCCCTGCACGACACGTTCCCGGTGCGCCAGTGCTCCGGACGGCTGGCCCGGGAGCCCTCCCGGGCGCCCTGCGTGCTCGCGGAGATGCAGCGCTGCCTGTCGCCCTGCGACGGCAGCACCGACGACGCGACGTACGCCGCCGTGGTCCGCCAGCTGCGCGACACCCTGCTGCGCCGTCCCGACCAGGTCGTCGAGACGATCAACGCGCGGATGGCGACCCTCGCCGACCGGGAGCGCTTCGAGGAGGCCGGCGTGCACCGCGACCGGCTGGCCGCCTTCGTCCGGGCCGCGGCCCGCACCCAGCGGCTCTCCGCCCTCACCGGGTGCCGGGAGGTGGTGGCCGCCCGCCGTGAGGACGACGGCCGGTGGGCCGTGCACGTGATCCGCTTCGGTCGGCTGGCCGCGGCCGGGGTGATCCCGCCGGGCGGCGATGCGCACGACTTCGTGGCCACCTTGCTCGCCTCGGCGGAGACCGTGCGCAACGCCCCGGGGCCGACGCCGGCGGCCACGGCCGAGGAGACCGAGAAGATCCTGCGCTGGCTGGAGTCGCCGGGCATCCGACTAGTCGACGTCGACGGCGAGTGGACCTGCCCGGTGGCCGGCGCCACCCGGCACCTGGCCCTCCACGACGCCGTCCACCAGTCCCGGCTCAGCCTGGTGCCGTTCGACGACCGTCGCGACCTGTCCCCGGTCCACCGCCCGGCTCGCTAGCCTGTCCTCATGATCACTGCCATCGTCTTCGTGAAGGCCGACGTCGCCCGCATCCCCGAGGTGGCCGAAGCCATCGCCGTCCTCGACGGCGTCAGTGAGGTCTACTCCGTGACGGGGCAGATCGACCTGATCGCGCTGGTGCGGGTCCGCGACCACGACGACGTCGCCAGCGTGGTCGCCGACCGGCTCAACAAGGTCGACGGGGTCACCGCCACCGAGACCCACATCGCCTTCCGCGCCTACTCCCGCCACGACCTGGAGTCGGCGTTCTCCCTGGGCCTCGACTGAGCCGCTGACCGGCGTCCGTCGCCCGGTCGGCGCGCACTCCTAGTCCGTTCGGGCTACTTTCCCGCGTTCGCCCGTGCTCACGACGCCCGGCTCCTAGCGTGGCTCTGTTCTGGATTCGCGATGAGGGGGCCAGCGGTGGCTGCAGGTAGGAACACACGACCCGGTGCGACGCGCTGGCTGACCGTGCTGGCGATGCTGGCCGGGCTGCTCGCGCTGGCGGCGCCCGCCCAGGCGATCGGCAAGCCGGCGGGCCTCGCACCCTCGGGTCCGGTTGCCAGCAGCACGCCCACGCTGACCTGGGGCAGGGTCCCGGGAGCGAAGTCCTACGAGGTCCAGGTCGACGACACCCCGGGCTTCGACACGCCCCTGTTCTCGGTCACCACGACCAACACCACCGCGGTGCCCACGGCGTACCTTCCCAACGCGGACCTCTACTGGCGGGTTCGCACGATGTCGGTGTCCGGCGCGAAGAGCGGCTGGGCCTCCGAGCAGTTCAGCATCGATCCCACCGCGGCACCGTCGCCGGTGTCACCGATCGACGGGGTCGCGCTGGCGCAGCCCGACGAGCCCCCTCTGCTGACCTGGGCGGCCGTCGCCGGCGCGACCGGGTACGAGGTGGAGGTCGACGTCGACGGCGACTGGGTCGGCTCGACCACCTACAGCGCGCCGGGCACGTCGTTCATGGTGCCGACGCCCCAGGCGGCCGGGACCTGGTCCTGGCGGGTCCGGGCCCAGCGGTCCCGTGACCTGGTCACGCTGTGGAGTGACCCGGCCACCTACGAGGTGCTCCCCCTCGCCGACGTGCAGATCGACCCCGACATGACCGACGGCACTCCGGTGCAGGACGTCGTGCTCGACTGGCTGCCGGTGCCGGGCGCGGTGAAGTACGAGCTCCAGGTGGGTCTCGACCAGGACTTCACGATCCCGGTGGAGACCAAGACGGTGCTGGGCACCCGCTACTCGCCGACCACCACCTACAACAACGACCAGTTCTTCTGGCGGGTGCGTGCCATCGACGCCGCGGGCGCCAAGATGTCCTGGCCGAGCACCCCCTTCGAGTTCCAGCGCAGCTGGCCGCAGCGCCCGACGCTCACCTACCCGGCGGACCAGCTGGCCCCCTCGGTGGGTGACGCGTTCTACTTCCAGTGGACGCCGGTGCAGCACGCGACCCGCTACCAGCTCAACGTCGGCACCGACCCGAACTTCTCACCGTCGACGTACACCACCTGCACGACCGCGGCCACGACCTACACGCCCGGGAACGGGATCGGCCTCAGCTGCATGCCCGGTCAGGGCGAGGTCACCTACTGGCGGGTGCGCGCGCTGGACGCGCCCAGGAACGTGGAGGGCATCTACTCCGACATCCACCGGTTCGTCTACGACTCGGGCCGGGTCACCCAGACCGCGCCCGTCAACGGGTCCACCGTCAGCGTGCCGACGCTGAAGTGGCAGGCCGCGCGGGACGCCGAGAAGTACTTCGTGTCGCTGCGCGACAACACCGGCTCGGTCGTGGAGACCGCGACCACCTACTCGCTGTCGTGGACCGTGGACGGGTCGAAGCGGCTCGACCCCACGAAGTCGCCGTACACCTGGGCCGTGCAGGCCGTCGACTACGGCGGCGCGAAGTCGCCGCTGTCGTTCAGCGGCTACTTCACCCTCGCCGGCGAGCCGGCCACCAGCGGCGCCGCACCGCTGACGCCCCTGACGGGCGTCTCGGGCGACGCGTCCACGCTCCGGGCCCCTGCGCTGTCGTGGGAGCCGGTGAGCAATGCCCAGTACTACAAGATCCAGATCGGCATCTCCGGCTCGGGCTTCTTCCTGAACTCCGCCACGTCGCCGATCCTCAGCGCGCTGTACCCCTACCCGGCGGCCACCGACATCGGCAAGTACTTCCTGTCGCCCGGCTCCTACGACTGGCGGGTGGTGGCCTACGACGAGAATGCCGCCTACCTGGGCACGGGACCGATGGACACCTTCACGATTGCCGACCTGGCGCCGGTCGCCGGGCAGCGGATCGCCCTCGACGGCCAGGCCCTCGACGCCGGCACCACCTGCGCGGCCGCCCTCGGCACCGTGGTCTCCGAGGAGAACATCTGCACCGAGGTGCCGGCCAGCCCGGTGCTGGACTGGACCCCGGTGCCCCAGGCCGCCTTCTACATGGTCTACCTGGCGAACGACCGCGAGCTCACCAACCGGGTGTTCACCGGGTCGACGACCAGCAACTCCCGCTGGGCGCTGACCACGGCGATGGCCAAGGAGGCGCTGGCCGACAACCAGGCCGGGCAGGCCTACTACTGGTACGTCCGGCCCTGCAAGGCGGTGAGCGTGTGTGCCAAGGACCCGATCTCGGTGAGCAAGGTCGCCACGAACGCGTTCCGCAAGATCTCGCCCCGGGTGGAGCTGCTGTCGCCGACCGACACCAGCGTCGCCGCTGACGACATCACGTTCGACTGGACCGACTACTACGAGACCAACCAGGCCGTCACCTACCAGGGCGGTGCCGCGCCGTCGCCCCAGACCGCCCAGAGCTACCGCATCGAGATCTCGCAGGTGCCCACCTTCAGCAGCACCGTCGACGTCCGCGAGGTCGACCAGTCCACGTACACGCCGTACGACCGCACCCTGCCCGAGGGCACGCTCTACTGGCGGGTGCAGGCGATCGACGCCGAGGGCAACCACCTCAACTGGGGCCAGTCCAGAGTGCTGCACCAGGTTTCCAAGCAGTCCGGCACGGTGACGCTCACCGCGCCCGTGGGCGGCACCGCTGTGGGTGGCTCCACGCCGTTCCAGTGGCAGGCCAAGGACTTCACGGCCAGCTACGCCCTCGAGGTCTACAAGAACAACGACACCACGTTCTCCACGGCCAACCGGGTCTTCACCGCGACGTCGAAGCAGTCGGCCTACGCCTGGTCGAAGTACCTGCCGGCCTCTGGCAGCGCCTACCTGTGGCGGGTCCGCTGGACTGACGGCGGCGGCAAGCTGGGCGGCTGGTCCGCACCTGGCCGCTTCTTCGTCAGTCCTGGCGTGGTCACCCAGACCTCGCCGGGCTCCAACGCACTGCAGCCGGCTGCCGGGCCCACGTTCACGTGGGATCCCGTGCCCGCGGCCGCGCGGTACTTCCTGGAGGCCCGACTGGTCGGGACCACCCGCAGCGCGGTGCGCATCACCACCGTGGCCCAGGCGGCGGCGGCGTCCACGACGTTCTCGGACGGCGTCTACGAGTGGCGTACGACGGCCTACGACCCCACTGGCGGGGTGCTCGCCCAGAGCCCCTGGCGCCGGTTCCGGGTCGACACCACCAAGCCGCTCGTGGTCAAGAAGACGCCGCTGACCACCGCCACCCGCTCGGCGAACTTCGTGGCGAAGTTCAACGAGAAGGTCAGGGGCGTGGGCGGGGCGAGCATGAAGCTCTACGTCGCCGGTCGCACCACCAAGCTCTCCGCCACGGTGAAGCTGTCGAGTGACGGGCGCACCGCGACCCTCAACCCCACGGCGAACCTGGTGGCGGGCAAGACGTACACGCTCAAGCTGACCAGCGCGATCAAGGACACGGCAGGCAACACCCTGGCTCCCGTCTCGTGGAAGGTGAAGGCGAAGTAGCCGGGGAATCGGGATCCCGGCCGGGGGCGGCTAGCCTCTCCCGGTGAACTGGCTCGATGCGATGGGGTGGGGCGGCAGCGCCCTGCTCGTCTTCTCCCTCATGCAGGCCCGGGTGCTGCGCTTCCGGGTGCTGAACCTGGTGGCGTGCGCGGTCCTGCTGGTCTTCAACCTGCTGCTCGGGATCTGGCCGATGGTGGCCATGAACGCGGTGCTCAGCGCGATCAACCTCTGGTTCATCGTGCGGCTCCTGCGCGACAGCCACGACGAGGCGGCCTTCGACGTGCTGCCGGTGGGCCCGGGTGACAGCTTCCTCGCGCACGTGCTCCGCGTGCACCACGACGACATCGCCCGGTTCCAGCCCGACTTCGACGGCTCGGCCGCCGGGAGCACGGCGTACCTCGTGCTCAAGGGCGATGAGGCGGTCGGCGTGGTCGTGCTCCGGGTCGAGGGCGACGTCGCCCGGGTCGAGCTCGACTACGTCACCCCGCGCTACCGCGACTTCTCCCCCGGCGAGTTCGTCTGGCGGCGCAGCGGCCTGCTCGGCGAGCTGGGGGTGCACCGGGTGACCACCCCACCACGGATGGTCGGTGCCTACTACGACCGCTTGGGCTTCCGCCGCGACGGTGACTCCTACGTGCTCGACCTGACGCAGTAGGCCGGATTCGGGCGTGCCCGCGGCCGCGACGTGGGATCGTGGGGCGGTGTCCACGCCGCCAGGTCCCGTGCGCCACGGCCGTGTCGACACCTCCTCACGGCTGCTGCACGTGCTGCCGCTCGCCCTGCTGCTGGCACTGTTCCTGGTGGTGGCCCGCTCCGCCTTCGCCACCGTCACCAACGCGGACACGTTCTTCCACCTGCGCTTCGGCCACGAGTTCCTCACCGGAGGCTGGTCGCTGCGGCACCCCGGCAGCGTGACCAGTCTGGGCACCAACGCGTGGACGCCGACCCAGTGGTTGCCCCAGGTGGTGATGGCCCGCTTCGACGGGTGGTTCGGGCTGGGAGGGGTCGCCTGGCTGACCTGCGCACAGATCCTCGCTCTCGCCGTGGCCCTGTTCGCGGCCTGCCGCCGCCTGGCTGCTCCGGCGGCCGCGGTGAGCGCGACGCTGCTGGCCCTGGCCGCGGCCGGCGGTGGCCTGTCGGGGCGTCCCCAGGTGCTGAGCTACCTGCTGGTGGTCGTGACGACCGACGCCTGGCTGCGCACCCGGGCCGACGCACGGGTGCGGTGGTGGCTGGTGCCGCTGACCTGGGTCTGGGCGATGGTGCACGGCATGTGGCCGGTCGGCGTCCTGATCGGCGCCGTGGCCGTGCTCGGCGGGGCGCTCGACGGGCGCGGCGACCGGCCCGCAGCCCTGCGCAGCGCCGGGCGGGAGGCCTTGGTCCCCGCACTCTCGCTGCTGGTGGCCGGCCTCACCCCGGTCGGCCCGGCGGCGTACGGCGCTGTGGTCGCGGTCGGCGACCGGGCCCGCTACATCCCCGAGTGGGGTGCGCCCGACTTCACCAGCCTCGACCCGTTGGTGCTGCTCGCGATGTTCGCCCTGCTGCTCGCAGTGAGGGTGCGCACCGGGGGGATGGACTGGACCCGCACCCTGTTCCTGCTGGTGGCCGGCGGGTGGGCCGTCTACGCGACCCGCACGGTGCCGCTCGCGGCGGTGATGCTCGCACCGTTGCTCGCCGAGAGCCTCCAGCAGCTGCTGCCGGAGCGCTCCCCGGTACCGCGCTGGGAGCGCCGCACCGTGGTCGGTGGCGCGCTCGGCACGCTGGTGCTGGTCGGGCTGCTGCTGCCCCGGGTCGACGTGTCGCCCCCCGACGGCGGCGCCGTCTCGGTGGCGCTGGACGCGCTGCCGGCGAGCACCACCGTGCTCAACGAGTGGAGTCGAGGGGGGTACCTGATGTGGCGCCACCCGGGCCTCGACTTCGGGATGAACGGCTACGTCGATCTCTACACCGAACCCGAGATCGCGAACCTCACCACCCTGTTGGCCTCCGGACCGGGCTGGGAGGACCGGCTCCGTGACAGTGGGGCCACCCGCGCGCTCCTGCGGCCGAGCTCCCCGCTGCTCGACGGCCTCGAGCAGCAGCTGGGCTGGACCGTGGTCGCGCAGTCCCCCACCGAGGTCCTGGTTCGGGCGCCGGCCGGCACCGGCTGAGCCGGCCGAGCAGGTCAGGCCCGCCGTACCGAGATCGACGGCGGCTGGGCCAGGCTCTGCCCCACGACGCAGTAGCGCTCGGTGCTGCGGGCCAGCCGTTCCAGGGTCGCGTCGTCGGCGTCGCAGTCGAGCAGCGCCGTCACGCTGACGTCGAAGACCCCTACCGGCGCCTCGCGGTCGATGCCCAGGGTGCCCCTGGCGTCGAACCCGCCCTCGGCCGTCAGCGTCGCGCTGCGCACCTCGACGCCCATCGCGGTCGCCACGGCTCGCAGGGTGACGCCGGCACAGGCCAGCAGCGCCTCGAGCAGCATGTCTCCAGAGCAGGCGTCGGTGCCGTCACCCCCCGTCGACTCGTGCAGCCCGGCCCGCACCGGGCCGGCGAAGCCGTCGACGGTGCAGGTGACCGGCGGGTCCCGGAAGTCGGCGCGGGCCCGCACGGTCGCCCGCGCCGAGGCCGGGTCGGTGCGGTAGCGCTGCTTGAGCGGGGCCTGTGCCTGGCGGAGGGTCGTTGCGTCCATGTCCCCATCGAAGCAGCCACCGGAACGTCGCACCCCGTCCGAGCGGTCAGGAGGCCGGTTCCGCCGCGCTGGCCTCGACCCAGGCGGCCAGGGTGCGAGCCGCCGCCCCCGAGTCGAGCGCGGCCTGCGCCCGCTCGATCCCGGTCACGAGCGCCGCTCGGGGGTCGCCGGTGCCGCCGTCCGCGGCATGCACGGCGAGCGCGGCACCCGCGTTGAGCACGACCGCGTCCCGTACGGCGCCGGTCTCGCCGGCCACCAGGCGGCGTACGACGTCGGCGTTGAACGCGGCGTCCCCCCCACGCAGGGCCTCGGTGGAGCCCCGCGCGATGCCCAGGTCGCCGGGGTCGATCGTGCTCCGGGTGACCTCGCCCCCGTGGACCATCCACACCGACGACGTGGTCGTGGTGGTGAGCTCGTCGAGCCCGTCGTCGCCACGGAACACCCACGCGTCAACGCCTCGGCCCGCGAAGACCCCCGCCATCACCGGCACCATCCGGAGATCGGCACACCCGATCGCCTGCGCCGCCGGCCGGGCCGGGTTGGTGAGCGGGCCCAGGAAGTTGAACGCGGTGGCGATCCCCAGCTCGCGACGCGGGATGGCGGCGTGCCGCATGGCCGGGTGGAACGCGGCGGCGAAGGCGAACGTGATGCCCGAGCGCGCTGCCACCCGGGCGACCGACGCCACCGGGAGGTCGAGCCGGATGCCGAGTGCCTCGAGCACGTCGGCGGACCCCGACTTCGACGACGCCGACCGGTTCCCGTGCTTGACCACCGGCGCCCCGGCGGCCGCGGCCACGAGGGCCGCCATCGTGGAGATGTTGACCGACATCGAGCGGTCTCCCCCGGTGCCCACCACGTCGAGCAGCCGACCCGGCACCGATAGGGGGGTGGCCGCCGCGAGCATGGCGTCCGCCAGCCCGGTGACCTCCTCGATGGTCTCGCCCTTGGCACGCAGGGCCACCGCGAATCCGGAGATCTGCGAGGGCGTGGCCTCGCCCGCGAGCACCTCCGACATCGCCCAGGCCGACTGCTCGGCGGCGAGGTCCTCGCCGGCCACCAGGGTCGTGAGGACCTCGGGCCAGGTGTGGGTCATCGCGACGGTGCGGTCACACGCCCGCGCGGGCGCGCAGCAACGAGATGACGGCCTCGGCGAGCTGGATCGGGTCGATCGGGTGCGGTACGGCGGCCTCGGCGCGCGACCAGGTGGCCAGCCAGGCGTCCTGGGGACGTCCGGTCAGCACGATCACCGGCGGGCAGCGGTAGATCTCGTCCTTGAGCTGCTTGGCGATCCCCATCCCACCGGCGGGCACGGCCTCACCGTCCAGGATGGCCAGGTCGACGGTGCCGGAGTCCATCTGCTGCAGCACGACGGGCTCGGTGGCCACCTCGACGTACTCGAGCTCGGGCAGGTCCGGGTGCGGGCGGCGTCCGAGGGCGAGGATCACCTGCTGGCGGGTGTCGACGTCGTCGCTGTAGACGAGCACCTTCAACGGCTTGTCAGTCACGGCGAGAAGGTTACTCCCTGGCCGCCGCGCGCCGAGCCCGGGCGTCCAGCAGGTCGAGACGCCGGTCCTCGCGCACCGCCTCGCGCATCGACGAGCGGACCCACTGCGTGAACAGCACCCCGAAGAAGACCAGCCCGATCAGGTCGCCGCTCCCCCACAGGATCCCGCCGGCGAGGTGCTGGTCGTCGAGCGGCGCCGGCAACCAGCTGCCCATCGGCCCGGCATGCAGGTCGGGGTACCAGGAGCCCCCGAGCAGCGTGGTGCCGCCCATGATGGTGATGCCCAGGAACGCGTGGAAGGGCAGCGTGAGCACGGTGAGCAGCACTCGGAACGGGTAGCCGACCTTGCCGGGGATCGGGTCGATCCCCATCAGCGGCCAGAAGAACAGCGCACCCACCAGCACCAGGTGCACGTGCGTCATCTCATGCACGTAGGTCGAGCGCAGCGACGCCTCGTACCAGCCGGAGAAGTACAGCGCCCACGGGGAGATCACGTAGAGCATCAGCGTCAACGGCGGGAACGACAGCACCCGGGCGAGGCGGGAGTGCAGCAGCGCCAGCAGCCAGCCCCGGGGGCGGGCCGGGAGGGTGCGCAGTGCCAGCGTGACCGGAGCCCCCAGCGCCAGGAAGAGCGGCACCACCATCGCCAGGATCATGTGCTGCACCATGTGCACGCTCACCAGGGTGGTGTCGTAGGTGCCCAGACCCGACGAGGTGGCGAAGTAGAAGCTGCCCATCCCGAGCCCCACGAAGGCGACGGTGCGACCCACCGGCCAGTGGTCGCCGCGGCGCCTCAGGGCGACCACGCCGAGGACGTAGAGCCCGGTCACCCAGACCGTCACGACGAACAGGAACGGGTCGAGCTCCCAGGCCGTGAAAGCGCGTGCGATTGTGAATCGGGGCAGGTCGGGAACGGACATCAGCACGATGTGAACTTTATGACCCCGACACCAAGGGGGGTGGGGTGCCCTCTCAGCCAACTCCCAGACATAATGGCTCCCGTGGCGACCACAACAGTCATTCCGGCCTCCCGCCTGCACGGGCATCACGACCGTCCGAGCATGGTGAGCGTGGGCACGATCATCTGGCTCTCGAGCGAGCTGATGTTCTTCGCAGCCCTGTTCGCGTGCTACTTCACGATCCGCTCGCTGAGCCAGGATCTCTGGGCGCAGAACACCGAGATGCTCAACGTGCCGTTCGCGTCCGCCAACACCACGATCCTGGTGCTCTCGTCGCTGACCTGCCAGATGGGCGTCTTCGCCGCCGAGCGCGGCCAGGTGGGGCGCGCCGGCTCGGTGCTGAACTTCCGGCAGTGGGGCCTGCGTGAGTGGTTCGTGCTCACCTACGTGATGGGCGCGGTCTTCATCGCCGGCCAGGCCACCGAGTACGCCGCCCTCATCCACGAGGGCGTGACCATCCAGGACTCGGCGTACGGCTCGATGTTCTACCTCACCACCGGCTTCCACGGCCTGCACGTCACGGGCGGGCTGATCGCCTTCCTCTTCGTGCTCGGGCGCACCTTCCTCGCCCGCAGGTTCACCCACGAGCAGGCGGTGAGCGCCATCGTGACGTCGTACTACTGGCACTTCGTCGACGTGGTGTGGATCGCCCTGTTCGCGACCATCTATCTGATCAAGTAGACCCCCCGACCCGGACGAGACCAGGACTGACATCGTGCGCTTCTTGAACCGCTCCGCCGGCCGCCTCTCCCGCTACCGTCGCAGCCGCGTCGCCGGGCTGCTGGTGATGCTGTTCGGACTCCTGCTCACCGGCGGGCTGTTCGCCGCGTTCTCCCCGGCCACGGCCGAGAGCCAGGCCAACGACGCCGACCAGGTCGCCGCCGGCCGCCAGCTCTTCCTCGTCGGCTGCTCGTTCTGCCACGGTCGGAACGGGCAGGGCCAGCTCACCAACGACGGCAAGCAGCAGTTCGGCCCGTCGCTGGTCGGCGTCGGTCCGGCAGCGGTCGACTTCCAGGTCGGCACCGGCCGGATGCCCGCCACCCAGCCAGGGCAGCAGATCCCGCCCAAGAAGGTCGTCTACAGCCAGGACGAGATCGACGCGCTGGCGGCGTACGTCTCCTCGCTCGGCCCCGGCCCCGCGGTGCCCGCGGAGGGTGACTACTCCAGCGCCGGCCTGAGCGACGCGGAGAAGGAGGCCGCGGTCTCCCGCGGCGGCCAGATCTTCCTCACCAACTGCACCGCCTGCCACAACTTCGGCGGCAACGGCGGCGCGATGCCCGAGGGCAAGATCGCCTACAACCTGACCAAGACCACGCCCAAGCACATCTACGAGGCCATGCTCACCGGCCCGGGACAGATGGACGTCTTCTCCAACGGCAACCTCTCGCCCGACGAGAAGCGCGACGTCATCCTCTACCTGCAGTCGCTGCGTGAGACCCCCGAGTACGGCGGCCTCAGCCTCGGCGGTCTCGGACCGGTCACCGAGGGTCTGGCAGCATGGTTGGTGGGTATCGGTGGCCTGGTCGGCTTCGCGGTGTGGATCGCGGCCCACACGACCCGATCGAGCAAGGAGAAGGTGGACGCGTGAGCGACAACCACGACAACCTGCCCGTCTCGACGACGGACGGCTCCGTCGACCAGATGCCCGACCCAGGGCTCCCGGCGCACACCTGGCGCCCGACGGACGTCGACGAGAAGGCCGAGCGCCGCGCCGAGCGTCAGGTCGCCGCGATGTTCGGCCTGTCCATGGTGTGCACGGTGCTCTTCGTCGTCTCCTACTTCGCCTTCAAGATCGGCGACGACCCGACCGTGGTGGCCGGTTTCGGCGCCTCCAACGTCTTCCTCGGGCTCAGCCTCGGCTTCGCGCTCCTGCTGATCGGCGTCGGGATCATCCAGCTCGCCCGCAAGCTGATGGCCGACCACGAGATCGTCGAGATGCGGCACCCGGCACGGTCGTCGGACGAGGACCGGGCCGAGACGCTGGCCGCGCTCGACCAGGGCGTCTCGGAGTCCGGGATCGGACGTCGGCCGCTGGTGCGCAACATGATGCTCGGCGCGGTGGGCCTGGTCGGCGTACCGCTCGTGGTGGGGCTGCGTGACCTCGGTCCGCTGCCCGGCGACAAGCTCTACCACACCATCTGGGAGCCGGGGATGCGGATCGTCAAGGACGTCGTCGGCACCCCGATCCACGTCTCCGACATGGTCATCGGCGACCTGCTGAACGCCGAGCCGGAGGCGTTGTTCCCTACCGAGGAGAACGGCTACCCCGAGCTCGACGGCGTCGACCTGCAGGTGCAGAAGGCCAAGGGCCCGGTGATCCTGCACCGGATGGCCCCCAGCGAGAACAAGCCCGGCCCCGGCCGCGACAACTGGGCCATCGACGGGATCGTCTGCTACTCCAAGATCTGCACCCACGTCGGGTGCCCGATCTCCCTCAACGAGCAGACGACGCACCACCTGCTCTGCCCCTGCCACCAGTCCACCTTCGACCTCTCCGACGCCGGCCGGGTCATCTTCGGCCCGGCCAACCGGTCGCTGCCGCAGCTCCCGCTGGCCGTCGACGGCGAGGGCTACCTGGTGGCGCAGAGCGACTTCACCGAACCGGTCGGGCCTAGCTTCTGGGAGCGTGGATGATGAGTGACTTCTCGAAGGTCGCGGACACCAACGCCAAGACGGCCGCCACCGCGAAGAAGCCGAGCAAGGGCGCGGCCGCGGCCGAGTGGGCCGACGACCGCCTCGGCCTGGCCTCGCTGGCGAAGAAGAACCTGCGCAAGGTCTTCCCCGACCATTGGTCGTTCATGCTCGGCGAGATCGCACTGTGGAGCTTCGTCGTCCTGCTGCTCACCGGCGTGTTCCTGACGCTGTGGTACCGCCCGAGCATGGCCGAGGTCGAGTACATGGGCTCCTACGCCCAGCTGCGCGGCATCCCCATGTCAGAGGCCTACCGCTCCAGCCTCGACATCTCCTTCGACGTGCGTGGCGGACTGCTGATCCGGCAGATGCACCACTGGTCCGCGATGCTCTTCGTCGGCTCGATGATGGTGCACATGATGCGGGTGTTCTTCACCGGCGCCTACCGCAAGCCGCGCGAGCTCAACTGGGTGATCGGATCGCTGCTGCTCCTGCTCGGCACGCTCGAGGGCTTCACCGGGTACTCGCTGCCCGACGACCTGCTCTCCGGCACCGGCATCCGGGCGGCCGACGGCTTCATGAAGTCGATGCCGGTGGTCGGCACCTACATGTCGTTCTTCCTCTTCGGCGGCGAGTTCCCGGGTGACTCGATCATCCCGCGGCTCTACACCGTGCACGTGCTGCTGATCCCCGGCCTCCTGCTGGCCCTGATCGCGGCGCACATGCTGCTGCTCGTCTACCACAAGCACACCCAGTGGCCCGGCCCCGGACGCACCAACGACAACGTCGTGGGCTACCCGATGCTGCCGGTGTACGCCGCGAAGGCGGGTGGGTTCTTCTTCATCGTCTTCGGCGTGACCTCCCTGATGGGTGGCCTGCTCACCATCAACCCGGTCTGGAAGTTCGGGCCCTACGACCCGTCGAAGGTGACGGCGGGCTCCCAGCCCGACTGGTACATGGGCGGGCCCGACGGCGCCCGGCGGATCATGCCCGGCTGGGAGACCCACCTGTGGGGCCACACCCTGTCGTGGAACGTGTTCCTGCCGATCATCGTGCTGCCCGGCCTGATGTTCACCATCTTGCTGATGCTGCCGTTCATCGAGTCCTGGATCACCCAGGACAAGCGCAACCACCACCTGCTCGAGCGGCCCCGCAACGCGCCCACGCGCACGGCCACGATGGTCTCGCTGATGACGTTCTACGGCCTGATGTGGGCCGCGGGCGGCAACGACATCATCGCG